>DHYS01000040.1:305-5008 GCA_002414185.1 Patescibacteria group bacterium UBA5124 | reverse complement strand
CGTAATTGCAGCAATTACTACAAATATGTCAATACAATCTTTATTTTACCTCGATTACTGCTTTCACGATAGCGTCGACGAATCCGTGGTCAAATGGACTAGGGATAATCTTGTCTGCGCTCGGAGTATCTACGCAAGAAGCTAATGCTTCTGCGGCTGCGATCTTGTGGGTATCGAGAATCTGTGGGATACGTCCTTGCAAAGCACCGCGAAAGATCGCAGGGAAGACAAGTACATTATTTATTTGATTAGGAAAATCACTTCTTCCTGTAGCTATGATTGCTGCTCATCACTTTCTTGCTTCATCTGGCATAATTTCAGGAGTCGGATTAGAAAGTGCAAAGATGATTGAGTCTGGAGCCATAAGGCTTACCTCCCCTGCTCCGAGGAGATTTGGTTTACTTACTCCGACAAATACGTCAGCTCCTGCTAACGCCTCAGCCAAATCTCCTGTCTGATTCGTGAGATTCGTCTCAGCAAAGATTGCTTTATATTTGTTGAGATCAGTTCTTCATGTATGGATAATTCCTTTGGAATCCAGCATCACAACATGCTTAACTCCGTATGCATGAAGGAGTTTTCCTATAGCAATCCCTGCTGCTCCAGCACCAGAAATCACTACCTTGATCTGATCAAATGATTTATTAACCAATTTGAGAGCGTTGATAAGCCCAGCCAAAACCACAATAGCAGTCCCGTGTTGATCATCATGAAAAACAGGGATATTGAGTCTGCTTTTGAGTGTTTCTTCTATATAAAAACAATTAGGCGCTGATATATCTTCGAGATTGATTCCTCCAAATGTTGGAGCTATCCCTTCAACGATTTTGATAATTTCATCAGGATCCTGTGTAGAAAGTACAATAGGTACTGCATCTACATCAGCAAATTGCTTAAAAAGAATAGCCTTTCCTTCCATCACTGGGAGTCCAGCTAAACCTCCGATATTTCCCAGTCCAAGTACGGCAGTTCCATCACTTACCACGGCTACTGAATTTTGTTTCCATGTATATTTGTAAGCATTTTCTGGGTCTGCAGCGATCTCCAAGCATGGCTTGGCTACTCCAGGAGTATAATACGTAGAGAGATCTTCTCTAGAGTTGAGAGGTACTTTACTTTGTACAGCAAGTTTACCTTTGTATTGTATGTGTTTTTCGAGTGATAATTGTCCGTAGTCTACCATAATTTTTCTCTTAAAAAAGATATAAATTCCGATAGATGACTGTAGTGAAATGAGAGACAAAAAACAAGTTGATTTTTGAGACTGAAATCATATTTTTGGGGATGAAATAATCCCCGCCTTGCGAGGTATTTTTATTTTTCTTTGTAATGCCTTTATGAATCAATCTGAACAAGATCAAATCTTAAATATTATCAAAAATCTGGAAGATAAAAAATGATATGTTCCTTATTTTTCGGACTTAGCAAGTCATGAAACGTTTGGACCTGTTTTCACGTCATTGGAAAAGCATGAAAGAGAAGAAGTAAATAAATTTATCGACACCTATATTGGAGAAAAAATTGAAGGTATGAACAAGACTAAGTGAGGACAACTTTTCAAAAGATTTTTTGAATCACAACCAGATCTTTTCTGGGAGTTTAGAGATATGAATGAAAGACTAGTTCCTACTCCAAGCAATTTTCAGGAAATAGGACAAAAGGTAGAAAATGAAATGTTTAGATTGGAAGGTATCCTTACAGAAAAAATGATCGACCAAGAAAAATGATTAGATAAAGTAGTAAGTTCTTTCTACAATATTGTGTATATGTTTTTTCCTAAGATGGGAGAAGTAGGAGGGTCAGACTAAAGAAAAAAGCCTCAGTAAAAAACTGGGGCTTTTTTAATTTTTCAATATTTTTAGATTACTGGTTGAAATGATCCTCCTTTTAGTTTTGCTATCTCTAAGCTAGCATAGTTTAAGAGATAAAGAAAGAAGAATATACCAGCAAATGCTGCGAACAGGATAGCAATAGCAAACAAGAAGTCTAAGCTAAAGATCAATCCGCCCAAAAGGCAAAACAAAGCTATAGCTAATGTAAACAATGCATAATATTTATCACCGGAAATGAAATCTTGATAATGAGCGAATTCCATTCTTTTTGTCCAGTGGATATTATCCACTCTGTTTTCTAACAACGTTTGTCCTTTTGTGAAAAGTTTTTGTCTTTTAGCTAGTAAAGCTAATTTTTCTAAAAGAAACATTCTTAGATTTTTCATATCCATTCCTCCACCTTTATTTAATTTTATTAACCTATTTACATTTTCTATATTTATTATATAATTATTTTATATAAAATGTCAATAGTATTTTAATTTTAATACATTATGTAAATATAATATATACAAAAAAATAAAATCAGACTTTTTGTCTTGACTTTAGTATTGTGAAATATAGTATATTGGTGCAATTATATGGGGATGTAGTTAGCTTTGATAGGAGGATCCCGTAGTTGTTTCAGGCCACTCCTCGATGATTCCTAGAGGTAAAATACCGGATCAGCAAAAAATGCTAAAAAAACATTAAACAGAGCTTTCGCTCTCGTTCCTGCATACGCTGCGTAAGCACGTTTCTCGAATGTACTAACCTGACTGCAGACTCCTTCTAACTCTCAGGTCGCCCAAGAAGGAAAACCTCGTCCGTTCGCGGACACCGTTGGTATGGTAAAATGCTCCGCCTGATAACTGGCGAAGGCTTGCCTGACGTACTAACGTAAAAAATCTCCGGCCCATAAATTATCTATAGTGGTAGAGTGGAATGATTACGCCTTTTAGACGTGGGGGCAGCGCCCACCATCTCCAGATAACAAGTCACTTCAAGGAAAGATAGGAGCCAAGGAAGAGCTTACCTTTATGGTAAGCTTTCTCTTTTTATCTACGAATATGTTCGAAAATAGAATAGAGCAAATTTGGGCCTGTTGAACATAGCTAGCGTTTTTATAGTACATACCTGCTTTTTGGAGAGTATTTACTACAATTTGAAATTCTAGTATAGTATTCCTCTCCGATGTATTTATATTATTCAGCTCACTTTGNNTATATATTCTCCTCTCTCATTTCTTCTCAATGGGTAAAATTGGCGGTTATTTTTTTACTTGCTATGGTTTTAGTCCAAGTATTCAAAATCATTAAATTATATGTAGATGAGAAGAAGCCAGCCACATTCTTTTTGAATAAGTATTCATTTACTCCAAAGAAATATTTCTTCTCTTATCATGAATTAGAGTTTTACAGATTACTCTGAGATCTTCTTTCTCAGAATCATCCTGGAAAGTATGACATCTTTCCAAAAGTAAGACTCATTGATCTGGCTGATACAAAGTATAAAATCAACCATAACAAGATCGCATCCAAACATGTAGACTTTCTTATCGTAGATAAAGCAAAAGCTTGTGCTCCAGTGCTTGCTATAGAGCTCAACTGAGCAAGTCATGAAACAGAACATATGAAGGAGAGAGATGAATTTGTGGGAGAGTTTTTTAAGATTATAAGGATTCCCCTAGTTACTATTCAGAATCAAGAAATTCATCATGCAAGCCAGGAGATAAGCAAGTATCTTTAAGATAAAACATTTTATATCATCACACTTTCTATGTCCGATCCTCAAAACGCATCTCATAGAGTATCAGTGAAACTTATATGTATAGCTGATAACAAAATCCTCCTCATCCGTAAAAAAGGGAAAAATGTTTTCAATCCTGTAGGAGGATGAGTCGATTTTGGAGAAACAATTCCTCAAACTATTGAAAGAGAATTCTTGGAAGAAACTGGGCATATACTCTGAGAGAAGGGACCAAAACTTCTTCATACGGAGATCAAACATTTCCCTGAGTGAGGACAGTTTGATGGTGTAGTAAATATCTTCTACCTTCTCTCTTTTGATACTCCTTTTGATGTTGTTTTGGAAGAATGAGTCTATGCAGAATTTAAACGATGTTCTAAATCTGAATTACAAGATCTTCCTGTGAGTGATCATACGAATAAAGAATTATTATTATCTTTGATGTAAGATATTTATAGCCCACCAGATAAAAATTAATCCAAACATAAAAAAAACTCACTGAAACGTGAGTTTTTTTCTTAATTCTTCTGGAATAATACCAAATATTTTTCATATCCTTGCTGTTTCATCTCTTCAAGAGGAACAAATCTCAATGCAGTAGAATTGATACAATATCTTTTTCCTCCTTGATCTATAGGACCATCATCAAATATATGTCCCAAATGCCCACTCGATGATGAACTAATTACCTCAGTCCTCTCCATACCCAATGACGTATCATTACGTGATGCGACCAACGCTTCATCAATGGGTCTGGTAAAACTTGGCCATCCTGTTCAAGAATCAAATTTATCTAATGATGAAAACAGTGGTGTTCCATCAATAACATCTACGTAAATACCTGTTCCATGAAAGTCCCAATATGCATTATGAAATGGTGGCTCTGTTCCCCCTGAAAATAAAATATTAATTTGTTCAGGAGTAAGTTTTGAGAGATCTGGTTTTGAGGAAGTATCTGTGTTTGTTGATCGATTTTCTTCTTTAAAGTCCTCTCTTCCCGATGCTTTCTCATATCTATTAAAATATTCACTATCTCTTTTATAATAGTCTTGATGATACATCTCTGCTGGATAAAATGGAGAAAAAGGAATAATTCTGACTGCTATTGGTTTTGAGAATTTGTTTGATTGTTCTAGTTGCTGT
>DHYS01000040.1:0-259 GCA_002414185.1 Patescibacteria group bacterium UBA5124 | reverse complement strand
ATCAACTGTGCATAACTAATCACTGATGGATCATAGACTACTTTTATTGTCTCTCTATGTTTCGTTTTCCCTGTAGAAACAATATCATAATGTGCAGTATCACTACTATCTCATTGATATCAATTTGTCACATCATAGACTCCATCCAACGCTTCAAATGGACCTTCCATACACCAGAAACAACCACCTGCAAAATATGCTGTGGCTTGATTTGATCATGAAGTGAGGATAGGTTTATTTTTTTCTTCAGTCTGAGATA
>DHYS01000018.1:1304-31925 GCA_002414185.1 Patescibacteria group bacterium UBA5124 | reverse complement strand
GTTTCTGATGATGCTGATAATACAATTTGTGATGGAACTGCTGTTACCTTTACTGCAACAGGTGCCGATACTTATGAGTTCTTTGTTGATGGAGTAAGCGTACAAAATGATGCTACTGGTATCTATGTATCTTCTACATTAGCAAATGGAAATATTGTAAGTGTTGTTGGTTCTACAACTGGCTGTAATGGATCTGCTACTCCGATTACTATGATCGTGAATGCTATTCCTACTGCTACTTTTAGTGCTGATGTGTCTTTCTGTGGTACTGGCAATGTGGCTACTTTAGTAGTGACTCCTGCTGGTGGTACTGCTCCTTATACGATTACTATGACTACTGGAACTGCCGATTTGGTTGCTCCAAGTGCTACTAATCCTGTTATAGGTGCTGGTGCTGCTACCTTTACGGTTATGCCTACAGTTTGGACTATTTATCATTATACAGTAAGTGCTAATAATGGTTGTGTAAATAGTACATACTAAGGTGTTCAGGCTGTGGTCTTTTGACCACAGCTTACCTTCTAAACTAAAATAAAAAGGTTTATGATAGAAAAAATACCTAAAGTGATTGTTGTCATATGTATGATGATAGTTACTACTGTGTGTAGTTTTGCACAACATACAGTGACAATAAAAGCTCTTCCGGTAGTCAATACTGGATCAGACTTGGTTCTTAAGCCTGGACAAGCTTCGGTTCAACCGGTAGTTACTACCGATGATCCGGGTCCGGGACAGACATATACCTATAATTGGAGTGGTCCTTCTGGATTTAGTTCTTTGACTAAACAGCCTGTGTTGTCTGTCTTGGGTACTTATACCCTTCAGGCAACCAATACATGGGGTTGTTCAAATCAAGACCAACTTTTAGTGAGGACTCTACTTCCAACGGATACCTTTATGACAGTGATTCCTAATATGTGTTTTGGATATGATACGCTTATGTTGTATTCATACACATCCTATCCGGGTGAAGGTTCATTTAGTGGTACTAATGTAATCAATGGAAATGCTTTTGTGCCAAAAACAACTGGCTTGAATAAAGTATATTGGACTTTAGGTTCAGTTACTGATTCAGCTACATTTATGGTCTATGCATTACCTAATACAAAAGTATTCCGCGATACAATCACTCGTTGTAGTGGGGATTCTGTTTGGATTTCTGTACTTGGCACAGCCGATACCTATAATTGGTCGTTGTTGTCTAATCCTACGGTTAGCCTTTCAAACCAATCTCTGTATCATATAAAAATGCCAAGTTCATCTACACCGTATCTTTTTACAGGTACAGCAAATTATCCTGGATTGACGTGTTCAATCAAAGATACTCTTGCCGTAATTCCTGTACCAGTTGTAGCTGATTTTCTTGATACAATCGATCACAACCGTGTGTATTTTTACGGTATACCAGGTGCTCAGACTTATGCTTGGGAATTTGGTGACAAGAAATTTAGTAAAGATTGGCAACAGGATCCTGTATTTACCTACAAAGCTAATGGATATTTTAACGTGAAGCTTACGATTACTACTATGTGTAGCAGTCAGAAGTATTCGGTTACTAAATCCATATTTATTGCTGATTTGCTCTATATTGATGATGGAATCCAAGATATTTCTCAGTCGGATATTAAAGTTTATCCTAATCCAGTGGTAGACTATGTCCAGATTCAGGGGGTTCGAGAATTTAATCAACTTCAAATAGTAGATATTCATGGAAAGTTGGTTGATATTAAGCAATTTGACAAATACCAAGATTTCTATTACTTTGATTTATCGGATTATAAAACTGGAACTTATATCTTTTGTTTCCTTGACGCTAAGGGTAATATTTATACCACACGCGTAATTAAGCAATAGAATATTATTCTCTTTAATTAAAAAGCGTCTCTGTTTATCAGGACGCTTTTTTTAAAATTTAAAAATTATTTTTTGAAATTGGTTAATACACTACAAAGTTCAACTTTTCATTCACTAGTTCCTACATATTCTACAATAGAACAAAAACGATATTCTTTTGCACTATCATCTCCACAAACTGAAGGGGATGATCCATTGGTACAATTTATATATGTTCATCAATTTTCTGTGCTATCTTTTTGAAATATTCATAATCATTGGATTCTTCTAAAGAAAAATCATTCATTGGAAGTTGGTCTTTGTCCTGGACATGCTTTTCGAATACTTCAAGATTCACAAAGAGAAAATGCACTAGGTGTAATTCCATTATTTATATTAAAATCAGATCATGCATTTATGGCAAAAAAGTATTGTTGTCAACTTATTATTTTATCTCTAATAATATAGTTTCATAATCAAAATCGAGGATCGTTTTCTGGTCAAACTGCTCACATATCTAAAAAAGGATCCGTTTTTAGTCGAGTTCTTTCTTTATCTCATGCCCATCTTTGTCGGTTAGTATCTCTTATATTTATCATTTGTTCTAATCATTCTCTAGCAAGGTTGATAGCTATTACTTTTTCTCTAGATTTTTGGAGATAGATATTACTACTTTGTAATGTTTTGATTACCGTAAGTAATCATACTGATATCAAAAGCACAATAACAATTATTTCTATTATAGTAAATCATTTTTTGGTAGATATCATGGTTTGTCGTATTTCTGATTGAAAATAAAATGAACAAGCGTATAATATGGATTGTTTTTTGACTTGCAACTCTTTTGATTTATCTTCATATATTTGTTTTATGACAGATACCGTTATTATTTATTGAATAATACTTCTTGTAGCTATTTTGGTTATATTTTCTTTTTCTATAGGAAGCGATAAAATGATTAAAATAATCTTAGGAAATTATATTTTGGGTATTCTTTGTTTGGCTGCAAATCAATCAATAACAATTCTGATTACTTTTTTAGAATCTACTCCTACATTGAAGGCGTTGGGTTTTACTTATCAGGATTTGGCTACTTTTCTTCAAAATGGAAAAATAACCATTGTTTTGGTTCTGTATATATTATTTTTGCTGTTATTATATAGTAAATCAAAGATTCGTATTAGTTTGCCTGATGATGAAATATTAAAAAAATCACTCTATATTATTCTTGTTCCTTTGTGTGTGACGAGTATTATTCTGACTTTCGAAATTGTATTGATGGGAATAAATAGTATAGATACTCAATCTTTACAAAAACTTGCTTTTTCGTTGACAACAAATGATTATTTGTATCAGTTTATAACACTTACTCCTTTGTGGATTTTGATTCATGGAGTAGCAACAGTATTGATCACGTCTGAAATTAAAATGAATATTAAAACAGATTTATAAATTTTCTTAAATTCATTTAATACTTTTATTTGAGAGAAGTCTCAAAGCTCTTTTATTTGACCTTTTTTGCTTGATCAAAAAAGGTCAAATAAAATCAAGTCGCCATCAAATCTCGTCATTCTTATTTTACAGACTAGCTATTAATTTTATTATTTTCATATTTTGGTAGTCCATATCTTGCTCAAGGATCAGATCTCTCGCTTTATTTATTTTTTTTATTCACGAGTTTGGAGACTCGGTCAAGATGATGTCGACGGTAGCTGTTTCAGTAATTTTTTAGTCAATATTAGGTTTTCCAGCTATATCGACACGGGAATATTGTAAAATTTTCTTTAAGTTTAGTTTAAAAAACTCGTGCACTATCCGACAGATTTTAGTACTGCTCAGGAAGGTGATGACATAGTAATTAAAAAAATCCCCGTTATGGGGATTTTTTATTATGAATATATTTTACATTCTTTCTAAGAATTCCATACCAATAAGATCCATTGCTGTCTTCATAGTATCTAATGTTTTTTGAAGGAGTCCTATTCTTGCTGATTTGAGTGGTTCTTCTGATTTTAAGATTTTTACACTAGCATAATAGCTGTTGAATAACTTAGTAATATCAAGAAGATATCTACATATAGTATGAGGAGCTAATTGCTCTTCTGCTTCAGTTATATATGATTTCCATTCAGCTATTTTTTTGAGAAGTTCAAATTCTTCTGGAGTTGTAAGGAGTTTAGCTTTTTGTTGACTGTCTAACTGTTGTACAGGATCAGGATTATTATCTATAATACTTTGTATTCTTGCTCCTGTATAAAGAATATATGCTCCTGTTTCTCCTTGCATGTCTAACACTTCATCTACATCAAATACAATATCTTTGGAAATATCACTTCTGATCAAGAAGAATCTTAGAGATCCTACTGCAATTTTTTCAGAAACATCATCTAACCATTCTGCATCTTTTTCTGAATTACGTTCTTTTGTTTCTCGATATGCTTTTTCGTGAAGCATTTGAAGCATTTCATCTATAGTAACCGTTCGTCATTTTCTACTAGCAAATGGTAGTCTTTTTTCTGCTTTTTCTTCGTCAGTGAGTTCGTATCCAAAGTTGATAAGTGTCTGGGGTGTAAGATATACAATTCCGTATCAAAGTGGTTGATACTCCTTATTTTTATTAAGATATCCTAATAATTTTAGAGAAGATTTTACTACTTCTTGAGGAGGAATCTGTCTATTGTCGATAACGGTGATTGCTATATTGTAGTTTCAAAATTTTTCTTTATGTTCTCCTGTATCTGCAGCAGTGGTTGTATAAATAATATTACCGCTAGGTTCATGAGTAAATGTTTTGTAGAAAAAATCTTTTGTAAGGTATCATAGTTTCCACATAGCAAATGCAATATCTTTGGCTACATAAGTAGCTACTCCATCAGATTTGATAAGAATTTGGTATTTTTTTTCAGCTTTTTCATATTCAGGTAGACTAGAGAGATCTATTACCCAACATCCAGCTGCTTCACCTTCTTCTACATAAGTTACATATCATTTTTCTTTGAGAAGATCTATGGCTTCAGCAAAAAATTTCATATGAAGAATATCTGTTTCTCGATTGATCATATCAAAAGATGCGTTCATTCTTCGACAAGTTTTGATTTGTTCGGCAGCACATTTTTTGGTATATTCTTGATGTATTCTATACACATCTGGATCATGTCCTTCTTCGATCTTTAATAATGTTTCTGAAAGTAATTTTTTGAATTCTGGATCTTCGTCTTTGGATCTCATAGTTGTATAGATACTTCCACAATAGTGGTCAAACTTTTTGTCTGTATCGATAGGTAGTCCATAATGAAGATGTCCTACAATATTATATCAGACATTAACTCCACTATCGTCTCCATAATTAGAGGTATGTGTTTGATATCCTAGATATTGAAAAATTCTTCTAACACTATCTCCTATACAAATATTTCTTGCTTGTCCAATATGAAGTGGTTTGTTTGGATTTGCACTCATATATTCTATAAGTACTTTTGTGTCTTGATTTTCTCGATCAGCTGGAGTTATTTCTGGGGTATTACAAATATCTAATATAAATTTTTCATGGTTGATATGAGCATTAAGGTAAGGTCATATTACTTCAAATCATGTAAAATATGGAGAAGTAATCTTATTTTTTAGTTCTTCCGCAATCATAGCAGGAGATTTTTTCATTATTTTAGATAATTGAAAACATGGAAATGCTAAATCTCCAGGAATATTTTCAGGTGGAATTTCTATGGTTTGTATGATTTCATCTAACGAAATATCTGTATGTTTTTTGATACTTTCTGCAAAATGAAGTTTATAGTCGTTTATCATGAAAAATAGGAGAATGATAAAATAGATAAAATAGTAAAATGTACTATTTTGCGGTAGTAAATTGTAGAAAGTTGCTAGTCATTATCAAGCTGTATTTTATCTTGTCTGAATTGTTTTTTTTGACTTTGTCTAGATTTGTCTACGTATCTTTTTTGTTTTTGATGAAAGGGAATATTTGTATAGTTTCTTTCTTTTTGTTCTGGAATAGCTTGTTCCAAAAGTTGACGAAAATGATGAATAACTTTATCTTTGTTTGCTTTTTGAAATCTTTCTTCTTGGCATGACATGATTAAAATTCATTCATGATGGTGGATTTGATGTCCGGCTAATTCTATAATTCTTTCTTTTTGTTCGTCAGTTAATTTAGAATCATGGAGATTAAAAAACAATTGAGCTTTGGTTTCTCTTTTGTTTACATTTTGTCCTCCATGACCTCAGCTTTTGGAAAAATGAAAATAGATTTCTTCTTTGATAATATGGTTGATAATTTCATACATGGAATAATTTGGTTAAATTTAGTTAAATATGTTTTTTAGTATCATAGTTTCTCATAAACCTCTATCTGCTTCAGATTTCATATGATCTTCTATTTCATCATTTATTGGGGTATATGATGATTTTTCTTGATTTTTCCACTTGAGAAGATTTTTGTATTCTTCATAGTTTTTTAGGTTTTGATTATATTTTTTTGGTCGTATTTTGTTGGCTAAATCTAGTAAAGATTTATTTATTTGGCGAATAGTTTGATAGGTCATAGTAATTCCTCACATTTGTTTTATGACAAAATCTTTTTGTTCTTTACTATAACTATCTATAATATATTTACCTACAAAACTATTTTTTTCTTTTTGTTCGTTATTATCATTGTCTATAATATTAATATTTTTGTCATCTCAAATAACATATTCTATAGATCAGAGTTGTTTTTTTATGGTTCGATTGCTTTCTTCTTTTTTGATAGTTATTTTGGCTCCATAGCGTAATGCTATGGTTGTATTTCCTGGAAATTGAATATAGAGAATACTATTTTCTTTGGGATATTTATTGAGAATGCTAAACGTCATTTCTGTATATTCTCATGGATAGATATTTTGAAACGTTTCTTTAATCAGAATTGTTCTTGTTGTAGCTTTGTTTTCAAGTAATATTTGATCTCCTGTAGTGCTTGCAATCACATTATATGTTATTGTTTTTGTTTGTTTGAATATGTTTAGACTTGGATTTTTTTGGAAGAGGGGTAGTGTTCCTATAAGAAGGAGAAAACCTATTCCTAATCAACAAATAGCTATTCCACCATATTTTATTTTGTATTTGATATCTTTTAACAGCCATATTCCTATACTCATGATTATTACTAGAGTTATTTGATCATATCCAAGGTTTGTTGTGGTTTTTAAAAAAAATCCTATACCTAGTATTATAGTTATTGCTGCTATTGTTTTTTGTGGTATTTTCCTTATAAGATTTATGGTTTTTTGCATTAGTAGTTTATGTATAATAAGAATATCTTTGTATATTGAATTATAGATAAAAAAATTTTTTTTTCAAATTTTGTAATAAAAATGGAATTTTTTAGACAAAAAATAGACAAAATTTTATCAAAAAGTTTATATGCTAGTTTCTACCTACTTTCTCAAACAACCATTTTTTTGAAAAAATTACTTGATTTTGTGTAATTTTTTTTTATACATGCATTTCAGCGTATTTTTTGTTATGTCTTAATTATTTGATACGCGGATATGATGTAATTGGTGTAGCATAGCAGACTTCAGCTCTGTTCGTACGGGTTCGAGTCCCGTTATCCGCTACCTTTAATAGATTTGTAAAAATCTGTTCTTTAAAAAATTACAGAAGTTATGGTAAAACAAATTCTTGTGTGATTATTGGTTGCCTGAGCTTGATGAGCCTTAATTTACTTTTCTCAAGGTGTTGCTGACATGTTTGGAAGAGTGGATTGGTTTGAGCGTAATATGTGATCTACAAGAAATGGTATTATATCTTGATTCTTAATTATTATTATTGGTTTCTTGATTTTGTTCGGAGTGTTTCCTGTTTCAGCTCCTGTTACAGACACAGTACAACAAGTTTCGCAATAATGTTTATGGGGAGATGGCAGAGCGGTCAATTGCATCAGACTGTAAATCTGACGCCTCACGGCTACGTGTGTTCAAATCACACTCTCCCCAAGTTTTGGGCCCTTAGCTCATTTGGCTAGAGCGCCTGCTTTGCACGCAGGAGGTGATCGGTTCGACTCCGATAGGGTCCACCATTATTATTCCCGCTCCCGTAGTTCAATGGATAGAACAACAGCCTTCTAAGCTGTGGATCTAAGTTCGATTCTTAGCGGGGGTAAATTTGTTTCATAGTTAATAGTGAAGAATTAATAGTTTGCTTATTATTGTTTCTTTATTGTTAACTGTTTCCTTGCGGATTATTCGCGTGATCTTAGATGCTCTCGTAGTCTAGTGGTCTAGGACGTCACCCTCTCACGGTGAAGATCGCGGGTTCAAATCCCGCCGGGAGTAAACTCCATCATTGTAATGAATAATTACTCATATATAATTACTCATTTATTACTCACTTATTAATGGCACAACAAAATCATTCTTCTCAACAAAGACCAGGTGTTTCAAGACCAAACAATTCGTTCGTAAGACCGAATAATAATTCGTCTGCTAGACCTGCTAATTCTTCTCATTTTCAAAACAATAAACCAAATCAACATCAAAACAAACAACAGTTTGCTGGTGCTAGAGTTCCTATGGTTTTTGTTAATGAAAATATTAAAGCTCCTAATATTGTAATCATAGATGAGGAAGGAAAAAATTTGTGAACATTTCCTAGAAGAAGAGCATTGGAAATGGCTGAAGAACAAGGTAAAGATCTTGTTCAGATGAGA
Source organism: Patescibacteria group bacterium UBA5124 (assembly GCA_002414185.1). GTDB lineage: Bacteria > Patescibacteriota > Gracilibacteria > Absconditabacterales > Absconditicoccaceae > UBA5124. Next base: position 23,389 of record DHYS01000018.1, on the reverse strand, counting down.
TATGATCAAGAAACAATGACTTCTACTGTGAAGATTCTCGATTATGGAAAGTATATGTATTTGAAACAGAAAGAAGATAGAGAAAAGAAAAAAAATCAGAAGCCTAACGTGATGAAAGAACTGAAATTGAACTATTCAATAGGAGAAAACGATCTTGCTTTGAAAATAAAGAAGGCTAAAGAAATGTTGTGAGATGGTTATAATGTTAAGTTCCTTATAAAACTTAAGTGAAGAGAAAAAATCTATGCAGATAAAGCTATAGAAAAGCTTCAATCAGTAAAACAGGCATTGTCTGATGTTGGTAGACCACAGTTTGATCAACCTAAACAAGAAATGCAATGATATAGTATGGTTTTATTTAATAAATAATTGTGTAAGTATGGCTAAGGTAAAAACACATTCATGAGCTGCTAAGAGATTTAAGATAACTAAGTCTAAAAAAGTTATGTTTAAAAAAGCATGTAACAATCATTTGTTAACTAATAAAGGTAAAACAAATAAGAAGAGTGTATATGGAAAAGAGTTGCATGTATCATATACTAAAAAAGTTAGAGATTTATTTCCTTATAATTAATCCCAATGGTAAGAGTTAAAAATGGTTTACAAAGACATAAGAGACATAAGAAGTTTGTAGGAATGGCTAAAGGGTTTTCTTTAGGGAGAAAAAATGTCTACAAACAAGTAAGATTGGCTTTGGTAAAACAAGGACAACATGCATATAAAGCTAGAAGAGAAAAGAAGAGAGACTTTAGAAAATTGTGGATTGAAAGATTGTCTGCAGTTATTAGATCAAAGGGATCTAGTTATGCTAAGGTTATTGGAACAATGACAGCAAAAAATATTCAATTGGATAGAAAAGTGTTGTCAAATATAGCTGTTGCATTCCCTCAAGCATTTGACAAAATCTATGCTGAAATCATTAAATAATTATAATATTTGTAATATATAGTCTACTCCTATACTCCTCATGCCGGGATGGCGGAATTGGTAGACGCACAGGACTTAAAATCCTGCGACAGTAATGTCGTACCGGTTCGATTCCGGTTCCCGGCAATTTGTATTTTAGTTTTTTATAGGGTATCCATGTGATTTACCATCCGAAGATCTGGAGATTTAAATACTAATGAAAGAATTATTTCTTTCTATAAAAAAGAATTATGGGCTTCTCATATTTTAGATAAAGCTAAGAAACAAAAACACTATGGAACTAAATGGTTCAGAAAAACTGTTTCATATGATTTCCCTAGTGCTAGAAGATATAAAAGAATTAAAGCTATCGTTTCTTCTGCATATAGAAAAAATAAGAAAAAGTACAATACATTAGCTCAACTTGGAAAGATAGTATAAGCGTAAATATGTATAAGTATAAAATAATATAAATTCAGATTTTAAATTATAAATTTGTTTGTAATGTATGCAGTTATAAGTCTTCAAGGACATCAATATATTGTTACAGAAGGAGATACTATTATCGTAGACAAGATCGATGCTGAAAATGGTTCTGAAATAGAAGTAAAAGAAGTATTGTCGATTTTTGATGAAAATGGTGATAAGGCTCTTGTTGGTGCTCCATATCTAAAGGCTCATGTTGTTTGTAAGGTTGTTGAAGCTAAACAATGAGATAAAATCAGAGTTGTTAAGTTTATGAGAAAGAATAGATATGAAAGAACAATAGGATTTAGAGCAAAACAAACTGTTTTAGAAATTAAAAAAATACACGCCTAATGACAAAAGAAGGTGTTCTAGAACGAGATGGTGAAATATTGGAAGCATTGCCTGCTGGATTTTTCAAGGTAAGATTAAAAGATGTTGAAACAATGATTCGTTGTAAAAAATCATGAAAAATGAATCAGGCTCATATTTCCATCATCCCTTGAGATCGAGTAAAGGTCGAAGTTAATCAATATGATATGTCTCAATGACGTATTATATTTAGATATAATGATTATAATAAAGTTGTTGAAAGACCAGTTGCTGGTAATTAACAATAGGACTAAGTTTATTTGTTTATCTTATATTTCCATGAAAGTAAAAACTTCATTAAAGAAAAGGTGTATCTATTGTAAGATTATTAAAAGATATGGAAAATTATATGTTACTTGCAAAAAAAATCCTAGGCATAAAGCTAGACAAGGATAATTTTATATTATTGATCAATCACAATTATGTTTAGATTAATGTGACATGTTTTGGACGAGAATAAGTCAATCTGGATAGCTTTGACTGCTATTTATGGAATTGGTAGAAATAGATCTAAGAAAGTTTTGGAATCTTTAAAAATCAGTCCTGCTAAAAAGGTAAAGGAAATTGATGAAGATGAACAAAAAAAGATCAGTGACGAACTTAAAAAATATGTTTTGGAAAATGATCTTAAGAGAGAAATAGCTCATGCTATCAAAAGACTTAAGGAAATTAAGTGTTATAGAGGTATGAGACATAATGTTGGACTTCCTGTAAGAGGTCAATGTACAAGAAAGAATGCAAGAACTGCTAAAAAACTTTTGGGAAGATCAAAAGTTAGACCAGTCTTGAAGAAATAATTTTATTTGTTTAGATAATTTTTTATTATGGCAGTAAAAGATAAAGCTTCTTCTAAGAAGAAAAAGGATATCAAAATTGTTTCTGGAATATTAAAAGTACTTACTACAGATAACAATACAATAATTGCTTTGATTGATGAAAATTGAAGTAAAGTTTTGGGTGGTTGAACAGGACTTCTTGGATATAAAGGAGCTAAAAAAAATACTCCTTATGCAGCTGAAGTTTTGACTAAACACATCCTTAAAGAAGCTCAAGGTTTAGGGCTTAAAGAAATTGGTGTTATATTTAAGGGAGTTGGTATGGCTAGAGACGGTGTTTTCAAGGCTATCAATGAAATAGGATTAATAGATATCCAATATATTAAGGAAGCTACTCCTATTCAATTTGGTGGAGTTAAGGGAGTTAGACCAAAGAAAAACTAATTTTTATTATTTTTACTCGTTGTATACATGAGATATACAGGTCCAAAATTTAAATTATGTAGAAGAGAACAAGTTGACTTGTTTTGATCTAAAAAATATAATATTAAAAACAACAGAAATTTGCCTGGTCAACACGGTGCAAATATGCAAAGATCTTCTGAATATGGAAAACTTTTGAGAAACAAACAAGTTCTTAAAAGAACATATGGTCTTTCTGAAAAACAATTTGTAAGAATTGTAAAAGAAATAGCTGCTCAATATTCAAAGAATAATCAAGTTACTCATGATGTTGCGTTGTTTCAATTCTTGGAAAGAAGAATGGATTCAGTTATTTATAGATCTGGATTTGCAAAAACTATGATGCAAGCTAGACAAATGGTAACTCATGGTCATTTTCAATTGAATGGTGTTAAACACAATATACCATCTACATTTATTAAACCAGGAGATAAAATAACTCTTAAACAAGGTTTGACTAATTCACCTTTGTATGCTCAATCTTTGGATAGTAAGGTTAAGGTTCCTTCTTGGGTTAAGATAGATAGAAATGGTTATGGTATAGAATTGGTAAGTATGCCACAAATGGGAGAAATTGCTGTTAATGCTGATGTGTTGAAAGTAATTGAATTCTACGCTAGAGCTTAATATTTCTTTATATACTTTAACAAAAACGTATGTTAGATATCCAAAAACTTATTTGAGCTCCAAAGATCATAGTTTCTGATCTTCAGGATGGTGTTACAAGATTTGAAGTAAAGTATTTACCAAGAGGTTTTGGTCATACTTTGGGAAATGCTCTTAGAAGAATTATCTTGGGATACAGTCTTGGTGGTGCAGTTACTGGATTGAAAATAAAAGGTGTTTCTCATGAATATCATGTAGTTGATGGAGTAATGAATAATGTAATAGATATTATGTTAAACTTCAAAAAGCTACGTTTCAAGTTTGATGATGGAGTAGATCATTTACAATGGATTTCTCAAAGATTCTCAGGTGTTGGTCACTATACTGCTAAGGATATTAAACTTCCTGCTGGAATAGAATTACTTAACCCTGAAGTAGTATTGTTTGAGATTACTGATCCATCTGTAGAATTAAATATTGATATAAGAATTGAAAAAGGATATGGATATTATAGTATTGATTTCTTGAGAAGTCGTGAAAAGAAAGACGATTCAGATGTAAATATTCTGCTTATTGATAATGAATTCAAATTGGTAGAATATATTAAATATGAAGTAGAAGAAGTAATAGAAGATTTTACAGGTTCTACAAAAGATTTGTTGATATTGGATATCAAATCTGGATACAATGCAGTATCTCCAAAGGAAATTGTTATGTTTGCTGGAGAAGTACTTGCATCATATGCTAAACTCTTTGTATTTGATAATGTATATATTGATAAATCAGTATTGGTTGATTTCGATGATTTAAACAAAGAAACAACGAGAACTGAAGGTGAAGTAAGCGTAAAAACAATGCCAATTGACGCTCTTCCTCTTAGTGAAAGAACAAGAAATGCTTTGATTAAAAATAATATATTATACGTTGAAGATCTTGAAAAGAAAAAGAAGGGAGAACTTCTTTTGATGAAAGGTGTTGGTAGAAAGGCTATTGATGAAATAGTTAGTTCACTAGCTAATATCAGCAAATCTTTGATGGGATAATTATTTTATTACCTATGTTTATGTTCAAATGAGACATCAAAATAATAGATTATTAAAAATTGATACTGGAGTAAAAACGAGAAGTGTGTATATTAGAGTTTTGCTTACTAATTTGGTAAAAAACGGAAAACTTACTACAACTCAAAAAAGAGCTAAAGTAATGAAGTCTGAAGCAGATAGTTTTTTCTCAAAATTGATTGAAATTATGGGAAATTACCAAGATGAAAAAGATGGAAAAAGAGAAGCAATCAGATACGTTAAATCTCTTATATATGGAGATGAAGGTAAAAAGGTTGTTGATGTGCTTTTACCAAAATATCTTAAAGAAGGTAAAAAATCAGGTTTTGTAGCTTTGTACAATATCGGATTTAGAGTTGGGGATGCTGCTCCAAAAGTATTACTTAAATTATTGTAAAACATTCATCTTTAGTTGATAGATTATATACCAATGGAATTTACTAAAAAGGACCTTAACAAAACGCTTTGGGTTAAACCAGCTGATATGGATAACCAAAGAACGTGGTGGAAAGTAGATGCATCAGAAAAAACACTTGGAAGACTTGCTTGCGATATCGCTAAGAAGCTTCTAGGAAAAGATAAGGCTTATTACTGTGATTTTTGGGATTGTGGAGATTTCGTTATCGTAGAAAATATCCAAAATGTTAAAATTAGTGGTGGTAAAGAACTTAAAAAACTTTATTATTCTTACAGTGGATACAAAGGAAATTTGAAAACTATGACCTTTGCTGATGTATTGAAAAAGAATCCTGAAAGAATTTTAAAGGAAGCAGTAAGAGGAATGCTTGCTAAAAATAAGCTCAGAGATAAAAAAATGAAGAGACTTAAAATGGTAGTTGGTACTACGTCTCAATATGATAATTTTAAACCTGTAAACCTCTATAACTAATGGCAAACAAAGAATATAATTACGCTATCGGAAGAAGAAAGGAAACTAGTGCTGTAGTAAAGCTTTATGCTAAAGGTACTGGTGACTTCCAAGTAACTACTGCAAAAGGTGTACAAAAATCTATGCAAGACTATTTTGGATGAAATCTTTATCTTTTGGATAATGCTTTGGCTCCTTTCGCTACATTAGGAGCTGATATGGCTAAAAAATTTGATGCCGCTATCAAGATTTGTGGTGGTGGTATTGCTGGACAATCTGATGCTATTAAACTAGCTTTTGCTAGAGCATTGATTGAATGGAATCCTGAATTTAGACTTACTTTAAAACCTTTTGGTCTTTTAAAGAGAGATCCAAGAGTAAAGGAAAGAAAGAAGCCAGGTCTCAAGAAAGCGAGAAAATCACCTACATGGTCAAAGAGATAATCGTTTTTCAAATATATATACAGGAATCCCACAACGGTGGGATTTTTGTTTTATTAAAAATTTTGCATTATTATTTTTTTTCTGTATAGTCGGTAGATAAACAAAACGTTTTATCTATTTATCCTTATTAAATATGAGAAGAGATATTATCTTGTTTGGTATTCAAGGATCTGGAAAAGGTACTCAGGCAGATTTGCTTATGGGAAAACTAAAGAATTATCAGTATTTTGAACCAGGAAATATCCTAAGAGCATTGAAGTCTAATGATAATGTGCTAGGAGATCATATCAAAACTCGTATGGATCAAGGAAAAATGGTAGATGATGCTATTACTTTCTGATTGTTTGATACGTATCAACACCTTTTGAAACCCGGTCAAAATATGCTTGTGGATTGATTCATGAGAAGTTTGCCGCAAATGTATTATTTTTTGAATAATGAACACCTTCATAGAAGATGATTTGTCTGTATTCATTTTCAGCTCTCAAAGGAAAAGGCAATTGAAAGAATTATGCATAGAGCTAGCTTGGAATGACGTGTAGATGATAATAAAGAAGCTGTAGAAAAGAGGCTATCTATTTATGAAAAAGAGACTGTTCCTGTGATAGAATATTTAAATAGTATTTGAAAAGTAATTCATATCGATGCTGATCAGTCAGTAGAGAAAATATTTCAAGATACCATAAAAGCACTAGAAAATCTTTGAATAGTAGACTAATATTTATTTCTGATAGTTTTTTTGGATGTCGTTTCCTCTTATTTTGTTGTTGCTTGTAGTAGGGATTGTTTTGGGATTAAACCTTTTGATGGTGTTTTATCTCCTTTTGTGATTGTTTAGAAAGACTAAGGCTGCTCCTTATGTTTCTTCGTTTAATAAGGAGATAGATTTGATGAAACAGAACCTTCATCTTCATAAGAGTAAAAAGATTGTTGATCTTGGATGTGGAGATGGAAAAGCTTTGAGATTTTTTGCTAAAGAGTTTTGATTGAAAGGATCCGGATATGATATCAATATCTATGCTATCGTGTTTGGAAAGATACTCAATCGTTGGTTTGGTGTACGTGATAGTGTTCAGATTTATAAAAAAAATTTTCTAAAAGTAGATTTGTCTACCTTTGACTATATTTATGTCTATCTTTTGCCATGACAGTTGGCTGAAATAGAGGAATGGATTTGGAAAACGATGAAAAAAGATGCTATAATCATAGCTAATACGTTTAAGTTTAGTAAGCATCAATCTTATGAAATAATCAAGAATAAGAAGGGAAAGGAGAGTATTTTTTTGTATAAGAAATAGGAATTTATGTAATCGATTGAAGAATTGTTTGTTCTAATTTTTTAGGTTCGTTGGTACCAATTCTGTATATTTTCCCATTTTTAAGTTTAATTTCTACTGCATCAAAACCAGAAACATTGTAGATTCTCATTTTTGGCCAGAACCATACTCTGATTCCCCATCCGTAATATCGGTGATTTTTGACCGTTTTGGCAGAGACTATATCATTTAGTAAAAATTTCTTTTTAAATATTCCGTATCCAAACTTAATTTGGAGGTATTTTTTGTCGATAATTACTTGGAGTGAGGTAAATGAGCTAATAACCCGTATGATAAGTGTCATTATTGTGGTAACGGCAAGGTTTGTACCAGAGTCTGGTCATGCAGGTTCGGCAGAGGCAGTAATGTAGGTCCAGACAAAAAATGCTGTTATGGCCAGAGTAATAATGATCATCATATAACTGATTTGGGTGTGTTTGTAGATCATGTTGGGTGAGGTGGTTGTAAAAAAAGACAAAAGTTTTGGATGATGTGTATTTAAAAAATCTATAATGAATATTTTAGCTTCTTGATTGCTTAAATAATTTGTCCTAGNNAACTGGTTTTTGTGCGACAGTATGTTGCACAAAAAGGGCTAATAAACTGATATGTTGGGTAGGGGTTGATTGGGGGAATAAAAAAAAGACAAAAAAATTGGAATATGTGGAAAGGAGATTTTGGATGTTTGTAATCCAAGTTCTTACCTATAAACAAAATTTGTCCTAGTTTTGTCAGTTTTTTTCTTTTTTTGGATACTTACTCTTTCAGGCGAACATGAAGGAGAATAGATCGGTCCTTTGATAAGGAAATCATTCTCTTTCTTGGTTTATACTTCAAAAGCGATTCTTCTCGTAGTGAAAGTAGAGATTTCAACATTTCCTGAAAGTCCGTATTTTTGTTTGATAGTAGCGAGCGCTGATTTGATGTCAGGAATTCATTGGGTGTCGGGGAGGACAACTCCGCTGACGTTGGTTTGTCTATTGATAACGAAGATTCCGTAATCCTTGGCAGAAAGTGTGATAAGTTTTTGGATGTCTGGTTGAGCTTGGATTTCTTTGACAACATCTATGACAAGAATATGTGGGTTTGTTTGTTTTTCTAAAAGTGAGTGGTAGAGAATCTCTATTAATTCTGGAAGTGTTTTGTCTGTAGTCAAAACCCCATTAGACAATATTAGCTTGTTTTGAAGATCGAATAATGAGAAAAAAAGTCAGATTTTATCTTCTTTGTGATAGAATTCTAAGAGTTTTGTTTTGATTTTGTCTAACATAGATGAATTATAGTAATTAAATATCTTTAGAATAGATTTCGGCTCCAACAGACGAGGCCGGAATGACATTATTGTTGTGGTTATATCAACTTGGAATAAAGATGCAAGAGGAGCTGAAAAATTTGCTTTTTTGATTGAATCTGGATAGACTTAAGTATGTTTACATTTTTTATATTTTGGGATGACTCGAGAACAGGTTTGATTATTGTTATGAGGACTTGGTATGTTTCTTTTTGGAACATATATTTTTGAGGAATCGATCACGAGTTTGGTAAATAAAACATTTAGATCTTTGCTTAAAGTAGCTACAAATACTCTGGCTAAATCTATAGGGACAGGGCTTTTTGTGACGTCTATATTGCAAAGTAGTAGCGCAGTTTCTCTTATTGTGCTTGCCTTTGTGGGAGCAGGTATTATACAGCTTTCCAATGGGATTGGAGTGATTTTGGGGACAAATATTGGAGCTCCGTTGACAGATATTATTTTGGGAAATCTAGGGTTAAAATTTTCTCTCTCTACTATAGCATTGCTTATGATAGGGATCGCTGGTTTATTGTTTTTTGTATTTATTAGATATATCAGAGTAAGACAAATATGTAAAGCTTTTGTAGGATTGGGACTGTTGTTTTTGTGACTTGGATATATGAAAGATAGTATGTTGGGAATTGCTGCTATTGTTGATTTTTCTCAATNNATTGGTGGTGACAATAATCATGCAGTCGAGTTCTGCTACTATTGTCTTGGTGTTGACAGCTGCTACTTCAGGGATAGTTGACTATCATATGGGAGTTCCTTTGGTTATGGGAGCGTTTTTGGGTACGACTACGACAGTGGTATTGGGAGCGTTATGACCTAATCAGATCAAAAAACAGGTAGCCTTTAGTCATGTCTTTTTCAATCTTTTTTCAGTGATTCTTTGATTTTCTCTCTTTCCTTTGATATCTAGGTGATTGGAATGGTTTTCTCATGATATTCCTATAGGATTGTCGCTTTTTGCTATCTTGTTTAAGATTGTGGGAGTGATTCTCTTTATTCCACTGGTTCCTTGGTTTACTCGTTTTCTTCAGAAGCTGTTTCCTGAAAAATCAACTGTTCTTGGCCTTTCTGTTGAACATGTTGATCCTGAAGTACCGGAAGCTGCTTTGGTTGCTATAAAAAAAGATTCTATCAAGCTTTTGAAAAAAGTATTTAAATATATTATGAATGTTTGGAGTGTAGATGAACAATCACTCTTACATAATCATGATGTGTCTACCTTGTTAGCAGAACAGGTAGTCTTTGATGAACAGGTGCTGGATCGTCAATATAAGATGATAAAGACTATAGAGGAAAATCTGATTTCTTTTGGAGCTCATATCAAAAGACATACCCATAAAATATCTTATGACGAAGAAATTTCTTCTCTCTATCATATTGTTTCGGTTTCAGTTTATGCTGCTAAATATATGAAGGATATTAGGGAAAATATTGTTTCCTTGGAGGAGGATGATAAGAGTTGGCTCTATAATCAGTATCAAATATTTAGAATGGATTTGGTAAAACTGTATATAGCCATATCAGAGATAATAAATGGACAATATTCTGATGAAATTGTCAAAGAAATGATTACACTTGTCGGAGATATAAAGGAAGCAGATAATCGTTTTCTTTCTTCTTTGTCTAAGGATATCTCAAAACAAAAGTTAGATCAGTATGATTTGTCTGATGTGTTGCATATCAATCGTTATGTTTATCTTTCTTCTTTGTCTATCATAGAGGCAGTAAAAGATTTGCTTTTGACTCCAGAAGAAAAAAAGATATTTGAACAATTACAATAGTTTTAGCTTCTTATTTGTTATCAATGAATAAAAGAGATCATGAATCATTATTACAAGCAAAAAATAATCAATTTTGAGCATCTGAATATAAAAAGATTGCTCCAGAAATTAAAAAGGATATTCAACTTGCCTTAGATTTTCCTCTTCCAGAGAAACATCAGGTTGATGATGTAAACTTATTGGAAGATTCAGAAGAAGATATAGTGCCGCTTGTTCCTAAACAAGATAAAAATAATTCAGTAGTGATTCATTCGGATTTATTGTCTTTTGTTTATGAATTAGAGGATGTTTATTATAATAAGATGATTGAATATGCTAAGTGAAATGAAATAGTTTCTTTAAATAATTCTGATATGAATATTTGTTTTGAAGAAGCCTGTAAGGAATATTCTTCACTCCATGCTGATAAAAAAAATCATGACCATCTTTTTAAGGTAACGAGAGAACATATTTGACTTTAAAATATTTTTCTGATGACTTCTATAGTATCTTATTTTTCTTCTTATACCTTTGAACAGGTTCTTACTATAGAAGAATCTGACAGACAATTTTTGGCTTTGAAAAAAGCATGGGAACAAATTAATCAGAAAGTTTGTCCGCTTTTTGATACTCATCAGGTTGCTAATTTCTTTCTTCTGATGGTTTTGCAGAATGCAACAATATCTTATCAAATTGCTGGATCAGGTGAACTTTGGTGGGAGGAGTTTTCTGAAAGATTAGTTCAAGATTTTTCTTCTCTTTTTCCTTTGTTTTTGATGAGAAATCCTACGTCTGATTGGTTTTATAATCTAATGACGACGTCTAGGTATAATAAGAGATTATATAACCTCAAGACAGCAAAAATTAATAAATTTCAAGTTGGGAAGCTGTATCTTGGTACAAAAAATATGTATGATTACTATCAAGATATGGAGCTGCTTTTGAAAGAATTATCATCGATAATGGGTATGGATACCTCGACAAAAACTATGACCTTTGCTATCAAAATGTTTGGCTATGCTGCGAGGGTTGTTTATGGTCAATTTATCTCTTATCCCATGTCTATCAATATCCCTGTGGACTCTAGAATTAGAAAAATTTGGTCTTTGTTGGATAAAACATCATCGTTGTCAGATAAAGATATTCAGATATCTATTCAAAAAGTGTCTAAGAAGGTTGGAATAGCTCCTCTTCATTTGGATTCCCTTTTGTGGATTGAGTTTTGGAAGGGGGTGAAAACATAAGTTATCATTAAAAAAATATTTATCTTGTATTATTAGTAGGAAAAGTTATACAAAACATACTTTATTTGTATAATTTTTTTGTTATGACAGAAAAAACTTGTTGTGATGATCACAAAATGAAGATTTTTGGTAATGTTGTCGTAGGGGCAAAAGGACAAATAGTGATTCCTAAAGAAGTAAGAGAACTTCTTGATATCAAACCAGGTGATAATTTGGTAATGGTGACAAAACATGACATGGCTGTATGAATTATCAAAAATTCTGATATAGAAAAGTTTATGGAATATATGAAAAGAGAATTGGAAGTGTTTTCTGCTTTGAAGAATTCTTAATTTTTTAGTTTTTTTATTGTGATATTATGCGTGCGTATCGTTGGATTGTTTTATCGATTCCTTTGTTGTTTCTTTTGGGGTGTTCAAAAGATGATGCAGAACAAAAGTCTGATTTTTTTGTTGAAACTAGGAAAATAGGAGATTTTACTCAGCAGGTATTTGTGACTAAGCCTGGTAGAGTTTCTTGATCTGAAGAAATTACTGTTACTTCACAGGTTAATGGAAGAGTAGGGAATATTATTGTCTTGGATGGTAAAAAAGTATCATGAGGACAACCAGTTATGCAGATAAAAGATTCTGTAGCTAATTATGATCTTCAAGTACAAAGAGCTAAAAATGCTTTAGACAGATCTGTGATTCAATACGAACAGACAAAAATCTCTGTAGATAAATCTCTTTCTGATGCTTCAACAGCATTGGAAGTTGCAGAAAATAGCTATAATGTATCTCAGACAGTGACAGAACAAAACTTAAAAAAAGCAAAAATAGATTATGATAATACGGATGTCCAACTGGATTCTTTGGAAACACAACTGGTTACGGAAAAGAACAATCTTTCTACTATTGTGGATAGTGTACTTAATCAAGTAGATCTTTACCTAGGAGTGACTCAGAATTATGAATCTTTTAATGATGGATATGAATTATTGTTAGGAGCAAGAGATACCAAACAAAAGAAAGAAACAGAAAATTTATTGAAAGACTTGTACAATAAAAAGTCAGAATTAAAGGCTATTGTAGTAGATAATCCTAGTTCAGAAGATATTCAAAATTGAGTTGATGTGCTTGATTCNNAAGAAGTGTTTTGGATAATATGAGACAAGTTCTTCTGAATAGTATAGATTCATCAGCTTCTTTACCTAAAGCTACTATAGATGGCTATAAGGCTACTATAGATGGATTGACTACTTCTTTACAAACAGCTAACTTGTCATTTACTGCATATCGTAAACAAGTAATGTCTTCTTTTTCTACAGGATCTGGAGAAGAAATTGTTCAGTTAACTCAAGAACAAGCAGATATCAACTATAATGTTACTCTTGTAAATAGTCAAAATGCTTTGTTTAACAGTGAAATAGGGGTAAGAAATGCAAAGAGTGCATATGATACTTTATTGAAGAATAAAGATCTTCAGATAGAAATGATGGAAAATACAGTAAGTGATGCAAGTGTATCTTATCAGGATGCTTTGAGCAAACTTAGTAAACTTTCTGTAAGAGCTCCTATTGCTGGGNNACTCCATTGTTTACTTTGGCAAGTATTCAGAGTCAAATGGTAGAAGTTTATGTAACTGCAGAGGAAGCTCAAAATCTTCAAATGGATCGTGATGCTCAAATCTCTTATGCTGATATTGTCTTTACATGAACAATTTTGTCTGTGTCTTCTGCTGCTGATAAGACAACTCTCTATAAGGTTGTTGTTTGATTTGATCATATTTTGAATCAATTGTGAGATGTGGCATCTGTTTCTTTGCCTATTCGTGTGTCTGACATGGTTTTACCATTAAATGTAATTATTCCGCTTTCTCCTAATCAATGATTTGTTTGGATATTACATAACAATGAATTGAAAAAACAAACAGTTACTCTTGGACATATTTGGGGATCTTCTGTAGAAATTCTTTCTGGATTGGTTTCAGGGATGTCTGTAGTAACAAATGATGTATCTTATTTTGATCCTTTAAAATTTACGATAAAACAGAAATAATTTTTAATTTTTTTGTGATAGTTGATGACAACTCATAATTTGGATAAGTTTAAGAAGAAGATATCATCAGGTTTTTTTGGATTTTGGGTAAAACAATGGAGAACAACATTTCTTCTTATGGGAATTGTTATTCTTTGAGGACTTATGTCTCTTTATCAAATACCCAAGGAATCTAGTCCAGATATAGATTTTGGTATTATATCTATTACTACTGTGTATCAGTGAGTGAATCCTACGGATATAGATACTCTGATTACTGAAAAAATAGAACAAGAAATCAAAAATATAGATGGTCTTAAAGATATGACATCTACAAGTCGTGTTGGTGTTTCTTCTATTATTTTGGAGTTTGATAATGGGGTCGATATGTCAAAGGCATTGGTTGATATAAAGGATGCTGTAGATAAGGTTTCTTTGCCATCAGATGCTCAGGATCCATTTGTAACAGAGATTTCTACTGATAATGAAAAAATGTTTGACGTGCTTTTGTATGGTAAAAAAAATGAATTTACTCAGGAATATCTCAAAGAAAAAGCTAGAAAATTGAAATATGCTTTGGATGGTAAATGAAGTATTAATAGAATAGATATCTGATCTTCTGAAGATGAAATATATGAAATTTTTGTTTTATTGGATAAGTCAAAGACAGAACAACTTGGTTTATCTTTAGCTCAGATTACTCAAGCTATACGTGTATTTAATAAAAATCAACCTCTTGGAAATCATACAGTAGATACATTGTCATATGATTTTAGAATAGAGGGAGAGCTTAAAACAATTCAGGATTTACAGAAGATTCCATTGAATTTGTCTAATGGTAATTTTGTTTATTTACAAGATATAGCTACTATTCAACAAAGATTGAAAGATCAAAAATTTTATACGATGTGATCTTATCAAAACTCTGGTAATTATTTTGTTTCCATGACGGTAAATAAAAAACTTGGAGCAAATATCTTTAGTTCTGCAGATGATGCAAAAGAACGTATTGAACAACTTCTTTCTACTCAAGAATATGCTGGATTACATATTCAATATACTCAAGATTTAGCAGAAGAAATTAATAAAGATTATAGTGATTTAGCTAATAATGGTCTACAAACAATACTTCTGGTTTTTGTTATCTTGTTGATTTTTGTAGGAGTAAAAGAAGCAGTTATTGCGACGCTTTCTGTGCCATTGGCATTTATGATTACCTTTTTTGTGCTTAAACAATTGGGTCTTTCTCTTAATTTTTTGACGAACTTTAGTCTGATTGTTTGTTTTTGAATTGCGATAGATGCAACTATTGTGGTGGTTCAGTGAGCTCATGAAAAAATGAGACAATGATATAATTCAAGATCTGCTGTGTTGCTTTCAGTAAAAGAATATGCTATCCCTTTGATATCTGGTACAGCAACTACCTTGGTTGTATTTTTGCCTATGCTTACTTTGCCGGGACTTATGGGTAAATTTTTGGCATATATTCCTATTACTATCTTTATTACTTTGTTAGGATCATTGTTTATTGCTTTGACTATCAACTCAGCGCTTTATCTTAAATTGAGTTCTCCTAAAAAGCATTATGAGGATATCGGTGAAATAGAATATTTGCCTAAAGATGAGTTGGAATTGTTGTATCATGAAAGACAAGGTAAAACTCCTTATCATCAAGAAAAGATATCTCGAAGAGAACGTATGTTGGATAAAATGACAAATTGGTATAGTGTTAAGCTTAGTTGGCTTATGGAGAATGCTCGTATGAGAGCTTTGTCGTTTATTGTTCCATTGATTGTTTTGATATTAAGTTTTGTGTTTCTTAGTCCACAAATTGGATTTAACCTCTTTCCATCTTCTGATAGTCCTTGGTTGTTTGCTACTATTAGTGCGAAAAAAGGGACAACTAAAGAATTTGTAGCTCAGCAAGTTGTTGGTGTAGATTGAATATTGTCTACTATACCTGAAGTTAAAGCATATTATTATACAATCAATGATAATGTGGTAGACGTGACGGTTGAGCTTGTAGATAAATCTGAAAGAAAAAGAGATAGTTTCCAGATTGAAAAAGATATGTTTAAAAAACTTAATTATCTTCAATCTTATGGTTTACAAGTTGAAACTAAGGTTCAAGCATGATGACCACCGACATGAAAAGCAGTAGGAGTTAAACTTGTGGCTGATGCTAATGATAAATTCTCACAACTTTTGGTTGTTGCTAAGGATTTTGAGTCATATTTGTGTACGGTTCCATGAACTAAAAATGTGGGTATTTCTAGTTCGGCTAGTCCATGACAATTTGTATTTCATTATTATATAGATAAACTTTCATATTTATGACTTCAACCTTCGGATATAGATTATCAGCTCTATTCTGTGATCAATGGTATGTCTGCAGGTTCTTTGAGATGAAAATATGAAAATAGTGATATTAAAGTAAAATATACTGATTTTGATCAACAATTGACTCCTAGTGATGTTGCATCTGTTTCTTTGCCTACGAGTAAATGAATTGTAAAAATAGGTGCTCTTACTGATTATGTATTTGATCAATCTATTACCGAAATTAGTAGAGAATGAGGAAAGATTGTTGTGACAATTGATGCTGATATAGATCAAGGAATTTCTTCTACAGAAGCTCAATCTACTTTTGTTGCGTTTGCAGAATCTTACAAATATCCAGCTGGAATTAGTTATGAAGCTTGATGAGAAAATGAAGAAAATTCAGATCTTATTGTGGCTATGATGGTTTCCTTTGGGGTTGCTGTCTTCTTGATTCTGGCTATCTTGATTCTTCAGTTTAATAGTTATATGCAGCCTGTTATTATTACCTATAGTATTGTAATGGGACTATTGGGGGCGAATATTGGTCTCTGGGTTACAGGAAATTCATATAGTCTGGCATTTATGATTGGATTTATTGCTTTGACGGGAATTGTAGTTAATAATGCGATCGTGTTGATAGATAGAATGAATATAGATATCTCTAGAGGTAAAAGTAAATTTGATGCAGCATTAGAGACAGGAAAATCTAGATTAGCTCCAGTATTGTCTACAACATTAACAACAGTTCTTGGATTGTATTCAGTAGCTAGACAGGATAAATTTTTTGCAGGTTTGGCTTATACTATTATGTTTGGATTAGCGGTGTCTACAGTGATGACTTTGTTTGTAGTACCTGCTATCTATTATGAAAAGGATAAGCTTATTCAATTGGCTAAGAGGACATTACTTTCTTTTGTCTTATGGATAGGAGTACCATTTGTAGCTGTGTGATGACTTATCTTTGTAGGTTTACTTGTGTGATTTAGATTGTGGTCATATTCTTGGTTTGGAGGATTCTTTGGATTAGTTTTCTTTGGATATGTCGTCTGGTATTTATATTATATGGCAATATCTATTAGAGATAATAAGCAAACCTTACTTCAAAAATATCTGTGAGTAAGTGTGTCTTTGATGGATGGTTCTCCATTGTCTCTTAAACAATCAATGAAGAGAATAATTGTTCAATTTGGATTGTTGTTGGCTCCTTTTGTTTTGGGATGATTGTTGTCAGGATTGATTGGATGAGCTGCATGGTGATTGGCTATGTTGTTGTTTGTATGATATATCTTTTGGAATATTTATATCTTTTGGACTAATGACAATAATCAACTTTGGCATGATGTTATTTGTAAAACAAAAGTAACCTATACGCCTAAAATTACTGAAGCAGATTAATTAGAAAAAAAACGGCTGTATGGCCGTTTTTTCTTATGCTATATTTTCTGAATTTTTGGATGAGATACCACTTTGTGCTAATTGATCACTAATTTGTTGTACATTGTCTCCTCATGTTTTTGCTGTCATATATGCTCCTTTTCTATCAGGATTATTTATTTTGTAGTTTGCTTGATTTGGTAGAAATCCTTTGTTGTCTGGTCATTGGTTATTGGCTAGTTCTTTGATAGAAGGCATAGTAGTCGATCCATATACTTTTTGATATTCCTCAATTCTTCGTGATAGGTTTTTGGCGACGGCGTTTACTCCATTTTCTCGTGTTCATCGGTCTTTGGTACTTCTGTCGTCAGTGTTTCCTACATTCCCTGGATTATGAGTATTTGCTCCAACTCCAGCTGTTCAATAACTACTATCGTTTCTCATGATAGCCATAATATATTCTACAGGAACTTTGTTTGTAGTAGCTGCTGTGAAAATCATGTCTGGCGTTAATGGACATCCTGTATATTTGTTTAATTCTGATTGAATGTCTTGTTTAATTTTTTCTTGGTTTTGAATTGGTGTTTCTATATTTTTATTGGTGATGGTGTCTGTAGTATTGTTTTTATACTCTTGAGCAACTATACTACCAATATTTATCCCTTCGATGAAAAACTTTTCTCCTACGAGATTTCCAAATATTCCAAGTGCAAAGGTTTCTTTGTTAGTGTATTCTGAATTGATAAATTCATCTCATGAAGTGAGAAGTTTTGGAACAATTACTGACAAATATTTATCAACAAAAACTTCTGGATTTTGGATAATTTTATCCTGATTGATGGTTGGTTTATTGTCTACCATAGTAATATATTCGTCTCCTATCATAGCTACCGCATTTATACTTAGTTTGTTTATATTGTTTGGAAGAGATCTTGTAAGAGACTCTTTGATAAGTTGGTAGTCTGTAGGTATTTTTTCTTTTAATTTAGTAATTTCCTCTTCTTTGAGATTGAGTCATTTGGCGATTGTTTCTAGATTATATTTTTTTCGAAGAGTATTTTCTTCAATAATTTCGGCTTTTGTATTGGCTGAAAAATATGAAAAAACTTCTTTTGTAAACTCTGTGTCTACATGAGAAAGTTGTTCGTTGATATAATTTTTGTGGAGACCAGCTACACCATCTTGTATACCAAAAAATTTAAGCACTCCATTGAGAAATTTGTTGTTTTTTTTGTTTTTTCCAAGAATATCTGCAGGTCGTTTAGTTTCAAAAAGTTCTCCTAGATTTCCAAACATAGGAACATTTATATTGAGTATTCATCCGATCATCGACATAAATCAGCTTGCTTTTTCTTTAATATTTTGGTTATTTTGGACATCAACCATTCCTTTGAGGAGGTTTAATTCTGTTCAACTAGAAATATTTTGCTTGAGATTGTCTAAGCTTTGGTTTATGTTTTTAGTATCTAGGATGTTTTCTATACTTTTTTCTATTAATTTTTCAGTTCCCATAAAGATATTTTGGATTAAAAAATCTTTTATAATTATAGCTGAAAAACTTGAAAAATGCAAATTTTGCTTTGGGTTGATTTGATGGAATGATTTGCTATATAGGAAGCATTTATTCCTTAAATTCTTGTTATGCAACAAAAATCTCTCTTTTTGGTGATAGATGGTACTGATGGAAGTGGTAAGTGAACACAAACTCAGCGTTTGGTAGAAAGGTTTAGACAAGAATGATATCAGGTTGAATTGGCTGATTTTCCTCAATATGGACAAAAAAGCGCAGGACTTGTAGAGGAATATTTGAATGGAAAATATTGAACTGCTGAAGACGTAGGACCATATAGAGCATCTATTTTTTATGCTTGTGATAGATATGCGGCTTCATTTCAGATTAGACAATGGTTGGCAGAAGGTAAAATAGTGATTTCTAATAGATATGTGTCTGCAAATATGGGACATCAAGCTGGTAAAATTCATGATATGAAAGAAAGAGATGTATATCTGGAATGGTTGGATAATCTGGAATATGGTATCTTTGGTATTCCAAAGCCGGACAAAAATATCTTATTGTATATGCCTACTGAGATAGGACAACAACTTGTGGATAAAAAAGGTGATAGAGAGTATGTAGGAGGACAAAAAAGAGATATCCATGAAGCAGATCTTCAACATCTCAAAGATGCAGCTGAAGCATACAAATATGTTGCTCAAAAATATGATTGGGTGATCGTGGATAGTGCACCAAATGGACAATTGAAAACTATTGATGAAGTTTCTGATGAAGTATGGAATGAAGTCAAAAAAATGTTGTAAAGTTCTTCTAAAAATATAGAAGTGAGTAATAAAAAATGTTTAGCATTTATTTTTTTCTATGATTTCGAGACAATATAGAAGTTTTCATATACTAACATTACTTTTTATTTCTTTGATGATTCTTGGTTGGGGAGGTTTTGTAGTGGTAGAAGATCGTGTTGTAGCATCTCAGGAATCTCCTGCTCCAGTAGTGCTTCCTATTCAATCAACTTTTTTGACGTATCAGCCGACGGGAGATTATTTGCCTATGCAAATTCAACCTACATATGACTTTGATGAGGATGATTCTTTTCAAAAGTATCTTGGTAATGGACAGCTTCTTAATAATAATGAGTATGTACCAGAGGATTTGGTTCCTATAGATTCAAATTTTACTGCAAATGCTTCAAAGAGATTTTCTTTGAGACAGGAGGCTGCTACACAGTTTGCTGATATGGCGTGGTACTTTTGGAATCATTTTAATGCTAAGTTGATGATTAGTAGTGCCTATAGATCTTCTACTTTTCAACAAAGTCTTTTGAAAAAAGGTTGTTCTCGTGCTAGATGTGCTCAAGTAGGAAGCAGTGAACATCAACTCTGACTTGCAATAGATCTAGGTGTGATAACTAAGGGTGGTAAGTATATTGCTTTGAATAAAGGAAATCTCTACTATCAATGGCTTATTGAACATGCTTCTGATTGGTGATTTCATAATAGTTATCAGAAAGGTATTGAAGTAGGTGGACAGATGGCAGAATGACGACATCGAAGATACATGGGAGAAGATTTAGCAAAAGAATTGCAAGATAAACAGATTACGTTTTCGGAATATATGAAAGACCAATCTTCTCAGCAAGTAGTAAAAACAACAAATACTTTGTAAATTTATATTTTATCGTACAATAATGACAAAACAAGATACTAAGCCAGTTCAAGATGAACAAACAAATCAAGAACAAAATCAGAATTCTTCTCTTGAAGAAAAATTAACTCAAATTCAGGAAGAAAAACATAATTCAGAAACTAAGGATAAAGATCAAGAAATATTGCATCTTCAAGAAAAGATTGCATTGCTTGAAAAAGAAAAACAAGAAGTGATGGAAATAGCAAAAAAAGCTCAATTTGAATATATGAATCTTAAGGTAGATTTTGATAGAGTACAAAGATTATCTGCGGAAAAAGAAAAATCTATGGAAGTGGATTCTTTGATAAAATATATGAAAAAAATATTGCCTGTGGTTGAACAATTGAGAACATCTTTGGATCATGTGGATGAATCTAAAAAGGAAGATCCTTTTGTTTTGGGAGTAAAAATGGTGTTTGATAATATGATGAAAACTCTTGAACAACTTGGAATCAAACCTATTGAATCATTGGGGCTTGCTCCAGATGGTCTTCTTCATGAACCATTGTCTACTATGCCGGTAGAAGATACAGCTATGAAAGGTAAGATTGTTCAAGTATTTCAACAAGGATACTATCTTGAAAAAGATGGACAAAAGACTGTTGTTTTGACAAGTAAGGTGGTTGTAGGAGCTTAGTTTTATATTTTCTTTGTTATATGAAACTCGTTATCGATCAGAATAATTTGTTGAGTATAGATCATCCAGGTATTCCTCAATTGAAGGAATATACTTATGAAGTAAGTGGATGGAAATTTTCTGATTGGGATAAGGGGATGATTGTCTTACATAAAAAAGAATTTAAGGTAATGAATTTGAAGAATCTGGGAGATGGAATGAGTGTGGTTTATATAAAAAATACTCCTAACTTGGCTATAGATACTGATATATCTTCTTTGAGACAGGCATTTGGTTTGTTTGCTGGATTTGATGAGACTACTGGACAGAAAAAATTCTTTTTCCCTAGTGCTCGTGGAAATACTGAGTTTGTAGATCCTATGAGTTGTGATTGGCAGTTTTCTTCTTTTCAAGAAATCCTTTCTTTTTTGTATGGATTGACCTTGTTGTATGGAAAGCTTGAATCTAAAAAGGGTGAATTATTGTCAGTAAAAATTCAGATTCCTTTGTTTGGTCAGTATTTGTCATATCAAGATAAGTTTGATATCTTGCTTGGACAGCTTCATCATCAGGGGTTTTTTATCAAAAAAGATGTATTGGAAACTTCTAATGGAGTAGTTTATCAGATGAGTAGTAATGACTGGGAGCTCCTTGAAATCTTTGCAAAATGGCATGAAAGTATTGAAAAATTTGAGAAGATAACTAGAAAAGAGTTCACTGAACAGATGAAAGATCTCTTGATTGCGTTTATGGTTTCTGATCATAATGTACCAGAAGAAGGTAGACAAGATGTTCTGGAGGCTATAGAGTCAGGAGTTGTTAAGCTTTTGATTAAAGGATAAGAGGACTTGGTCCTGCTTTGAGGGATTGGTGTAGTGGTAACATGACGGTCTTCGGAACCGCAGTCGGGGGTTCAATCCCCTCATCCCTTGAATTATATAAAAGGGCCCTTAGCTCATTTGGCTAGA
>DHYS01000018.1:0-1291 GCA_002414185.1 Patescibacteria group bacterium UBA5124 | reverse complement strand
TCGGTTCGACTCCGATAGGGTCCAAATTTTGATAGATTAGCTGTATGGCTAATTTTTTTTGTTGAGAAAAATTTAGAAAAAAGAAAAACCAGCAAATATTGCTGGATTATCTTGGATATGATTATTCGACAATAACTTTCTCATTCATAAATGCTTTGAGTCCATGTTCAGAGAGTTCTTTTCCATATCCTGTATTTTTGATACCTCCATAGGGAATAAACGCGTAACTGGTTACTACTTTATCTATAAAGGCATTACTTACTTCTACTTGAGATGCAATATATTCTTTGTCATCTTGGTTATCTCCAAAGATAGAACATCCTAATCCATATTCACTGGTATTGGCGAGGGTGATAATTTCGTTAATAGAGTTAGCTTTGGTGATAGGAGCTACAGGTNNCCATCGAAGACGGGCATCCCCGGAACTACATCAGCGAGGACTGTAGGAGAGTAAAAATTTGGTCCTAGGTCGTTGAGTTTTTGTGCTCAAGTCATAAGTTTAGCCCCTTTTTGGATACTTTCTTGAACTTGTCTATCTATGTCTACAACGGCTGATGCTTTGGCAAGAGGTCCTATATCTGTATCCTCTTCCATAGGATTTCCTACTTTGAAGTTTTGTACTGCTTGTGTAAATTTCTCAACAAAGCTATCATACATAGTATCTATTACGATAAATCTTTTGGAAGAATTACATTTCTGTCCATAGTTGGAAAATCTTCCTTTGATAGCTTGTTTTACGATAGCGTCGATATCTTTGCTTTCTAAGATAATAAAAGGATCATTTCCTCCAAGTTCGAGGATAGAGGGTTTGAGATATTTACCAGCGAGGCTTCAAATCTGTCTACCAACAGTTTCTGAGCCAGTTACATTGGCTCCGATAACCAAAGGATGGCTAATGATTTTTTCAGTGAAATTATGAGGTATAAAGAGATTTGTATAAACTCCATCTGGGAAACCTGCTTCTTTGAAAAGTTGTTCTAGTTTTTCTGCGATTTGTGGTACATTGGATGCGTGTTTCATCAGGACAACATTACCTGCTATGATATTTGGTATAGCGCTTCTGAGGACCTGATTGTATGGATAATTTCGTGGCATTACTGAAAATATAATACCTTTGGGTTGATATACTATTTTTCCTTTGAGGCCATCTTGGTCAAATGGTTTTGCTACAAGAAGTTTTTCTGCATTTTGAGAAAAATAGTCTATATTTGATATAGATTTTGTTACGTCACCCTTTGCGTCTTTGTAGAGCATCCCCATTTCCAATGTATCGAGTTTTGCTAATTCATCA
>DHYS01000005.1 GCA_002414185.1 Patescibacteria group bacterium UBA5124 | reverse complement strand
TATTAGAAATATTGCCATCATTGCACACGTTGATCATGGAAAGACTACTCTCGTTGACCAACTTCTCAAACAATCTTGAACACTTAAAAAAATGGATGATCAAAATCTTATTATGGATAGCAATGATCAAGAACGTGAAAGAGGTATCACTATTTACGCCAAAAACACAGCCATCGAATACAATGGAAACAGAATCAACATCGTAGATACTCCAGGACATGCCGATTTTGGAAGTGAAGTAGAACGTGTACTTAGAATGATCGATTCAGTAATCTTAGTAGTTGATGCCTACGAAGGACCTATGCCACAAACTAAGTTTGTACTCAAAAAGGCACTTGAATTAGGACTCAAACCTATCGTTGTTATCAACAAAATCGATAAACCAACAGCAAGACCTCAAGAAGTAATCAATATGCTTTTTGATCTTTTCATATTACTTGGAGCCAATGACGAACAAGCAGATTTTCCTATTGTATACGCTAGTGCAAAAAATGGATACGCTATGAACAACACTACAGATGAAGCCAAAGATCTTACTCCCCTTTTTGAAGCTATTCTCAACCACGTTCCTGCAGCACCAAATAACCCAGAAAAACCATTCCGTATGCAAATAGCTAATCTTGCATATGATGACTATCTAGGAAGACTTGGAGTAGGTCGTGTATACGAAGGTACTGTAAAACCAGGACAAACAGTAAATATCATCGGTAACGATGGATCTACAAGAACAGGTAAAATTGCAAAAGTTTTCACTACATTAGGACTTCAAAGAATTGAAACAAATGAAGCACAATGCGGAGATATCATCACTATTAGTGGAATACCTTCTATCTTTGTAGGAGAAACTATTGGAATAGGAAATGTTGAACCATTACCTACTATCGGTATTGATGAACCAACTCTTCGTATGGAATTTTTGGTAAATGATTCTCCGTTTGCAGGTAAAGAAGGTAAATATATGACTACAAGAAATCTTGATGAAAGATTAAGTAAAGAAATAGAAACCAACGTAGGACTAAAGGTTGAACCTAATGATGGACAATTTATCGTATCAGGAAGAGGTGAATTACATCTTTCAGTACTGATAGAAACTATTCGTAGAGAAGGTCGAGAACTTCAAGTAGGATCTCCTCAAGTAATTTTCAAAATAGAAAATGGACAAAAGAAAGAACCAATAGAAAACCTCATCATTAGTGTAGAAGATAATCTATCAGGAACTATCATTGATATGATTTCTCAAAGAAAAGGAATGATGCAGAATATGATGTCAGAAAACGGACTTACTACGATAGAATTTGAAATACCGACAAGATGACTTTTAGGATTTAGAGGAGAATTTATTCTTACTACTAAAGGTGAATGAATTATGTATTCATCATTTTCTCATTACGATGATTACAAAGGAGATATTCCAAAGAGAACGGTAGGATCTATGATATCTGGAAACACAGGACAAGCAATGCAATATAGTATCTGGAAGCTTCAAGATCGCGGACCTATTTTTATCGATCCAGCACAACCAATCTACGAAGGTATGATCGTAGGAGAACACCTCAAATGAGGAGATTTGGTGATCAACCTTACCGTAAATAAACAACAAACTAATGTAAGAAATTCAGGTAATGATGAAGCTATGCGTATAGAACCAATTATTCACTTATCACTTGAAGATGCTCTTGAATATATAGCTCATGACGAACTTGTAGAAATTACCCCAAAAAGTGTAAGAATTAGAAAGAAATATCTCACGGTCAATGCAAGAACTATTGCAAAAAAGGAAGGAAAAATATAAAATAGCTAAAATTTTATTTAAATCAAAAATATGAAAAATTTCACAATTTTTGTTTGAATAACGATAATAACAATTACATCCTATGTTTTTTTTCAAAAACAATCACATCTTTTTCTTTCACAACCAATAGGATATGCTACATTAAATTGATGAACAATATGAGGAAAATGATGAAAAACGATAGTAATAACAAATTATGAAGAATTAATAAAAGAAATTTCCGACAACAATCCCAAAATTATAAAAATCAAAGGGACTATAGAACTTCCAAAAAAACTAAAACATATAAACAATGAAATACATATATGATCAAACAAAACAATTTTATGAATAGGAAAGAATACAAAAATCACATGAAATTGATTTTATATTAGCGGAAAACAAAATATTATCATTAAAAACATAACTTTTGAAAACGCATTTGAATATACATGAAGCAATATATGAGAAAAACCAGAATCAGATAATATAACCATAAAACATTCTCAAAACATCTGGATAGATCACTGCTCTTTTTCTGATGGAGATGATATAGATAAAAATGCAGAATATCACGACGGTTCCATAGATATCACAGAATGATCAAATTTGGTTACTGTTTCTTATTGCTATTTTTCCAATCATGACAAAGTTATGTTAATATGAGCTGATAACAAAGACAAATATATGGACGATTGAAAATTAAAAGTAACATTGCATCATAATTTTTTTGAAGGAACTATACAAAGACATCCTAGAGTAAGATTTGGTGAAGTTCATATGTTCAACAATTGTTTCAAAGATATAAAAAATTATTGAATTGGTGTATGACTAAGTGGAAATATTTATTCAGAAAACAATATATTTATAAATATAAAAAAACCAATACTCTATATCAAAACATGAAGTTTCTTAGATATATGAAGTTTACCTAGAATCTGGGATTTAAAATGAAGTATTAATCGAAAACCTAGAGATTACTATAAGTATAAAATAGATAACATAGAAAATACTGCTAATATATGTTTTACATATGCTTGAGCAGGAAGAAAAGATAGAGAGTAATCTTGATTTTATACATTTTTTTCTTACCAACACGTAAAGCTCTAAATTATAACAATATTATTCATGTTCTGAATTCTTTGAAATAATGCAAGAAATCTCCTCTACATCAAAAAATTCAACAATAAGAAAGCAATACGTCTTGCAAACAACAAACTTGAGACCAAAAACTTCTTATCAGAAAGAGGAATTCCTTTTGCTAAAACATACGCAACCATTTCAAACCGTAATGAACTTTACGACTTTGATTTTTCTTATTTACCAAATAAAAGCTTTGTTATCAAACCAAATCAATGATCCAAAGGAAATGGAATCTATATCACTAAATATTTAGGTAAAAATTGAGAACATAAAGAAATCAATAAGAAGAAAATTTCATGGTTTCAAAAAACATCTCGCACATTATTTTCTCCAAGATACGAATACTCAGATAGAACTGATACTTACATGATAAACGAAAAAGAGATTTCTGATAGTATATTTAGAAGACAACTCCTCGATATTATTGATGGTAAATATTCTATGACTATGGGAAATGATAAAATTCTTATAGAAGAAAAACTCTCACCATGAGAGCTTTTCAAAGATTTCTGTGAACAATGACTTGCTGATATNNATATTAGAGTTATTGTATTCAATCTTATTCCTATTGCCACCATGATTAGAGTACCTACAAAGTATTCAAACGGGAAAGCAAATTTAGCACAATGAGGATTATGATTAGGTATAGAAGTAGGTTCAGGTAAAGTAACATCAATGCTTTGGAAAAATAAAATTTACACAAAAAAATTCCCCAAAGAATTTGAACATTTTTTCTGAAAAAAAATACCCTACCGAAATGATATTCTCTTTCTTTCATCTAAAGTACAATATTTTGTAAACCTTGGATATTTAGCATTAGATCGAGTTATTACCAACGATGGTCCAAAACTTCTAGAAATCAATGCAAGAGCCGGATTAGAAGTACAAAAAGTAACTGATACAAGATTAGCAAAAACATTAGAAAAAATAGGTGATCTCAAAGTAAACGATCCAGAAAAATGAGTAGAAATAGCTAAAAGTCTCTTTACTGAATGACATTCAGATTTTCTTAAACACAATAAAATACTCTACCTTTCTCAATATGGAAAACTCATTATCAAAGATAAAGAAAATGAAGAAAAGATAGATATGATTGTAGAAGTGAATGTAGACAAAACAAACAACAATATTTCAACCAAACTCTACGAAAAAATTAAAGAAAAAAAATCTGATTATATCATCAATTTGTTTGAAAACGACATTATTCTCAAAAAACTCAAATTCACTCCACTTAATGGAATCCCTGAGAACAAGATAATTCTCTGAAGAAAAACAGCAGAAGAATTTCTTATCAAACCTATCCACAAAACATTTGAAAAAATCAATATCATAAATCCAAAATTTCTTCTTCCTGAAGAAGAACAAGAACTCAAACGTATAGATCTTCAAGTAGATAAAATAAACAGATCTTTAAATCTATCTGCAAGATTAAGACCAACAAATTATTTCAATGAATTAGACAAATTCATTACCTTACACGGAAAATATAATCCTATTTTTACCTACAAACGACCAAAAGAAGAAAAAATTATACAAATAGAAGAAGATCTGAAAAAATTGATCGACAAAACAAATAAATTCCAAAGTCCTATCAAAAAATTATTCTTAGAAAAAGAGGAAGAACTAACAAACAGATTACTATTAATCAAAGCTTATAGTAAACAGGATTTTGAGAATATAAAAATATATAATGAAAAACTTTTCTGATGATTCGATGAGGAGCTTTTAAAAATAGCTAAAGAAAAGGTTTTAAACAGACACAACAAAGAAAAGCCAGAGCAAAGCATTTTATGAAAAATTTTAAAACCATGAGAAATGGAAAAAATTATTGAAAAATATCTATCAGAAAGAAATATATATGGAGTGGATATTGTTTTTTCATATGATACTATGTCAAGAATATCTATAATTATGTGAAAAGAAATTAAAATAAGCATATCAAAATCAGCAATATTCAAAGAAGAATGATTACGTGCAACATTAGCTCACGAAATAGATACACACTTAGTAAGATATCTTAATGGAATAAAATCAGAACGAAAAATATTTAAATCAGGAAGCTGATATTATCAAAAAGACGAAGAATGATTTGCTATACGAAATGCAAACAAAGTATTACCAGATGAATATGAAAAACTTTCTATGTATAAGAAATATTTTTTAACACATGATCTTACTAAATTTAGTTTTGCAAAATCATTTGATTATATCAAGTTTGCCTACCCAGAAAGATCTATTGAATGACTATTTAAAACTATCATCAGATCAAAAAAATGATTAATCAATACAGAAATAGTTGGATGTGGATATCTCAAAGATAAAATATATCTTGAATGATTTCAAAAAGTAGACAATCGAATACTGCAAGGAAATTCTCCAGAAAAAATGTACAAAGGAAAAATAAAAATAGATGATTTAGATTTTATAAAATAATGTATGCTAAAAGTAGCTATAGAATGTGGATATAACTGAAATTTTAAATGAAAAGATCTATATGGAAACAGGACATATATGCAAGAAATTTTCAAAAAATCAAATATAGAACTTGTAAGAGTAAGCATAAATAAATATTCAAAAAGAAAATGATGTTTTAATGAATATTGTATATTTAAAGACGGAAAAAATCAAACAATCAAAAAAGAATATAAACCAGATATTATACGAAATAGAAAAGCAAACTGTATGGAATATAAATATGAACTATTAAAAGAATATACCATAATTCCATCCAAAAAAATTGCAAGTATATCCAATGATAAATATGAAATTTTTATGGCTCTAAAAAAATATCAACCACAAACCTTTTTATTAAATAGCGTACTTAAAAACAAAAATATCAAAAACAAATATACAGGGCAAATGGTATTAAAACCAATAAGAGCAAATGGAGGAAGAGGAATAAAAAAAACCACAATACAGGAACTCCTACAAGAAAGAGAAAAATACATAGGATTAGAAGATCTCTTTATTGTACAAGAATTCAAAGATTTTTCAGCAGGTTATCCAGGTATAGTAAAAGGTAATCATGACATAAGACTTATGTTCGCATGAAAGAAAATTATTGAAGTAACATTAAGAGAACCAAAAAAATGAGATTTTAAAAGTAATATATGATCGTGAGGATCTCAATCAACACTAAATATAAATCAAATACCAAAAGAATTAATAAAACTAGGAAAACAAATATACAAAGAAATTAGTCCAAAAAGACAAGAAATATTATCCATAGATTTTGCATTCTGTAAGACAGAAAATAAACGATATGTTCTAGAAATAAATGCATCACCAGGAACACGATATTATCAAGAAGATAAAAATATTTCAAAAGAAATCAGTAAATGATTTATTTATTTTTTCAAAAGTTTATAAAATATGAAAAATATATCATCAAGATTAATATCTATCGAAGCAAAAAAAATGTGATTTAAAATAAAAATAATCGATAAAAGATATGATATTTTTTCTGTTACAGGAAATAATCAAACATATATTTTCAAGAATATTGATTGTGGGTTAAATAACTCATTATGAGTGAGATTTTCAAGACAAAAAAAACTAACATATGCACTATTAGAAAAGAAAAAAATTCCTGTACCAAACTCAATAATACTTACACGCAAAGAATTTGAAAATACATGAATCAAAACTATAATAAATAATCTNNAAACCAGCAATAGGAGAACATGGAGATGGAGTAACCGTAAACATAAAAGACGAAAACATGTTAATAAGAGGTATAGAAACAGCTCTAATACATCATAATGATATAATTATACAACCTTTCTATAAAGGAGAAGACTATAGAATTATTGTTATAAACCATAAATATATAGCGGCCATGAAAAGAGTCCCAGCACATATACAATGAGACGGAAAATCAAATATCAAAACACTTATTCAACAAGAAAATCTTAATCCTATTAGGTGAGAATTACATTCCAAATGATTAAGTATAATACCTATAGATCAAGAAACCGAAAATTGTTTAATAAATCAATGATTAAATCGAGAAAGTATACCAGAAAAAGATCAGATTATTTATGTAAGAAAAAATGCAAACTTATCAACAGGATGACTTTCTATAGATGTAACAGACCAAATCCATCCAAGTATAAAAAAAATGACAGAAAAAGCTTCAAAAATTATTTGACTAAAAGTATGCGGTATTGATTATATTTCAGAAGATATAAGTAAACCATTATCAGAACAAGTAGGTGGAATTATAGAAATCAATCATACACCAGGGCTTAGAGGACACCATTTTCCAGCTTCTGGTAAACCAAGAAATGTAGCTAAAGCTATTTTAAAAACTAGATTTTCTAAAAATGAAAAATGAATATAAAATAATCTCAATAAACATAGAAAACGAAAGTTAAGTAACCGAGATTGCTGCATTAATCTATAAAGTTTTTTTAGAAAAAAATCGAAAAGATTCTTCAGAAAAATTACGCAACATCTATAATAGATATTACTGAAAACAGTTTATCTATGAAAGAACAAAAGAAAAATTTAGAAAAACGCCAATTTTTTTAGGGATCAAAGACAACAAGAAAATAATATGAATTATTAGATGATCTAAAGAAAAAATTATAAACATTTATGTAGATTCACAATATCAATGACTAGGAATAGGAGGAAAACTATTACAAAGTTTTGAAGAAAGAGCAAAAAAAAGTGGATCAAACAGAATAATAGTAAAGTCATCAAAATATGCATATGATTTTTACATAAAAAACGGTTTTCTTTGAATAGATAATTTATATTTAGAAAATAAGAATATAAAATTGACAAAAAAAATAAAATAGATATAATATAGAAAATATTTATATCTATATATTTTCCATGAACAAATTAAATTCACAGCAAGAATATAACGAAAACGACATTCTTGTCTCAATAAACAAACAATTAGAAACTACAAAAGAAGGATATTCTGATCCTTTAGATGGAGTTCTAACATACAACAACAAAGGAATATGTACCACTTTTTTCAGTGGAGAAAAAGAGATCACTTTAAACGATATCCAACAAAAAGAACAAGAAATAAAAGACAAGATACAAGCATTGGAAAAACTATTTAACGATGTAAATGAAAGCCCAATACAGCCAAATTTAAAATGAATATATTTAAACAGTATACTTTGAGTAAAAAACAAATTTAAAATGTTTCAATCAGCAATCCGATTAGAAGCTAGTAAATCTTGATATATTTTAGATGAAAAAATAAAACAAGAAAAAACTACTGAAGTAACACATCTTCAAGAAAAAATTTACGGAGCTAGAGTATCAAATACACCGGAAGAAAGAAATGTTATAATGCAAAGACTTCTTGAAAAATTCGAAAAAAATAAGAATAAACTCACAGATCAAGAACAATCAACTTACCAAAGATTTCTAAATACAATAGAACAAAAGTACGGTACAATAAAAAAGAATACTACAAATGAAAACGATACAGAAGATCAGATAAAAGATGAATCTGACCTAATAAAAAAACATAAAAACGATAAAGTAATTTCTAAAGAAAAACTTAAAGAATATTCAAATAAAATACTAAACATATACAAAACACATTTTATAAAAAATAATAATATTCCTAATCCAAACCGAAAAGCAGATATTGATCCAGAAAAAAAAGCACTCTATTTATCATCAAAAGAAAACTTAGCAATTCCTGAAAGCTATGAAAATATTACCAAAGAAAAATTCACCAAAGTAGTTATAGGACACGAAATAGAACAACATCTTTTATGACGAAATAATACCAATAGATTATTAGGAGAATGATTTATGGGAAACTGATATGATTTACTATCTGAATGAGTAGCAAAAATCAATGAATCAATAGCTTCATGAGAAATAAATGGTTTAGAAGACTTAGAAAAATTAAAAGAAAAACCTGGATTATGAATTATCGGAATCTTCGTCTGTGAAAACTACAACTATGAAGATTCTGTAGAAATATTAAGAATTTTTCACAAACTTGGTAAACGAAAAGATGAAGCGGAATGTCTCAAAAAAGCAACAGATATGGTAAAAAGAAGAAAAAGATTTTTTGACTACAGTCTTCCAGGATCCAGTATTAAAGATACACTTTACGATAGAGGTAAAAACCGAGTGATAGATTATATTACAAAAGACAAAGATATTAAAACAGCAGTATGAAAATATAAAGATCTAAACTTTGGAAAATTATGAAAAGAAGAGTTAGAAATAATCCCTGAACTCAAAAAAGAACTTTGAATTAATGACACTCAAGTATTACAAACATTAATGATTTCAAGAATTCTCAACGACAAACTAACCAAGGGAAAATGAAGCGCAAGAGAATATTCCAATCCACTTGGAATGAAAAAATTAGATATTTCAACAAAAAGACAGCTTATCGAAGTATTAAAAGACATTAATTCCCTTGAATCCCCTTCGCAAATCACTTAAATACGAGGCAGATTTATCTGCCTTTTTTTCAAATGAAAAAAATCCTCTATCTTATAGAAGCATTATTAGCCATACTCCTATTACGAGGAATATCTTTATGAACTAGTTTTGCTGCTACTACAAATCCTATAAATTACAAGCACACAATCATTTATTTATGAGAAGAAAATGAAGAACTTAATTTATGATTTCAGCAAAACTTTGATAAAACACAAACGCAATTTCTCAAAATTTTTCTTTCAGAAAAACCAAATTTTGGAGATGAAGAAATCATGAGTAAAATAAATGAAAACATAGAAAACATCAAAAAATCAGAAAAAATTATCATCAATACCAACAATTTTGATGTATTATTTCAATTATTAAGTAGAACAAACAACCTAGAAGAACTCAATCTCAAACAAAAAGAAATTTATTTTATTACCAATACCAACAAATTTTTTCTCAAAAGAATGCTTGCCAAATATATCAAAAATATAGGAGTAGAAAAAATATATACTATCCCCAAAGATGAAATATTAAATTTTCTTTCTACTCTTTCTCTCAACAAGATCACCAACCAAGAAGTCTATATTACCCCATTTTCTCTAACATTTCAAGAAACTCCAAAACTTTTATTAATTTCCTATCTTGTAGACAATCTCATTTCCAATGGATTCCCCATTGATCTGATAGGAATATTATTGATCTTAGCAATAAGCGCTCTGGTAGTAAGCATCTTCAGACAAGTAATCTGATTTTCTGTCTTTTGAATTTATAGTCCAATATTATTTGCTCTTTCTATGGCAGTTTTATGAGTACAAACAAGTCTTTGATTATTATTCACTTGATTTATCGCAAAGATCATAACTAGTTTATTTTGTAAGAGAATATACCTTCTTCATAATGCAAAAACAACATTTCTGATTATGCTCTACTTTTTGATAATTATCACCGTTATTGGTTTAGACAACGTTTTCAAAACCAATTTCGTATCATTAAATATCTTCACAACTATGTTTTCTTTGTTTCCTATAGTATTTATTATTATAGTAACCGACAAAGTTTTCAATGATGGATTCAAAACATTTACCCGATGACGACGAGTATCTTTTGCAGAATTTCTTATCGTATCATTCTCAGTACGAGGATTAATAAATCGATCTAGTTTAAAACACGTATTACTATCTTATCCTGAAAGTATAATAATCATCCTTATATTAAATATTATTGTTGGAAGATTTACTGGTTTACAGGTATTAGAATATTTACGTTTTATGCCACTTATCAAACGTCATCTCGATAGTGAAGAAGAATAAAAAAAATTGTAACCTTTTGGAGTAATCATCGTAATATACAATAGAAAATGTCATTGCGAACATATGTGAAGCAATCCATCCAATACTAGAAAATCCACATGGATTGCCACGTCCCCCGCAGTACTGCGGGGTCCTCGCAATGACAATTACCCTTTTAACTTATAATTACAAATCCCCATGGACAAAAAATTCATTCCTCTAGTATCGACAGTTATCCTAGCTGCTACATTAATTTTCGTAGGATTTTCTCTCAAAAATTCTAATGCTGGACAATATGGTACCAGCAACACAATTTCAGTAGAAGGTGAAGGTAAAGCATATGCAACACCAGATACACTAACTATCAATATCAATATTTCAGAACTTGGTAAAGACACCAAAGAAGCTCAAGAATTGGTTGATGTTAAAGTATTAAAGATCAAAGAATTACTTAGTGGATTCAATATTCCAAAACGAAATATCAAAACAACGAATGTAAATACATACACAGAATACGATCGATCAAATAATACAAGAAAAGTTCTTTGACGAAGAACGCAACAAGATATGAGCATCAAAGTAGATGGTACAGGATACTATGAAAAAGGTAGTGAAATCATCAAAAAAGTATCTGAAATAGGAGGAATCAATATCAATGGAACAAACTTTTCTCTAGAAGATGAAAATGCAGCATCCAAAGATGCCAGAGAAAAAGCATATGCAGATGCTAAGGAAAAAGCTACACAATTAGCTAATGCAGCAGGAATGAAACTTGGTAAAGCTACTATTATCAACGAACAAAGATCAGAAAACTATGATTATCCTATAGCTTTTTCTAAAGAAGTAGCAAGTATGTGATCTAGCGATGCTAGTATGAACAGTATTACCCTATCCCCTGGAAAGACAGAATTCAAGATCATCCTAAATATCACCTATAAAATGGATTAAAAGCACCTAATTTAAAAAAGTGATAACTTTTCGCTTGCAGATAATGAGAAACACTTCTTGTTTTTGCAGGCGATTTTTTTATATATTAAATATATTTATACAGAAATGTAAATAGATTTCTTTATATTTAAATTTCTACCATTATGAAACTCAAAACCATTCTTTCTTGGGTTCTTAGCTTTCTTATTTGAATAGAAAGCATTATACAAGTCTATGCTGTAAACGGATCAATTTCTTACTCTCCAGAATGACCAAATTGGACCAATAGTGATGTTACCGTAACACTCACAGGAGATTACGACAATATAGATAATAATGGATGAGCCGATACCTATGTCTTTACAGACAATGGGTCTTTTGACTTTGAATATTCTTTATGAGGAACTGATACAGGTTCTATCACAGCTAATGTAGATCGAATAGATAAAACATCTCCCGATGTCTCAGGAGTAAGCGAATGAGAAATATATACAGGAACCGTATCTATCAATTTTTCTGATGATCATCTTTCAGGAGCTACGCTCAATGGTAATCCATACAATAATGGAGAGGCTATATCAGATATAAACACTTATACATTTATAGCTGAAGACGTAGCAGGAAACACTACTACAGTCAATTTTCAAATTACTTCACCTATAGATATCATCGCACCTACTGCAACTATCATATATACACCAGATAGCGCGACAACAGGAGAAGTTATAGCGGAGATCACTGGATTCTCTGAAGAAATCACAGGACTTAATGCTACAGGATATACATTTACTGACAACGGATCTTTTGATTTCATCTATCGAGATCTAGCGGGAAATACAGGGACAACTACTGCTAACGTAAACCGAATCGATACTACAGCACCTACTGCGACTATTATATACTCTCTTACAGGAACAACCAACCAAGATGTTGTAGCTAGTATTAGTGGATTTTCTGAAGAAATTACTGGACTTAATACTACAGAATACACATTCACAGACAACGGATCTTTTGATTTCACCTATCAAGATATGTTAGGTAATATCGGAACTACTACTGCTATCGTAAACCGAATTGATAAAGCTCCTATTACTGCTTCTATTAGTTATTCCCCTTCTAGTCGAACAAATGGAAATGTAACAGCAACAATCTGATCTTTCAACAAAGCAGATATTACTGTGATTGGATGAACTACTCATCTCTTTTCTGCCAACGGAACATATATTTTTGAATATGAAGATCTTGCAGGAAACACAGGATCAATGCAAGCAGAAGTAAATTGGATAGACAAAACTATTCCTACATTTGCTGGAATCACAGACTGAGCTACATACAACACAACTCAATATATTACATTTTCTGACAACAATCCTGGATACACAGCTACGCTCAATGGTAATCCATACAATAGTGGAGATCCTATTACTGGACGATGAGTTCAGCATTTTGAAGTAATTGATGTAGCTGGAAATCTTGATGGAGCAACTTTCACTTTAGATACAACAACTCCTACTATAACACTCAATGGTTCATCTACTATCAATCTCGAAGTTTTAAACCCATATACAGAACTCTGAGCTATCCGATCAGATAATGACACAACAGGAGATGTTTCAGATATTGCATGAATTGTTGATACAAATACATTAGGAAATTATACTCGTATATATAGTTACTGAGATGGACAAAATACAGGTTCTACTACAAGAAATATCTGTGTGCGAGATCTTACCCCTCCCGTTATTTCTCTTAATGGATCATCTTTAATCACTATAGAACGTACTACTTCATATACAGAACTCTGAGCTACTCGATCAGATAATTATGATGGAACAGGAGATATTTCTTCAATACTTTGATCTGTAGATACACAAGCAGTTGGAAGCTATATTCTTACTTATAGTCATACAGATACATCTGGAAACACAGGATCTACTACAAGAACTATCGACGTTGTAGATACTACTTCACCTACAGCATCTATTATCTATTCACTTACAGGACTTACAAATCAAGATACTATAGCTACTATCACAGGATTTTCTGAAGAAATCACTGGACTCAATAATGCTAATTATACATTCACAAGCAATGGAACATATACATTCACCTATCAAGATCTTGCAGGGAATATAGGTTCTACTACAGCTACTGTAAATCGAATTGATAAAACAACACCTACAGCTACTGTAGATTATTTACCAGGAGGACCAACTCGAACAAATGGTTCAGTTTTTGCTGAAATCACTGGATTCTCTGAAGATACTACAGGACTAAATACTAGCTGATATCTCTTTATTACAAATGGATCATTCGTATTTACTTACCAAGATCTTGCAGGAAACACAGGAGAAAACACAGCTACCGTAAACCGAATTGATATCACAGCACCTACTGTTTCTCAAGCATATATATCACTAGGAAACTCTGGACTCAATGGAGCAAATACGTATTACAACGGAGACATCATACTTAGTACAAATATAAGTGATGCTTGATGAGCTGGACTCAATGGATCTACATGTGAATATTCTCTCGACAACGGAATCACTCGAAACTCAGCAATATACAATACTACTACATGTACTACAACAACCCTCAGTCCAGCAAGTACAATCAATGTACAATTCAGAATTGTTGATAATGCAAATAACACAACGACAGGAATCAATAAAACATTTTTCTATGACAATACCCCTCCTACGACTACCGCAACTCCTGCCTCAAGTACAGGAAATCAAGATATCGTAACAACCCTATCTCCAACGGACGCTGGAATAGGAGTTTCTAGTACATTGTACTGTATCGATACCTCGAATAGCTGTACTCCAGTCACTACCGGAACTAGCGCCAACGTCACCGGGGCGGCAGGAACTGCGGTTGCCAAATATGTCAGATATCTTTCTATAGATAAATTAAATAATACAGAGTCTATCCAAATCATTACATATACTATCGATAAAATCCTTCCTACAATTACAGGATCTACTACCGTATATTCAGACAATACAACCAACACAAGTTATGCAAAAATAGGAGATACTATTACCTTATTATTTACTACAAACAGAACATTAGCTGCATTACCTACCCTCTCTATATCAGGTGGAAGTGCTAGTTTTGCAGTAGTTACCGATTTAGGAAGCAATAGCTACTCTGCTAGCTATACCATGAAATCTACAGATATCGAAGGAACAACTAAGTTTATTCTCAATATGATAGATACAGTAAATAATACAGGCACATCTATTATTACAGGAATTATCTTTGATAAAACTTCACCAAGCGGATTATCTATTACAGCTCCGATTCTCGGACATTATGTAAATGGTTCTCCAGCTACCTACAATATCACTTGGAATACAGGTACAGAACTTACTCCTACAAACATCAAACTAGAATACTCTACAACAAATTTTGCAAGTAGTATTCTCATTACATGAGCTACTGCAAACAATGGAAGCTATACTTTTTTGTTTCCAAACACGCTTGATACCATTGGAAAAATTAGATTAACTGCTACAGATTCTGCAGGAAACACATCTATCATCACAGGTACAGATTTCATCTTTGATAATACAGCACCTACAGATATTGCTATAGATTATCCAGGTCTCTATATCAAAGGAAATACAAGCTATACACTTAATCGAAATGGATGATTAGATGCTAATCCTAGTTCTATCACTATCTATTATTCTACAAATGGAACTACCTATACAGCTATTTCTTCATGTACAAAAACCAACAATGAACAATCTTGTACATGGACTACTCCAGCACTAAATAGCGCAACAGTTACCCTCAGAGCTATAGCAAAAGATAAATTAAATCAAACTAAATTGTGGACTACTCCAAGTTTCACGATAGATTCTACTCTTCCTACACTTACCTTTACAGGCAACAGCAACCGAAGAACTACAGCTATCACAGCCTCTGCTACAGCTACTGACACCCTAGCAGGACTCTCTGGAACCGTTATGTACAATACAATTCCTTACACTACTACATGTGATAACGGAAGTTCTACAGCTCCATATTACGATATAGATGGAATCCGAACAGGATATGCATGTATCAGTGACAAAGCAGGTAATGTAAGAACAGGAGCTATGACCTACAAAATCGATCAAACAGCTCCAACACTTACACTACCAACTACTTCAATTCTGACAAATACATGAGTAAGTATTGCTATCACAGGAGAAGATACAACATCTGGACTCTCTGGGTTTGTTCGATCAAAACTCTCTGGAACAGGAACAATTAACTTTTCATCTACTACAGGAACTAGCTCTACACTATCAGCAAACACTGATGGAGAGTATATTATTCAAGTAGTAGCCAAAGATAATGCAAACAATATCTCTACAGGTACATTTACCTTTATCCGAGATACTACTGGTCCAAACCTTTCTGGATGATCAGTAACTATCAGCAATCAAACAGCAACCTATACATTTACTTCTGATACTACAGGAGCTATTGTATACTCAGGAACATGTGGAACAGGCTCACTCACTACAGCTTCAGCTGCAGAAAACACAACTTCACGAACTCTCGCAAACGGAACATACAGCGGATGTACACTTAGCATTAGCGACACTACAAACAATACATCTACACTCATTATACCAGATTTCACTATCAATTATACAGCTCCAGCTGCTAGCGGAGGTGGTGGATGAGGTGGTGGTGGATGACGAATTGCTCCAGTACAAACAACAACTGGGACAACATTACCTACTACAGGTTCTTCTGATACAACAGGTAACCTAAGTGTTTTCACACCTCAAAACGCATATACTTATGCCTCTGAAAACAATTATCTTCCATCATCACGACAAAGAAGATATGTAGGAACCGGTATTGTTACCAAATCAAAACTTAAAACTATGCTTACTACACGAAATAGAGTAATCAAAAAATCTACTTCACCAATTACTATATACAGTTCTACAGGTACAAGTTTGATAACAAGAGAAAATGTTGCCAAAACATTGATCAAGTTTTTCTTAAACATTACTCCTAGTTCTTCAGAAGATAGTTTAGAACTATTAAAAAACAATGCTATTATAACAAATACAAGCTATCCAAAAAATCGAGAACTCAATCAAAATCTCCTTACTATGTTAGCAAGATTTTTCAAACAAACAAATTGATCAGGGACAATAGATACTTCTACAGGATCTACAACTACTATAAAATCAAATAGTATAGTATCACTCAATACTACAACAAAAACAATCTGATCATCACTCAACGATCTTCCTAGCCGAATCAATACAAACTTCCAATTCACCGTAGGATATACTAAAAACAAATCTGATATTGGCGTTAAATATCTTCAATATCTTCTCACATCTCTCTGATATTACCAAGGAGATATCAACGGAACCAATAACAAATCTACCATAGAAGCATTATTCAAACGACAATCTGATAACAAATTAGTAACTAAATCTACAGACCCAGCCGCTGGATACCTTGGTCCAAAAACAAGAGACGCCTTGAATATTCTTCTCAAAAATTTATTATCCAAATAATTTTTACTTTCATAGATATATCTTATGAAAAAATTATTATGGACAAGTATAGTAGTATTTCTAGCTGGTTGTGGACTACAATCACCTATCAATAATTCAGCACCGATTTCGACAAACCAAGAAAACAATATTTCACAAGAAAACAATATTCCCAACGAACCAATAATCACAAATCCTCAAAAAAAAGGTAAAGTATGTATCAAAAATTATTGTTTTGATGTAGATATAGCACAAACACCTCAAGAAAGAGAATATGGTTTAATGAATCGTACATCTCTACCTCAATTATCTGGAATGCTATTCACTTTTGAACAAGAGGGTATCTACACTTTTTGGATGAAAGATACTCTTATCCCTCTAGATATGATTTGGATAAATTCAGGTTTAGAAATTACGTATATTGCAGAAGCTGATCCATGCACAGACGATCCATGCCCCGTTTTCAACAAAGAAAAAACTGCATCTTATGTCCTAGAAATCAATAAATGACTTAGTAAAAAATTATGATTCAGAGAATGATACAAAGTAGAAATACAACAATAATTTTATAAAAACAAAATATAAATGAAAAAAATATGTTTCATTTCTCTCAAGTCATACCAGCTCTTCAATCCTAAAATAGAAAGTGTTTTTGGCTGAGCAGAAGTACAAATGGCACTGCTCGCCAAAGAATTAGCTAAACATAAAAATCTCGACATCTCAATGATAGTCGCAGATTACGGACAAGATAAAAAAGAAATAAGAAATAATGTAAGCCTCCGAAGAAAAGTATCCTCTAAAGATCCAATCTGGAAGAGGGCTTTTTCATTACCAAAAATTTTTCTAAAAATCAATGCAGATGTATATATCAAGAGAGGGATTACATTATCCTGCGGAATTATGACACTACTTTGCAAAATCATGAAGAAAAAATTTGTTTACATGGTAGCTCACGACGATGAGGTAGATGGTAAAA
This sequence comes from Patescibacteria group bacterium UBA5124, assembly GCA_002414185.1. Lineage (GTDB taxonomy): Bacteria > Patescibacteriota > Gracilibacteria > Absconditabacterales > Absconditicoccaceae > UBA5124. Next base: position 40,573 of record DHYS01000005.1, on the reverse strand, counting down.
AAGATATCTACAAACATCGATATGCAAAATATATAATCCAATATGTTTTTCACAATGCCACCATCATAGTACAAAATGAATATCAACAAACGATGCTAAACAAACAAGGTATTCAGACTAAACTTATCAAATCTGGATACCCAATAACAAATACAACAACACAACAAGAAAAAGATACTATTCTTCGAGTATCTAGATCAAAAAAACGAAAACGTCCAGAAGTATTTATTCAATTAGCTGGTCATTTTCCACAAGAACATTTTACTATGATATGCCCATCAGCAAGCGGAGAAAAAAAATATCATACCCATATCAAACAACTAGCAAACAAACAAAAAAATATTCAATTTATTGATTTTGTTCCTTTTGAACAAATTGATACCTATTTTGCCAAAGCAAAAGTTTTCGTCAATACTTCCATATCTGAAGGATTCCCCAATACCTATATTCAATCACTCAAAAATCAGACTCCTATTCTTTCACTTTGCGTAGATCCAAGTCATATATTACAAAAAAATCAAATAGGAATCGTATGTGAAAACCAACCAAAACTCCTTCAAAAAAACTTACAAATACTTCTAACAGACAAAAACTCCTACAAACAAATGCAGCACAATAGTACAAACTACATCAAAGAAAATCACAATATTTCTACTACAGCACAACAACTCTTAGAAACCTGTTTGTAATTCAAGCATTTGAGCATATTGTCATTTTTTCTCGACCAAAGATTTATGATTTCCTTGTTCTACAATAGTTCATGAATCTATAAAAAATATATGATCGGATGCCTTAACCGTTTGCAATCTATGCGCTACGACTACTACTGTTTTTCCTTCAAAAAGATTACGAAGTGCTATACTAATACGTTCTTCATTAAAGCTATCCAATGCAGAAGTTGGTTCATCCAACAAAATAATAGATGGATTTTTGAGCATAATTTTTGCTATAGCTAGCCTTTGTTTTTGCCCACCAGAAAGACGTATTCCACGCTCCCCAATTTCAGTAGATAATCCATCAGGAAACTCCCAAACAAAATCACATTCAGCCTGACTCAAGATATGTTTGAGATAAACCAAATCAGGTTCCTTATCAAGTGCATAAACCAAATTTTGATAAATTGTTCCATCAAAAATAGATGGATCCTGACTCAGATATCATATATGAGCAAAATATGATTGAAGAGACACAATATCATATCAGTTTTTTTTATGACTATCACTAGGAAGTGATTGTTTTCCTACAAAGATATTTCCCTCTTGAGATCTAAGTATTCCAGCTAATAATTTAAGCAAAGTAGATTTACCTCCCCCACTAGGACCTACCAAAGCAGTTTTTTTTCCTCCAGCAATTTTCAGTGAAAAATGAGAAAACACAGGTGTCTTTTCCTTTTCCAGATGATACCCAAAAGAAAGATCAGAAATTTCCAAATCAGTACCAGCAATATAATCAAATTTTTCTCCTTCATAAAGTCATTTAATAGGCGGCGTAGAATCAAAAACATCCCACATTTTTTCTATACTAATCATCACACCAAAATACGATCTCATCATATTTCTCGCATCCCAAGGATATGCCAAAATCCTAGAAAGAAGTGTTGTAGCTACAATAAACGCACTCAATTGGTATTTCCCTGCAGCTACTGCAGCAGCAGCCAACAACATAAACACAATCATCAAAACATCTATAATACTATTTCACAATACTTCCCACTTAACTTTTTTTCGCATATTATTTGTCCAAAGATTATTTTGTTTATCATAGATAGTATGAATATCAGACAATTCTTCTCAGATTTTATTTTGCTGAAGAATCTCCATCTTAGACATAAAAACCTTAGCTTCTTGCCTATTGAGATCTAAACCAAGCTCTCTACTTTGTTTTCTTATTCCATTAAGTGCATTCATTCCTTTCCAGATCACCGCAACCGAAATCAAAAAACACCCGAAAAAAATCAATGACTGCCACCAAACAAGAGTACCAAATACAAAAATCCAACCTATAATTATCGCTCAAATTCTAGCAACAATCTCTATCACATTCTGCAAAAAACTCGTCCAACTACCAATTCACTTATGATAAATTCATATCATTTTACCAGTTCCAATCATATCTGTAGCATTCATATCCAATCCAATATATTGTTTCAAATACTGACGAGAAAGTCACTGAGATGTCTTAGAATCCAATGAAACATTAAGATAATTTCCTGGAATTTGCAAAATTTTTCCAATAATTTTAATAATAGCAAAACTAGCAATACACCAATATATTCCTATCCAATATTGTACAGAAAGATAATCAATAATCTTAGCTATAATCCACAACGTAATCATTCATTCTACAGAAGAAAACATACGAATTCCTATATAGACCAAATAATCTTTTTTACAAAACAAAAAAGGATGCAGAAGTCTTTTCCATTTTTGGATAAACGATGAAAGGGTTTCCTTTTCTCGAAGTATAGGTTGTTTCATCATCAATACTAAAAATAAAACAAGTCCATTCTGACTATTTCACAAAAGAAATCAAGCCACTATCATTCCATTTTTCTTATAATTACAGCTTTTTAAACCAAAAATTATTTTTTACAATTCTCTTTGTGTCATTCCGGCTTCGTCAGTTGCAGCCGGAATCTTTACACATTACATTTGACATTCACACAAAAATACTTATAATCAAATCATTCAATTTTTTGGGTTTATATCCCTATCCACAATCATCATGAAAAACTCACTTTCTTCTAAAGTAAGAAATACCGTTACAGGAGTTATGATTCTCTCTGGTATTTTAGGTACGACAAAGTCTGCCTTAGCGCAAAACTTAGCAAGCAATTCAAATACTAGCACAAATACTGGATTTAACAATACTTCACTTTCTATAGCTTCTACGAGTGCATTAGGAGTGATTAAAACACAGATTAAAAATTTTCCTCAAGATCTTCAAGCTCATTATCAAAATTGTTTAGATAAACTTTATGGACAAGAAGAAATAGATGCAGTGAACAATCTCCTCAATGAGCATATTTTCAAAAATATCACAGATCCTCAAGAACAAGTTGTATGGGCTATAGAATGTTTAGAAACAGTTGTTTTAAAATGAAGAATAACATCCCCTGCTATCAGTTTACGAGCAAAAACCAACACCACAAAAAACGAAGCAAATCGCCAATATAAAATCAATTTTCGTACGTGATATTTAGCACGATTTGAATCTTTCAAACCACTATTAGAGAAAAAAATCAATGAACTTAAACAAGCTATTGATCAAAGTAAGCAAAATATTGAAATACAAAAACAAAAATTTATTGAACGGCTTAAACGGGCTGAACAAGAAATTATTCTTTGAAAGATAAGTAATCAAGAATTTGCAGGTCTCATAAATTCAATAAAAAGTAATGCAAAGATAGGAAATATAGATATTCAAAAAAATTATCCAAATATACGAAAAAAAATGCAAGAAGTAGAAAAAATATAGTATTTTTTTGACAAAATCAGTAAAAACTCATATAATTATCATAGCTTTTAATTTTCTTATCAAGCTATGATGGTTGAAGGAGTAAACAATAAAGAAACCACCGATATAGTGAAGAGCCAAGAATCCTGAGATATCTTGGAACAAAAAGCAAAAGAACTTTGATGGACTCCAGAACAAACCCAACAAGTCAAAGATTGTTTTTCTAGTATTCAAAAAGATATTACACAACCCATAGACAACTATTTCAAAGACATAAATGAATTTTTCTTAGATGACTTTTTATTAACACCAGAAGACAAAAGACAAGAAAATTATAAAAAAGAAGTTATTTCTTTTTTTAAAACCCAATGAATTCAGCTAACATTTAATGTTTATAATGATTTAAAAGTAGAAGAACAAAAAACTAAAGTAGAAGAAGAACAAAAGAAATTAGAAGAAGAACAAAAGAAATTAGAAGATAGTGAAATGACAGAAAAACAAAAAATCCTAGATAATTTCAAAACTACCAAAGAATCCTACGAGAAACTAAACTCCGAAGTAAAAACCAAAATTGAATCAGAATCCAAAGATCCTAAATACGACCAACAAAAAGAATCAATCAGAAAAACATTAGAAGAAAAATGATTAAGTAAAGAAGAACAAGACACCTACGTAAAAGATTATATCACTTTCTCTCTAGCAAGCACAACATTCCAAAGTGAAATCAAACAAGATCCTGCTTCCAAAGATTTCTTAAACAACTTCAAAGAATTAAAAAAGACTTTAGGTGAAATCGACGATTTATGAGACATAGCAGAAAACGATGATCTTTCTAAGAATAGAGAAAATATTTTAAAAAATTCAGACTCACTCCAAAAAGAAAGTCAGAAACCAAACGAAAAGATAGACAACATCAAGATAGAAGATAAAGAATTAGAAGACTATTTATCAGATGAAAATAGAGACCTTCTTCAAAAACAAAAAACTGAAATAATAAAAAAACATCCAGGAATAACATTCAAAGATAATGGATTACAAATTAGTGAAAACACACAAATCACTACTAGTGACAAAGATATTATAGATTATAACAATCTCCTTCAGCAAAAATTAGGAGAAGTAAAAAATAGTTTAGAATTAGCAAAAAAGACCATCAAAGAACAAATTACGGTTTCTCCGATCATCGGTATTTCTAGATATATGAATACAGAAGTTGGAGAAAAGAAAACAGAAAATTTCCTAGATAATGACTTTCAAATCAAAACAAGCGAAAATCTCAGAATAGACAATTATATATTAACCATATCTGGTACAATAGACGGAAAAAAAGTAATTCTTAGTCAATCATTACAAGATAAAAAGCTATGAATCACTAACGAACTACAAGTAAATAGTTATCTAGCAACAGACAATGAAACAATTTCTCTCTGAGAAGAAAGTATGGAAAAATTATGAGTAGTCCTTCCAAACAAGGAGTTACTTTCTGAACAATCAAAAGATCGATCAGATAAAAATCTAAAAAAAATAATCCAGCAATGAGGAGATATAAACGAGAAAATATCAGATGAACTCTGATCTAAATTAATGAGAAATTACGGATACGAAAATATTGTAAAAGAACGTTTAAGTAAAAATATAGAAAAAAATATAGCAAAACAAGAAATCATTTGATCTATGGAAAAGATTTTATGAACAAAAATCAAACAATCAGATTTAACCAAAGAAAGATTGTGAAACCAAGAAGGTGGAAACTTTGACATAATCAAAAATATGATCAAAGGAATCAATGAATTAAGTTTAGATCAAGTAATAAGTTTCAGAGAAAATTTAAATATGTTTAACAATTATGTAAGCAATATAGATTTAAGTAACAATAAATTAAACTGAGATAATATTCTCAAAGAATTTACCCAAGAACAAAAAGAACCTAACAAAGATATTCGAGAAAAAAATCCTCAGCAAAAAACAAATATCATAAAATTTATTGAATGTTTGATCAATAAAAATTGAACAAAAGTAGAAATCAAAACAGAAGATTTTTCAAAGTTAACAGCTATACGAGCAAGAGGAGAAACGATACAATCAAACGAAAATCAAATATCTCCAGCATTCAAAGAAAGATATGAAAGAAATTTCACTACAGACAATCCAGATTATGCTCTCAAAAATATGATAGACAAACGACCACCAGATCCTGAATAAATTCTTCCCCTCCCTTGACAAAGGGAGGGCTAGGGAGGGATTTGCCCGCGTCCCCTCCAATTACCCTTTAATTACCCTACCATCTTATGATCCTTACCCTCAATTGCTGAAGCTCATCTATCAAATATGCACTCTTCACTCAAGAGTTAAAATTAGTTAAAAAATGAAATCTAGAAAATATTAAAGACCACGAAAAATCTTTCAAAACACTGTTCTCATCGTTTTCCAAAGAAGAAAGAGAACAGATTTCTACGATAAGTCACAGAATTGTGCACGGAGGAGAAATATTTACCAAAGCGACCAAAATTACTCCCAAAAATCTTTCTAATCTCAAAAAATTATCAAGTCTTGCTCCCCTTCACAATCCTATCCAAGTCAAAGGCATCGAACTCTGCCAAAAGCTTTTCCCTAAAACCAAAAATATCGCAATCTTCGATACAGCATTTCATCAAAGCATGAAACCAGAACATTTTCTCTACGCACTTCCCAAAAAATATTATACCAAACACGCTATCAGAAAATATGGTTTTCACGGTACTTCTCACCAATACCTCCGAGAAACCTATACCAAAAAATATCTTAAAAAAAGTATTCCCCTCCTTGATAAGGCGACTTTAGGAGTCCCGCAAAGCGGGAGAGGGGTTAGGGGTGGGTTTGTACAGGCTCAACCAATCATCACCTGTCATCTAGGAAATGGTTCCAGTATCGCTCTCATCCAAAACGGAAAAGTCATCGAAACTTCTATGGGATTTACTCCCCTTGATGGAGTGATTATGGGGACAAGATGCGGTTCTATCGATCCTGCTATCATTCCTTGCCTCATGCAAAAGGAGCACCTCTCTCCCGAAAAAACCATCGACCTCCTCAACAAACAAAGTGGTCTTCTCGCACTTTCAGAAACTACTTCAGATATGAAACAACTTTTAGAAAAACAAAAATCAGATCCTAAAGCCAGATTGGCTATTACTATGTTTGTAAACAGTGTAGTCAAAATAATAGGTTCTTACATCGCCTTATCTCCGAGTATCCCAGGGGCCATCATTTTCTCAGGTGGTATCGGAGAAAGATCAGCATATCTCCGCAATCAAATAAAGAAGCATTTCCGCTTTCTCCCTTCTCTCCGCTTCGTAACCATCCCAACCAACGAAGAACTCCTAATGGCCCAACAATCCATNNAAAAAAATGATAACATAGTATTATATATCAAAACAATTAAATCAAAAAAAAATATTTGCTTTTGAAGCATAAATATATATACTGAAAACACAAATGTCCTTCGGGATCCTCCCCCGCTTCATTGCGGGGAGAAAAACAAAGAGCTAGAACCAAAAGTTTTTAAGCTCTTTTTTTATTTCATCAAAATCATTCTTTGAAATAGTATGTATTTTTTCAATAAATCTCTTTTTATCTATAACTTTAGGCTGACTTTTTAAAAGAAAAGATGGTTTTGAAAAATAAGATTCTCCTAATGATAAATAAAAAACACTATTTTGCTTTCATTTAGTAGTCATAGGAACTACTAAATACATATTTCCCAATTTTTTAAGAATAAGGGCTGGTCTTTTAAAATCATTACCTTTACCATCTTCTTCAAATCATATATTATTTCAAAGCCTTATATACCAAATTTCTCTAGATTTAATAAAGACAGATTTATCAAAATTCATTCAAAAATTAATTAATTGTTTCTGATTATTCCAATCATCATAATTTTCCTTCGTTTTATACATTATCATCGTTTATATAATAAATTCAAAAGAATTGTAAAATTTTATTCTATCTTTTCAAGAGCTATAAAAAATTATTAATAAAAACAAAAATCAAGAAAAAAAACTCCCGAGAAAAGCTCGGGAGTTTTCACAAGTTCGTTAACTTGTTATGAAGTAACTTTATAAATGTATGAAATAAGTATAAAAATTAACTCTAAAGATACAAGAGATGAATTTAAAATCATACAAAAAAAGCTCCTGAGAAAACCCAGGAGCTAGATTCAAACTTAACCAAATCCTATGAAAAAAATTAACCTTAAATATTAACCCTAGGAGAAATATAATAATCATCTAATAAAAATCAATACACAAAAGGGCTGGAAAATACTCCAGCCCTAAAAACCTAGGAAAACATATAATTGAAGAAACAATATCACTATCAAAAATAATATTCCATAACGAACAACAAAGTCTCAAAAGAAAACATTTAAGACTCATTACCCTCTAAATCTAACCAATCAGAGTAATTTATAGAAACAAAATGTTCATAATCCGAAGCCATAAGATAACCAGGATCATTAAGCATCTGAGAAAATAATTCTACCTGCTTTTGAACTTTTGTTTTATAAACCCTTTTAGGTTTATTAGAAGAAGACATAACACCAGGCATGACACCTTGTGCCGTATTGCCTGAAAAATTTAATAAATTAGACATTTAAAATATATTGTTTTTTTACTAATCTAGGTAACCTAGAAAAGTCCCTTACGGGACTACAATATATACTATCAAAAATATATTTCAATAGTATTTAAAAAAAATCTCCCATTACTGAGAGACTTTCTATATTCTTTCTTATCTATTCTGATGGCATCCAGCAATAGAAATTATTCTTGATCATCTTGTTCTGCTGATTCTGCTTCAATTTCTGCCGTAACAGCTTGCAAAGCATCATCATCCAATACTTTTTTACCCATTCTCATTTCTTTGATCTTAATCTGAATATCTTTTTCTAATACAGATCTCATTTTTTCATCTGATTCAATAAGTTGAATAAGTTTTTCTTTACCTTGGATTTTTTGATTTCCTATAGTATAAAATGCACCTGATCTAGATACCAATTTAAGAATACTAGCAGCTTCAGTAATATCAGAAGCTTTATCATATCCCATCTTCCATTTTACAGGAAGTTCTGCTGTTTTAAATGGAGCAAATATCTTATTTTTAGCAGTTTTTACCTTAGCAAAGTATCCAACTTGATCTTTATCTTCCATGATTTTATCTCCTTTTCTGATTTCAATTCTTTGAGAAGCAAAAAACTTCAATGCATTACCTCCTGTAGTAGTTTCTGGATTTCCAAACATCACTCCTATCTTCATACGGATTTGATTAATAAAGATACAGATAGTACCTGTCTTAGCCAAGATAGATGTCAATTTTCTAAGTCCTTGTGACATCATTCTAGCTTGAAGTCCCATATAACTATCTCCCATATCCCCTTCTACTTCAGCTTTAGGAACCAATGCAGCAACCGAATCAATAACGATCAACTTAACAGCTCCAGATTTAGCTAATTCTTCTGCTATTTGTAATGCTTGTTCTCCGTGATCAGGTTGAGAAAGAAACAAATTGTCAGTATCTACTCCTAATGTTCTTGCATAATTAGGATCCAATGCATGTTCTGCATCGATAAACGCAGCCGTATCTCCTCTTTTTTGTACTTCTGCAATAGCATGAAGTGCTATAGTTGTCTTACCTGAAGATTCTGGTCCATAAATTTCCACCACTCTTCCTTCTGGATATCCTCCACCAAGGATTAAGTCTAATACATATGATCCACTATGAATAGTATTCACCAATCATACATTTGAATTGTCTCCCATTTTCATAATAGCTCATTTTCCAAATTGTTTTTCAATGTTTTTGAGTGCCTCATTCAATTCAGGCTTGTTTTTTGTAACAGTCATAATATGTGATATAGAGTATAAAACTAATGTATCGAATATTTCAACAGAGATGAGTTTTTGGAGATCCAAATCAAATCATTTCTTGACAGAAACATATCGCCGCAAAGAAATTTAGACATTTTTTCAAGAAAATCAAGAGATTTTTTATTAGTTTAGACCTAGTATTTTATATTTTGTCAAAAATTATTATTATTTTGTCAAAAAACTCTTGATTTTGTCAAAAATTTTTTTATATATAAGGAGTTATATTTAACCAGTACAAAAAAACATGCTCAAAAAACAAACTCTCGACAGCATCCAAAAAGCACTTATTTCTTTTTTCAAAAAAAATACTTACAACGAAAGTATTACTTTGAGAGAAATTGCATCTGCTATTGGAGTAAGTCATCCACAAACAGTACTCAACAAACTAAATCAATTAGTTTTAAAAGGATACTTCACCAAAGATGAATCTGGATATCATCTTATCAGAGAAAGTATCGGCGACCAACGAAATGATGTTATTCAGTTACCTATCTATGGTTTTGCACAATGTGGTAATCAAGGTAAGAAAATTCTTGACGAATACACCCAAGAAAGAATTCCTGTTACTCCCGTTATGCTCGGTATCAAAGATCCAAGTAGATGCTTCTTTGTAAGAGCAAAAGGAAATAGTATGGAACCCAAAATCCAAGACGGAGACCTCGTTCTTATCCAACAACAAGAAAACTATGACATCAACGATTATATTTTTGTAGTTCACAATGATCTTCCAAAGCTCAAAAAAATCATCAAACAAGAAAATAAGTGGATGTTAGAATCCGTAAATAGATTCTTCGATAAGTTAGAAATCAGCAAATACGACGATACCAAAGTTATAGGTATAGTCAAAAAAATAATCAAAGATATGTAATTTATGCAGCCATTCTATAATCATTTATTTGCGGTGGCACATAGGCTAGAAGTTGATTATAGTTTACATGACCTACAAACAATTCAGACTTATGTTTTGTATCCTTGAGTTCATGAGTATAATCTATTTCTCTTTCTACAACTCACTGAGCACCATTAGATTCTACTATAATAATTTTTCCAGAAGAGCTTACTTCTTTAACAAACGCAACATGATGGATACGGTAATCGTTTCCATCTTTTTGTATATGAGGAATTCATCATTTTACATCTTTCCAATCATAATCCGGATTGGTTGTATTCCAAAAAAGTGTATCACCAGCCTTGATAGTATTCAGATTTGTTATATCTCCATCATCATCCATTTCCAGTTTTTCTGTATCAAGATTTGAAAACATAGCTCTAGATTCAGCACCAGGAGCTTCTAAACCAGCTTGATGCATTGTATAAATAATCAATCCAGAACAATCCAAACCATTTTCGAGAGAAGTCCTTTCTCCCATTTTATATTTTATTGGATGAGTTTTATCATATTCCAAAACCTTATCCAATTCATCCATTACTCTTTCTTTCTTATCTATAACTAATGATTCAACCGAAGTAGTTCAAACTCACGCAGAGACAACCGTAGAAGAAGCATCAGGAGAAATAGTTGTATTTTGTGAAATTGTTGTATCTGATGATGATTCTTGAAGAGGATCTTTTCATTCCTCTATTTGAGATCTAATACTTTCCAAAGCAGCTTTATTATCTCTATTTTGTTGAATAATAGCTTTCATCTTATCCAAATCTGCTTTATTATATTCCAATAAAGTACCTCCAGTAAGTTTTTCAATAAAAGCTTTTTTAATTTTAGTTCAAACTTTATCAAAAAGATCTTTATCGTCAGTATCATCTGATAAAATATATTCTTTAGCTTCATTTTTGAGAGGATTAAGTGAAACACCTATTCATGCTGCAGTTCAGACTACTCATTCTTTCTTGGCATCAAGCATAGTTACATACAAATCAGCAATCTCATCTCTAAGATCTTCTATTGTATCTGATTGTTCATCAGCAGCATCTTGTTCATCAGCAGCATCTTGTTCATCAGTATCAGTATTTTCAGTATCATCAGTATTTTCTTCTAGTTTTTCATCTACTGTCATAGTAATATGAGTAAGAAATAAATTATATTACAAACAAATTTTTATAAGGTATTCATACAGTTCACAAAACTCTGATATACATCATTATTACTATCCAACAAACTAGGACAAATTTCTTTGATTGTATCAACATCCCAAATCTGTGTATCTAATCAACTCTCTGACCTATAAATACCATAATCTATACCCATCATAGATCCAGTATAAAAATCCTTAACATCGGGATACGTATGCTTACATCGATTAAGAAAGTTAGCAGCAATAAGGAGTTCCTTGATAGTATTAAATTGCAAAGATAATCATTCTATTTTTAGACCTGTTATATCTATTTTTCTAGATCATCATCGACTAATTAACTCTTTTGTTTGTGCATCAAAATGGATTTTTCCTCTATTAGGTAAAATAATACGAGGATCTCTATGTTCAATCATATCCTGCACAGCAGCAAAAGTAGCTGAAACATTTTTATCCTGTTGTGTTTCCTGAACAACAGAAGCACCTGTTGTAAGATTTCCACCAACATAACTAATATCCACAGGAATTCATGTAAAATGCAATTGCTCTGTTGACCAGCCAGCTCCTGTATATGCAATCAATCTACCTTGTTGAAAAGAAAATAAAAATTTATTCACATCTCAAAGACCAACTTTCTTAGCCTTCACCACAAGATCTACCGGCAATTCAACAAAAGAACCAGCAGCCTGAGATATATAATCAATCACCTCTTGTTGAATTTGTGCACAATGATCTGGATTTTTATAAGATTTTTCTTCATCAAGAATTTTTTCAAAACGAGTCCAAAAAGCAGTATTTAAAGATTCATCTTCATGACCTGTTGCGGTAACTAAAGCATCAGAAATACGCCAATGATTAATAGTTTCCTGCACAGAATGAGATTCTATATAATGTAAATCTATATCCTTATCTATAGCCCAATCATTATTGATATACCATCATTTATCATAATAAAGTCATAAAGCATTTTCCTTTCCTGATTGAAAATATTGCATCAAAGCATTCATATCATTATGACCACTATATCCATGAAATTCCCTAGCTACTCTATACAAAACGTTTTGTCCTATCGAATCAGCAACTTCAAAATCAGATGCTAATCTATCTTCAAGAGCATTAGATATAAAATAAGATTTCATTTGATCTTCAGTATATGAAGGAATAGTATCAGTCTTCCAAGTTTTCAAAAAACTTTCAAGATAATTTAAATCTATATCAGAATGAGTATTATCATAAGCAAGCGTAAAACTATTAGAATATTCTATTCCTTGACCAAAATGTTTTCGTTGCGCATAATGATGGAGAAAAGAAATATTCTGATGTAAAATATCGTACGAATCCTTCAATGACGTATCATCTTTACTTGCAGAAAGGATTTGTTCATAATAATTACTTCATTGATAGATAGATTCAAAACGACTTGGATTTTGTGCATACAAAGTCTCCAAAGCTGAGAATCAAGCAGCATCATCTTGCATCAAGCGTTCTTTATATTTTTGCTGATACTCTGAAATTGTAGAACATCCAGAGATATACTGATCCGAAGAAGTATCTTTCATACAAGCAAAAGTTTGAGAATCAGCAAGTATTTGTTCTATACTAGCAAAATCAGGAGAAACCTGCTGCTGTTTAATATAAGACAATCTCAGATCAACCAAAGAACTAAGTTTTTCTGTTTGTTGAGTATAGAGAGTTAATTGTTGAGCATCCAAAGTTTTCTTAAATTCTTCATCCGAAAGATGTTGTGCTTGTTGTTGTTGAATCAAAGAATATTCTCAATTTTCCAATCATTCCTGCCAAATCAAAGCTCTCCAAGCATCTTCTATAGTAGTCAAAGGACGTCCCTTTTCATATTCTACTTGTTTTTTTAAAGAAACATCAAATCCATTATTTTCTGAAGAAATAGCTTGTACAAGAGCTTGTTTCACTTCAGTTCTATATTGGTTTCTTAATTCTATTTCATTTTGTGCATAAAATTCTTTTTTAGCATAATATGCTGCAATCAATTCACTTGCACCATAAGCAGCAACTCAAACAGCAAATCCAATAGCAGTACCTATTCCCGGAGCAATACTTCCAATCATAGTACATGTAGTAATCAAAGCAATTGCAGCAGTACTTCACACATCAACAGCCCAGAATTGTATATTTCCCTTCTGACGATGAACATCTGCTCTCAACGCATTAATTTTAGCCATTTCCTGTGCTTCATTCTTATTTTCCATTAGAGCCCAAGCACTAAATCATAATGCCAAAGCATCTATAATTCCTACACATTTCAATGCTTTTCCTAAAGAAACTATCTTACTTGAAGCTGCACAAATACTAATCAATCATTCTACATCTCCTACCTGTCATGACAAAGAAAAAGCTCTAATCACCTCATCAGACAATCCAATAATTCATTTACTTTCTAGGAATGTTCTAACTTTAGACATATCTTTTATACGAGCTAACTCCTCTAATGCTGTCTTATCAAGACCTTGCAAAAGTTTAGCTGTTGATTTAGGAATATTTAATCATTTTTTTAATACAGAAAAAGGTAATTTAGATTCTAATTTTTGTCGGACTTCCAAAGCATGAACAGTCTCCTTATCAAGTTTTGCTCCATCTCTAAAAATTTCTGCAGATTTTTTAAAATTTTTCTTCATAAAATTAGGAATTTTCGGATTTTCCGCTTTACGGGCAAAATCATCCGCTAATTGATTAAGTAATTGCTGGGTTTCTTTTGGATTAATAACTTCACTAAGTTTTTTTCCCTTAGCCATTTTTTCTATTGTAGATGCTCAAACAATCCCCGTAGTTCATATTCCAGCAACCACTACTCAATCTACTACAGCATTATGAGGAGTATCAGTATTTGAAGAACTATTTGAATTATTTACAGAACTATTTGCAGAAGCAGATGTCGACGGAGCATCTGGAATACCTAATATTTGATTATGTAAATGTTGAAGTTCTTCTTTAGTATGATTACTTACCAAAAGTTCCTGCTTTTCTTTAAGAAAAGTAAAAATCTGTTCAGCTGTTGTAGGAGAAACTACATTCACAATATACTTCCAAAATCCAATATCTAAATCTTCAAAACTACCACTAACTTTTTGATCAGACAGAAGAATATCCTTTATTTTATTTTCAATAGGTAAAATTGCTAATGATTTTAAAAATCATAATTCATCTTTGAATTTTTTTAGATATTCATCAGCAACTTCTTGTTTTAAGGTAAGAACCTCTTGTTGATCAGTCATATTTATACATGTACTTTAGAAATAAATTTAGCAAGTGTTTTAACAATTCTAGCAGCTTCATCAAGTCCTTCAACTACTCACTGTCCACGAGATCTTTTCAAAACGTCCAATATTTCTTCTATTCACTCAACAATCTTTCCTGAATTTTTTAAAGACTCTTTCTCTGCTTTTAACACAGTAATTAAATGTGATACATCTCATTTTGCAAACGCTTTAGCAACAGTACTCGCCGAATCTTTTGTTAAATCAAGAATCTCTACAATATGAACTGGTTTTACATGTAAACCTTCAAGCGTTTTAAAGTTTTTAATATCCTCAGGAGAAAATCATTTTATTCTAGATCTAAATTCTTCCAAAGAGTTAAGTTGTTTTTTAAGATAATTCTTCTTAATTGGAGAGATACCATCAAGCCCCTTCAATCTATTCAACTCATCCATATTTTGAGTAACAACTGTTTCTATAGATTTTATCTCTGGAGAAATAATATCTACTGTTGATTCGATAACTGCACCCGCAGATGAAGATCTTGATAATGAAGAAACAAAAGAAACCAACGACTCTCCATTATTTAGTCTCACTTTAACGCTATCCCAATTTTTCATTACTGTACGCAAAAGTGCTTCATCATAATTTGGAAGTTTTTTCACTTCTTGCACAAAACGTTTAACATCAGCAGCATCAGTAAATACACTAATATTTTTTGCAAAATTCTTTCCAAAAGTTTCCCCAGAAACAGTAAGTCATTTAATAGTATCAAGAATATTTCCCGTATGTACAAAATCATAAAATTTATCAAAATCTTTTGGATCTATAGTATACAACGCTTTTCTAAGAAACTTTCCTTCTACAGTAAGACCAGATTTTCACATCAAAGTATCCAAATCACGAATTTTTTGTATAGCTTCTTTCTGTATTCCAAAGTTTGTATTTAACTTTCTTTGATATACATGATGCCAAAGTTTATCCGCTGCATTAACTCCTGTTACCTCCCTAGTAAGCATAATACGATTTAGATTCTTTTGCTGAGCATACTTTCTAAAGATAAGAACATCTTCTTCAGATGAAAACAAAAATCTATCTTTAATAAATTGATTAACATTATTAGAAGTAACTATATTTCATCAAATACGCCAGTTTTTTTTATGAGCAATTTGAATAATATTTTTATCAGACAATTCTCATGACATAAATGCATAATGAAAAAGTCCTTCTGGATTACTAGAAGCTATAATTTCTTTTTTCCAGTACCATCATTTTGCAAAACTTTTTCCAAGTGCATATTTACTGAGATTTAAAATACCAATACCAGTATAATACACTGGAGCTAGAGTAACTTTAAGAGCTCTTACTCCCTTACCTGCAATCCCTAAACCTCAAGCAACATATAAGATAGGAGCCCCAGCAGCAATAGTCCAAAAACTCTTAAAAAACCATTCATAAGCAGGATTCTCTTTTCCATCAGTAAAGAGCTTAAATCATCATGCAAGTGCAGCCCAATACGATTTACAAAATCTTAATACTTTATCTGGGGCATTATCATTAATATCTTGAATACTAGCAATCTTCATAGCTATTTCTTTTTTTGTAGCAATATACTTATCAACTTCTTTTCTATAATCCTGAATATCCTGAAGGGTAATAGTACCTGTTCCAAACTTATCTCTATAACGTAGAAATACAGACTGCATAGCACTTATCGTAGCAGAAAACTGATCAAACAATTGATCCTTTACCGCATCATCAGAATTAAAAAGAATAGTCAATGGTTGAAATGCTTTATTAAAAAATCCTGTTCATTCTTCATTTGAAATATCATCTACAAGATCTTCAGAGCTTTCTATCAATTCTTTCTTTGTTTCTTCAGACAACGATCCTGCTTTTAGTTCATCCTCTGCTCTATCCAAAACACTTTTTTTAGTAGTTTCATCCACCTCCAAAATATCATTCATATCTTCATCAACATCATGAACAACACTTTCTAAATGAGGAGAAAGAACTACCGTATCTAGTCCATACTGCTGAAAAGTAGTATCTATATCAACAATCTTTTTTTTCAAAAACAATTCTTCTAATTTATCCGTTATACCATATTGTTGAAGCCATTGAATATCTCAACATTTTTCTTGTATTTCATCTTGTTGATCTTCAGGAGACAATTCTTCCCATTTTTTTCCATCAAAAGCCTGTTGTTTTAGAGCATTTTCAACAAGTTTATATTGCAGTTGAGATCTCTTAGATTCTAGATAACAAAGAACATTTGTATATTGTCTAAAAAAATGATTTAAATATTTTGTATGAGCATCCTTATCATCTTCAAGCCAACGCAAGATACCATCAGCCATTGATTCTCCAGGCTTAAATCCAAACACAGAAAAATCTTTAACCGTCATAAGCATTGGCATCAAAGTCTTAGCTATAAGATCTTTCATTGGTCCAACAAGAAGATCTTTTATATTTTCAAAAGTTCTATATGCTTCCTCTTTATAAATTGCTCATTCAGTAATAATATTTCAAACATTATCATAACTTTTATCCAAAGAATAAGGAACCAATCAACGATATTGAGGCTGATCGATTCAATTTTCATCTTTTCATAAAAGATATTCAGCATCAGTACTTGCTGTTCAGTTTTGCATAAATGAATTTATACTATCTCATACTTTATTATAATTTTGTTTCTCAGTTTCTGATAATTTATCAAAATCACTTTTCTGATTCTCTGGGTCTTTTTGATTTTCTGGTTTAAACTTATCTCGCAACCAACTTAATCCAAATGTTGCAGCTGCTCAGATACCAACCCATTTCAAAAATTTTCCTACACCATGATTCCAAAATCACTTCTTTTTTTTATGTTTATTATTTGTTCCTTCATCATTTTCTTCATCATCTTTATGTTTCCTAAATAATCTAGAAATTCACCAAATAAGCAATCCCGTTCACAAGGTAGCAGCTATAGCTGTCTTAGGATTTTCTTTAGCCCATTCCCATACTTTACCTGGAACAGCCTTCAATTTTTCCCAAAAAGAAGTTGATTTAACATCCATTGTACTCAACTCTTTCTCATACATATCCAAATCAGCAGAAACCTTTTTATCTAATTCTTCCAATTTTTTATCTATTTCAGTTTTTTCTGCAGATTCTTGATTATCTTTTTGTCTTTCCAAAATTTCCTTTCTCAATTTAGAAATTAATTCTTGCGTTTCTTTCTTCTTAGCTTCTATTTCATTTTTCTTAGATTCTATATCCTTTTGCTTTTGTTCTAAAATATCTTTAGCCAGAGAATCTTTTTGTTTATCAAAATCAGCANNAACTTCCTCAACAGAAGATTTTATTTCTTGCATATTCTTTTTAATCTGATCAAGCTGAACGCTAGGTTCTACAATATCAGAAGGTTTTTCAATACTAGTTGGATCAGTCATATAAACGACTTAAAATATAAACTATACCTATTATATCCAAAGCCTCTTCCAAAAACCAAAAATCTACCCTCAAAGGGCAGACTTAGAATTGACATAATCACAAATTATATAATATATAGTTTTAATATTTAGACTATTTTCTCCAACACTTCAAAAAATTTATCAACATCAGCTTTATCATTATAGATATACATACTCATTCTACATGTTCATTGTACATTTAATGACTTATGAAGTGGATATGCACAATGACCTCCACAACGTATTGCTATATTATGCTCTGCAAATTTTTCTCCGATCACTTGAAAATTTTTTGAATCAGATAACACAAAAGAAAACACTCCTACTCTTTTTTCTGATTGTTTAGGTCAGATCAAAGATATCTTACCACTTTTTTCTAATGTATGAAACTTTTTAAGTGCATATGCGGTAAGTTCTGATTCATGTTGTGAAATTGCTTCCAATCCCCCAAGAGATTCAATATATTCAATTGCATAGAGTAAACTTGCAGCTCAAACAATATTAGGCGTTCCAGCTTCCCACTTATCAGTACCACTGGCGAGACGATGCCCCGTCACACTCACATCTTCCACAGTTCCACCGCCAGCTACCATAGGATTTAGATTTTTCATCCATTCCTTCTTCAGATAAACCGCTCCTATACCTGTATATGCCATCATTTTATGTCCTGTAAACACCAAACAATCACAACTAATCTCTTCCACATGTACCGCAAAGTGAGGCAATGACTGAGAACCATCAACCAAGAAAAATGTACTTTCACGAAGTTTTTGATGTACTGCCTTCATATCATAGATCATACCTGTCACATTAGAGACATGAGACATCGCAACTACCTTTACATTATGATCATATTTTTTATCAAAATCATTCCAATCTATATCATATTCATCAGTAATACCTACAAACTTTATTTCAAATCCAAACATTTCACTCAATATCTGCCAAGGCAACACATTTGCATGATGCTCCCAAATACCAAGCAGCACAACATCTCCCTTTTTCAAAAATTCAGATCTTACTAATGCTTGTGCTACGATATTGATACCATACGTAGAATTATACGTATAAAATATTTCACTTGCCTTACATCATCCAAGCAAGCGAGCAACAGCTTCTTTACTATCATGATACATCTTTTCAGATCTTTCAGACAAATCATACATTCATCTATGAATATTTGCATAATCTTGAGCCACAAAATCAGACACTCCATCAATGACCACCTTAGGTTTTTGAACACTTGCTCCTCCATCAAAAAACACCAATCACGGATTATGATTAAATATTGGAAAATCTTTTTTATAATTCATCAATATATATTAGTAATTAAATAGTCTTAGATATTGTCATTCCGGCCTCAAGAATATGGAGCCGGAATCTATCTCATTTCCTTAGATTCCGGCTCCAATAGACAAAGCCGAAATGAGATACAATTACACAAATTACAATATTTCCTATTTTTTAACAATAACTTTATCACTTTCAAGACTACCAAGATCTACCTCTTTAAGCGTAGCAAAATCAGGATAAAATCTTTTCAGCAATTGATAATTTTTTATTTGTTGAGCAATATCTATCATACTATTAATATATACTACTCTATTAGGCAAATGAACAAATATTCTTTGTCATCATGGCAAATACGAAAACGATTGAATAGTAGGAAATCATTCTTTCAAAAGTACTAATTTTTGCAACAAATCATCAGCCGATTGTTTATAAAAAATACCTGTCAACATCTGCAATCAACTAGCAAAAGACAACACATCCATACCTATTGCTCATGATCAAATTTTATTTCAACTATAGATTTGAAACAAACTACCATCATATACACCAAATCTCAATCAATCACTTCTCATAATCATCTGAGGCTGTTCAAACAAAAGTTTAACAAAGATTTTATTAGCAGATTTATAATAAATAAAAATATCATTAACAAATGGAAACTCCGCTTGAACTTCATCCAAAATAGAACTTTTTCTAGAAGAAATCACATAGTAATTTTCACCTTTCATCAAAGTAGATATTTTTTTGTAGACATAAGGATTATCATACTGTTCCACACTACTCAAACTATAATCTACACTTGTTATACGATATTCAGAAGCAAACAATGAATTTTTTAATAACAAAAATGCTCAATAAACCAGAGCAAAGAGAATAAAAAATATCCAAACAAATTTTATAGGAATTCAACGTAAAAAAGAAGATACAAATCTTCCTATTTTAGGTGACGATGTATGTCTAGTAGCTTGCCTTTGAAATTTTCTTTGCACAGGAATCAACATCTATAATATTTCATATAATGGTAATAAATTTTTTTATCTCTATAGAACAAAAATCATCTTTATTTTTCTACCCAATATACATCCAATAATACAAAATCAACGTCAATATCATTCCGAACACAAAACCTCCCAATACCTCAAGAGGTGTATGTCAGATTCTTTCTTTCAACGGTGGCTTTTTAGGTGTTTTTACTAATACATCTTGTAATTCATGTCTCAAAATATTGATATAACTAGCATGTTGACCAGCTTCAAATCTAAGATTCATAGCATCATAAGCAAACAACATTGAAAATGCAAAAGTAACCATAAACAACGTACTATCTATACCATACTCCAACAATACAAACATAGTCACACTGCTTGATAACCCTGTATGAAAAGAAGGAAATCATCCTGATGAAAAGAAAGTAGACCAATATATTTTTTTATATTTAATAACATCAATTATTACCTTAGTTCCCTGAATTACAAATCAAACAATCAAAACTAAAAAAACAGGAGATATATGAAATCCCTGAGAAAAATATTCTTGACAAGATTGAACTATGTAATCAATCATACAATCAAAAACAAAATAAAGTATAATTGACTATTAACAAAATCTCTTTCAATTGCAACAGAATTACTTTTTCTTATTATAGTGACGAATATTTTAATATTTGTTATAAAAAATGAAAAAAACAATTCTGATCTTATCTTTATCGATAGGATTGCTTCGATCGTATTCTTATGCACAAAACACAACCCTTATCAACACTATCATTCAAGACATCAAAACAACTAATCAAAACAAACCAGCTTCCACTCAAATCACAAACTATAAAAATTATATTACAAAGATCACAAAAAATAAGTCGCTTGATACCAAAACCAAAAATGCATTTATAAAATTTTTAAATGCAAAAATAGATGAACAAAGTAAAAACACATCATCAATCTGACAAAATACAACAATCGTTCCATTGAAAAATATAAACATGGAAACACTAAGAACATTTCGATTAACAAAACATAACACAGAAAGAAATACACTAGGATTAAACAATTATACCTATGATATAGATCTAGAAAAAACAGCAACAGTGCGAGCAAATTACTTAGCTCAAATAGGAAGTTCTACACACAAAAGAATAGCTAGCGACTGATATTACAACTATGACAGCATCAAACAACGATTTGCTGATCAATGAGTAGAATTTACTGAAGTAGGAGATACACTATTCTCAGAAAACATAGGACGAAGAATCTTAAACTGCAAAAAATCAGAATGTACCCAAGATACAAGCAATGCTATGCAAAAAGTTTTCGACTTCTTTATGAGTGAAAAAAAAGCAAAATGACCTCACTACAAAGCTGTAATAAGCAACACCTTTACCAAAATGGGTATGGGTATGGCTATAGATCCCAAAACAAATAAATATTTCTTAGTCACCCATTATTCCGTAGATCTTAAATAACAAAAAAATCCCACTCATTACGAGATGGGATTTTTTTTAATATGCTAATTATTTAAGCAATTCATATGTTTCTTTTGCAATCATATATTCTTCATTAGTAGGTACTACCATAAGAACCGTTTTACTATCATCAGTAGATATTACTCTTTCCTCACCTCTAAAATCATTTTTACTTTCATCTAGTTTAATTCCAAGCCAGCTAAGTTTATCAGCTATCATCTTTCTGATATATGATGAATTTTCTAGAGTACCAGCTGTCAAAGCAATAGCATCACATCCATCCAAAACTGCTACATAAGATCAAATATACTTAACAATCTTGTTTACATAGATCTCCAATGCCAATGTTTCTTGTGGTTTACCAGCAATATGTCCTTCTTCAATATCTCTCATATCACTAGATACTCCAGATATTCCAAGTACACCACTTTGTTTATTTAATACTTGATCCATTTCGGCAGCAGTCAAACCTTCTTTTTTCATCAAGAACGCTACAATAGCTGGATCTAGATCACCTGATCTTGTACCCATAGTAAGTCATTCCAATGGAGTGAATCCCATAGATGTATCCATTACTCTTCCACCTTTGATAGCAGAAACAGAAGCTCCATTACCTACATGACAAACAATTATTTTCATATCTTTAATATCTTTTCCTAATATTTCAGCAGCTCTATGAGATACATATTTATGAGAAGTTCCATGAAATCCATATCTTCTTACCTTATATTTTTCATAATATTTGTAAGGAATAGAATACATATAAGCTGTTGGTTCCATAGTTTGATGGAAAGATGTATCAAATACTGTAATATTTGGCACATTTGGTAAAACAGCTTCCATAGCTTCTACACCCATCAAGTTTGCAGGATTATGTAAAGGAGCTAATTCACACAAATCTTGAATTNNTACACGTACAGAATCTGGAAAGAATTCTCCTCCATGTACTACTCTGTGTCCAGCTGCGTCTATTTCTTCCAAAGAAGTTAATACTCCATGAGTAGGATCTACTAATAATTCAAGAATATGTTTCAACGCAACACTATGATTTTCCAAATTACCTTGAATTTCAGTTTTTCCGTCTGGACCAACATGTTTAATTACTGATCCTTCAATACCAATTCTATCAACCAATCCTTTTGATAATACTTCTCCTTCTGGCATTCTAATCAATTGATACTTCAATGATGAACTACCTGCATTTAATACTAATACTTTCATAAATAATCATTTTAAAAAATTAAAAAACTATGTCATTCCAGCCTTGTCCGTTGGAGCTGGAATCTAATTTATCTATTTAATTATTTCTCCCCATGCTCCAGCACCAAGTCCAGCAGCATTAGCTTCTTCAGTATCTATATGCATATCCAAAGCTGAATCATCAGTTGCTCTTACTACTACATTATCAAATACAAGTCCTCTTTCTCCCATAGCCTTCACAGAAATAGTTTGTCCATCTTCCAATCCAAAATCTTTAGCTTCAGCAACAGTAATATGAAGATGTCTCTTAGCCACAATAAGTCCTTGTTCCAATTGAATAGATCCCATAGGTCCAACAATTTCTACACCTGGAGTACCTTGAAGATGCCCAGAAAGTGAAATAGGAGCTTTAATTCCAAGCTTGAAAGTATCAGCAAGCAATACTTCTACTTGAGTCATTTTTCTATATGGTCCAAGAATTCTCACACCATCAATCTGACCTTTAGGTCCTTTTATACTTACACATTCTTCGCAAGCATACTGTCCTGGTTGAGATAAATCTTTCATTTTTTTATATTCATATCCTTTTCCAAACAACTTTTCTGCATCTATCTGAGAAAGATGAATATGTCTGTTAGAGATTCAAATAGGTACTCTCATCATCAAAAAAATAAACAAATAAAAAAATAGGAACTTTTGAAGACAAATTCTATATATTTTTATCTCAAAAATGCAAACAAAAATAATGTTATTCTTTATTTTTAGATCATATTTTTACACTAAGCAAAAGTATATCATCGGTCTGTAATTGTGGTTCAGGAGGAAAATCATTACACCATTTATCAAGATAATCTGAAAGACGTTTCTTTTGATTAGATAAAGTATCTGGTCATATTTTTAACAAAAGTTGTTCAAATTTAGCTCTTCAAAGTCTCTTCATTTCTTTTCACCCATATTGATCAGTTATTCAATCAGAAAACATATAAAGTTGATCACCCTCTTCCAATTGAAATGTGTGTGTCTCAGCAGATAAAGATCAATCAGATCTATGTGGCGTTCAAAGATTAAGAGAAGAATTTTTTAAAGCAATCATTTCTTCTCCTCTGAGAATCCATAATGGTCTACCTGATCCAGAGTAAGTTAATGTATTTGTTTTTTCATCAAGAAAGGCAATAACTACATCCATTGAATCATTTTGAAATTCAAATTTATTAGCAGAATTTCTAATTTCTTGCTTTGATTGCAATTCTTCTATAAATCTTTCATGGAGAAAATTAAGAACTTCTCATGGTGTTGTACATTGAGACAAAGCTTCCTTTAAATATGCATTAGAAAAAATAGTTAAGAATGCAGCAGGCACTCAATGTCAGGTACAATCTGCCACAGACAATACTTTTTGTCAATCAACAGAATATCCAGAATAAAAGAAATCTCCAGACACAATATCTCTAGGCCTAGAAATCACAAAAGATTCAGGAAAAAGTTCAGATAAATTATGTTCCGAATATAAAATATTTTTTTGAATAATACTAGCATACCTAACACTACTTGT
Source organism: Patescibacteria group bacterium UBA5124 (assembly GCA_002414185.1). Lineage (GTDB taxonomy): Bacteria > Patescibacteriota > Gracilibacteria > Absconditabacterales > Absconditicoccaceae > UBA5124. The sequence goes on along the minus strand of DHYS01000005.1, from coordinate 15,993 downwards.
AATTTCTTCATATATTCTAGACAATTCTTCTTTTTGTTCAGTAACAATTTTATTAGTAGTATCTAGTTCTTCATTTTTTTGACTAATAATCTGATTTTGAACATCAGTTTGTTTTTTTTTCTTCCTCCAATAAAATACTCACAAAAGAGCTGCTAATGTTGCAGTTCAAACAAGACCTATACCTGCATTTCTTTTTTTAATTTCTGCTTCTTGTTTTTCTATTTCAACTTGTTTGATTTTATTCTCTGCTTCTTGTCTTTCAATTTCAGCTTGTTTTGTTTTATTTTCAGCTTCTTGTCTTTCAATTTCAGCTTGTTTTGTTTTATTTTCAGCTTCTTGTCTTTCAATTTCAGCTTGTTTTACTCTATTCTGAGCTTTCTGTGTTTCTATTTCAGCAGCTTGAAGCCTTACTTTAGAATTTTTTTCAGATTCAGCTCTTTCTTTTGCAATAGTTTCATTCATTAAAGAATCTTTAGCAGCATCTGTGATAAAGGTTTGATGATATGCTTTATCAAATATACCTTGATCAGCATAAAGCGAAGCCATAGCTGAAGATATATACTTTTGAGAATTTGCATCATTTTTCTTAACTGCTATAGAATAAGCTTCTTTATAATAGTCCATAGCTTTATCATATTGTTGCAAATGAACCATATATTCAGCCATATGATACAAATATAGTATTTTAGCCAATGATGTACCTACTATTTCTAATAAAGATTTAGCTTCATCTAATTTATTTTTTCATTCATCATAACGTTGTAAATTAAACAAAGCATCAACTGAATTCAAAAGGTAAAAAAGTTTATTTTTTAATAAAAAATTATCTAATGAATCTTTTTCTTCTAAATCAGTAAGTAAGTTAGATCGAATATTATAAGCAGAATTATAATCTTTAATATTATCCAAATAAACAACAGCCATATTATTACGACTAAGAAAATTCATTTCATCATCACCAATTTGATGTGAAATTTCTTGAACTTTATTATAATATTTCAATGCTAGTTGAAAATCATTAGATTTACGATAAAGAATACCTATTTTATTTAGAATAATAGAATATTCCTTAAATTGAGAAAAAGTTTTTTCAGGAATAACTTCAAGACTATCCTTTTTTTGAAGTAATTCATCCAAAGAAAATCATGAATAATTAGATTTAGTTTGAGAAAATACAGGAGACGATAACGATAAAAGAGAATAAAGAGATAAAGAAATAAATATCTTCGAAATTTTCGAAGATTTATAAGATATATTTTTATCAAAATTATTTTTCAAATTTAATATTTTCATAAGACAAAGAAGATATACAAAAAAAAGAATCCCAACAAGGACTCTTTTTTATTTATTTTAAACAAAAAGTCAATACAATAAATATGTAATTAAGTCAAATCTCCACCAAAAGCAATAGCATCAGAATAATGTAATGCTACATTTACTCCAGCTACAATAACCATAGCAGCCACTCCAATTACAATCCATTCAAAAATATGCAATCCTCCAATTACAGAGTCTTCCCACATATCATATCTATGTGCATTTTTAGACTTAGATTTAGCAGACTTATAAAGAGGATGACTAGTAATCGCCTTAGGAATTACACGATGTTTGGCATGTTTTTTTGGCATTTTATAAAAGTTTAAGGTATAAAAAAACTTTTTCATAAACAAGTATAAACAAAATTTTTATTTTGTCAAAAAATCACATATTTTTTTTAAAAACAATAAAAAAAAGAGTAATTATCATTGATATAGAAAGTTAAATTACTATTTTGATAAGCAATATTTAAAACAAAACAAACATATGAAGTTAAAATCAGAAACAATACAAAAATATTTATTAATATTAAGCCTAATTGTAAATATAGGAATTACTTTTTACTATAATTTTTTAGCAGAAAATTTTTCTTTTAAAACATATCCTTTAGAATATATTTCATGGGGAATCACATTTATAATTATTTTTTTTATAATACTATTTAATAATAAAATTATTATTTCAAATAATAATCAAAATAATCATAAAAAAGAGAAAACAATAATCAGAATATGACTATGAACGATAATATTATTATTTTGTTTAATCAAAATACCTTTCATACATTTACCATTCTCAAACAATATATTTGAAAATAAATATTTAAGCTACATACAACCAGCACAACATATGCTAGAAAAATGAGCTTTTGTTTATGAAAAAGAATACTTAAAAAGTAATAAATGAAATCCCTTCGAAAATAATGCAGAATATAAAACATTTAGCAGTTATCCTATTTTAGAACGAACCTTTGCAAGCACAAAATATATATTTCCACAAGTCAGTCGAGAAATATTATCTAGAATTATCATGATGATTATAGGATGTATTTTATTGATATCCATATATTACTTTCTAAACCATTTCTTAGAAAAAAAACAAACCTTACTCATACTCATATTACTAACAATAAATCCAATTTTTCAATTTTTCACTTTCTTAACAGTATTAGATCCAATAAACCTCATTATTTTATTTTTTAGTCTACACTTATTAATCAAAGGGTTAAAGAATAAAAATAGTAAATTATTATATTTAACAGGAGTTTTAGCAGGAATAGGAATTTGCATTAAATATCATGCTATTATATTCTATTTACCATTATTTATTAGTATACTTTATTTTTACAAAAAATTTTCTCACGAAGAAAAACTTGCAAATAGTCTTCTTATTTTGCCAAACTTTATTTTACAAACAGTATTTTTTTGGCTTTCTGTAAGATATCTTCCATCACAAGCTATAGCACTTCCTCTCACTGGACTTATGATACTCATCCAAATATATCTCTATATACAATCTTCAATAATTCATCATAAAATAGCAAATTTAATTCAAAAAATAGGTACAAAAAAAATATACTATATACTCATTAGTATTATAACATTATCGATATGCAGTATTTTTTTCATACCTCAATTTACAAGGATGGGAAATAATTTTCTCACCGATCAATATTTAATTTTCAATAAACAAGTATATACTACCATAATAACTAAAAACATTTCTCTTGTTTCACGATGATTATATTCTGTATATTTACTATTTTTAGTATTAATTCCCTTATTACCATTTCCTAAAAAAACTAAATTATTAGGATCTACACTTTTTATAACAGGAATAATATATTCAATTATAGCATCAAAAATACTCTATAATCATCACTATTATCATCATATCCATATTATAACAATTACAATATTTGCAAGTTTTTTCTACATAATAACGAATATATACAATAAATTATCTTGAAAAATATTCATTATATTTTTATTTATAACTAGCATATGAATTAAAAACTTATGATGAATAAAACATTATTTATGATCAACCAGTCCTAACAAAACAAACATAGCTAATTACATAAAAGAGAATACTTCAGAAAAAGAAAAATTTCTATACAACAACAATATAAATGCAACAATATCCTTTTACGCTCAAAGAAATTTTTATCACCTTAACAACACAACAAAATCAGAATTCATAAAAGAATATAAAACTAATTCAAATATTATAAATATAATTCAAAATCATAATATCAAGTTTTTAATTACTTGTCCAACAAACAATTTCAACAACAATTGGCGATATGATATATACAAATGAAAACAAGCTGAAAACTATAAGATACCAGAAGTTTCTAGAAAAATCCTCTGTGAAACCAAAAATCTCTACTGCGATACTCTCCCAGAAAAACAAACACCTACCCCAGAAGCCACTGAATTTTTCAACAACAACATTCTCCCACATCTTTTCTTAGAAAAACAAATCTGAGACTGCTGAATATATTCCTTCAAATAAAAAAAAGTCCACACAATGCGGACTAATTTTTGATACTATCTTATTACTACTTTTTCAAAATATTTTTCAAACAACTCCTTAGCTGAAAGCGCTTGTTCCATACTTGTACTATGAGCCCCTTCCAATCAATATTCCCATCACATTTCTTTCCACTTATGTACTCCGAGTTTATGATAAGGTAAAATTTCCAATCTTTCTATCATACTATAACTACCATATTTTTTTCCTATTTCTTCTATAAATTCCGGCTGTGTTGTCCAATCAGAAACCAACACATATCTAATCCACATATGTTTTCATTTTTCTTGCAAATAATCAATCAATCTGAATGTATTTTCATTGGATTGACCTGTTAATTTCTTATGCCAGTCATTATTGATATGCTTGATATCAACGAGAAACAAATCTACCAACTCGATCAATTCTTTTACATCATCATTCCAAGGGAATCCATTAGTATCTACTGCTATATGAATTCATTCTTTCTTAAGTAAGTGAAACAAAGGAATCAAATCTTTTGCCTGAAGCATTGGTTCTCCACCAGACACAGTAAATCCTCCTTTTCCACGAAAATATGGCTTTGATTGAAGCACCTTCTTCAAAACATCTTCTGAAGACATTTCTTTACCTCCTTGAGAAGGAATTGTATCTGGATTATGACAATACAAACATTTAAACATACATCCTTGTAAAAACAAAACAAACCTAAGACCAGGCCCCTCATGAGCTCACATACTCTCTACCGAATGAACTTTCAACATCAATATACAATACCAATTAAAAAACGCAGATAGTAAAATATATATTTTTAATGCATATTCAACTGAATAAATAAAAGAAAAAACAGGAGACTTAATCCTGTTTAAAAGTGTTATCTTGCATAATAATCAAATGATCATTTGGTCGATTAACCTCTAATAATACTCTATGATATTTTCTTTTACAAAATTTCACTGCAACTCTACCAGGTATTCTACCATAAGGACTAGCAGATACTTCAAAAGAAAAGCTCCCATCTGACGCAGTATACGCAAATGTTTTATAAAAAGTAAGAAAAAGAATTTTTTTATTTATCTTTAACTTAACACCCTCCAAAGGTATACGATCTGGAAAAGATTGAACTATTCCTGTTACTTTTTGTAAGGTAAAATAGGCTTTTTGTTGTTGAGCCACAACCAAAACTTCAAAGCTCAAAAACAGGATTAAAAAGATATTCTTCATGTTTTTTTTAATTTTTATTATGAATAGCAATATAGCAAACTCCAGACAAAAGTCAATATAAAAAAAATCTGACCAGTATTTCTACTAATCAGACTCTTCTTTATTTTATTTTATTTTATTTCTTTTCTATTTATCGCTCTATTACATAGATTGATGAAAAGTTCTTGCAATTACTTCTTGTTGATGAGCCTTAGATAATCTTACAAAATTTACTGCATATCCAGATACTCTAATAGTCAACTGAGGATAATTTTCTGGGTGTTCATATGCATCCATCAATGTTTCTCTATTTAACACATTTACATTGAGGTGATGAGCTCCCTTACTAAAGTATCCATTCATCAAAGTTACCAAATTTTCTACTTGTTCTGTAGTATCAGCTCCAATAGCAGTAGGCACTATAGAAAATGTATTTGAAATTCCATCTTGAGAATATTCATAAGCAAGCTTAGCAACAGAGTTCAAAGAAGCAATAGCTCCATGAGAATCACGACCATGCATTGGATTAGCTCCTGGTGCAAACGGTTCTCATTCTTTTCTTCCATCAGGAGTAGCTCCTGTGTTCTTTCCATACATTACATTAGAAGTAATTGTAAGCAAAGATAATGTTGGATTAGCATTTTTGTATGCTTTGTGAGCATGTAATTCATCATTAAAGAATTTTGCTACTTCTTGAGCAATACTATCTACTCTATCATCATCATTTCCATACTTAGGATAATCACCTTCAATCTGGAAATCAACTGTGATTCATTTTTCATTTCTTACAGGAGTTACTTTCGCATATTTAATTGCTGACAACGAATCTGCAATAATAGAGATTCCAGCAATTCCATAAGCAATATCAATTCCATGATGAGTATCTACAAAAGCCAATTGAGCTTTTTCATAGTAATATTTATCATGCATGTAGTGAATAATATACATTGACTTAGCATATACTCTAGCTACTTCTTTCATTACTACCTTGAAATTTTTCATTACTGCATCATAGTTCAATGATCCATCTGGCAAAACATCTAGTCCACTTACCAATTGTTCTCCTGAATGTTCTTCACATCCATCATTAAGAGCCATAAGTAATGCTTTAGGCATATTACATCTTGCTCCAAAATGTTGGATTCTTTTTCCAATTTCTTGGTAAGATACACAACAAGCAATTCCATAGTCATCTGATCCACGACAATCTCTCATAAGATCATCATTTTCATATTGTACAGATGAAGTATCTATAGATACCTTAGCACAGAAATCTTTAAATCCTTGAGGTAATTTATCAGACCAAAGAACTGTTAGATTTGGTTCTGGAGATGCTCCAAGATTATATAATGTTTGCAAAAATCTGAATGAAGTCTTAGTAACCTTTGTTCTTCCATCAGCCAATTGACCTCCGATAGATTCAGTTACCCATGTAGGATCTCCACCAAAAATATCGTCATATGCTCCAGCTCTCAAATGTCTTACCATTCTGAGTTTCATAACAAGTTGATCAATCATTTCTTGAGCTTTAGCTTCATCAATAGTTCCAGCTTTAAGATCTTTTTCCATATAGATATCTAAGAAAGAAGATACATTTCCAAGAGACATCGCTGCTCCATCTTGTTCTTTAATAGCAGCAAGGTATGCAAAATATACAAATTGAACTGCTTCTTTAGCTGTTTGTGCTGGCTTAGAAACATCAATTCCATAACTATTTGCCATTACCTTAATTTCTTCCAATGCTTGGATTTGCATAGTCACTTCTTCTCTAAGTCTTACTTTTTCGTCAGTCATATCTCATTCAATAGATGCCTTATCTTCTTTTTTTGAAGCAATCAAATAATCCGCTCCATATAATGCCAATCTTCTGTAATCTCCGATAATTCTTCCTCTTGCATAGTTATCTGGCAATCCAGTTACAATATGTTGAGAACGATATTTTCTAATTTCAGCATCATAAGCAGAAAACACTGCATCATTATGATTTTTTGCATATTGAAAAATTTCAGTTACCTTTGGATTTACTTCTAATCCTCTTTCCTTCACTGCATTTTCCACTACTCTATATCCACCAAATGGTTTCATAGCTCTTTTAAGTAATTCATCAGTTTGAAGACCAACAATATCTTCAATATCCTTTTGGATATATCCAGGCTTATGACTAACAACACTAGAAATAGTATCTGTATCTATAGCTTTACACCCATTATTAGCTCTTTCTTCTTTAAGAGCAGCTTTACAAATATCCCAAAGCTTTGTTGTATTAGCAGTAGGTCCTTGTAAAAAAGAGGCATCACCTTCATATGGAGTTATATTCTCCAAGACAAATTTCCTGACATCTACAGGATAAGACGAGTCTGACATCACATAGTATATTTAGGAGCTAAAAAATCTGAAAATCAGAGGAAAGAAATATACGTATCTAGTAAACATTTTCAAGACAAAAAACAAAAAATAAAAACACTTGATATAAAGATACGCTTACATATATTAACAGCTAATTATTAGGGTGATTAGCTCAGTTGGCTAGAGCGTTTGCTTGACGTGCAAAAGGTCAGTGGTTCGAGTCCACTACCACCCATTAACCAATATCTATCAACTTATCCAACCTGTATATGAAAATAGAAAAAACTGAAAAAAAAATAAATGATTTCTTACTAAACATCATAATATGATTTTCTTTTCTTGCAGACTCAAAATACGAAATCAATGAATTTCTTAGAAAACATGCAATACAAATTTATGAACACTTATTAGAACAATACAACAAATACAAAAAACTTTATATCGAATTCAAAAAACGATACAAAGAACATAAAAATTGATAATCTAAACAATTTCTCTTCTCATTCCCTTATCTAGTCTTACCAAACACTCATACACTATGGTATCAGAAGCTTTAGCTAAAGCATAAAGAGAATTTTGTGCATCTGAATCACAAGAAATCAATTCTATTTCATCACCTATAGCAAATCAATCCTTTCACAAAAAAGAACACAAATTCATACAAATAGTTCAAATTTGTTGAAATTTTTTCTTACCTATAGTAAAAAATATTTTTCCAGAAGCAGTTCTAGGAAATCACTCTGCATATCCAAAAGGAACTGTCCCCACAATTTCTCTATCACCAAAAGTATACTTATGACCATAACTTACCCCTTCACCAGGCCATACCTCATGAAGAGAAATAATCTTAGAAGAAACAGATAGCGCGGGCTTAAGTTTTTTACCTAAATCATAAGAAGCATCTTCTTCATCAAAAGGATTATATCCATACATTGCAAGACCAGGTCTCCATGCATTAAAAAAGTCTTCTTTTATTCTAAAAATTCATGCACTATTTCCTATATGTCTCCAAACAGGAGCATATCCATATTCCAAAATCTGATAGTACATTTTTTTAAATACTTCTATTTGCTTTTCTACACTCGTTTTTTCTCAACCAATATCTTTATCTAGATCACTAATTTCTTCTATTCCATCTGCATTATACAGATGAGACATTACTCACTCTACATAGATATGTTTATATTGTTTCAAAGTTTCTAATACTTCAGACAATTGATCTTGATCTATTCACTCTCTATTCATTCCTGTATTCAAAAAAAGATGTACAGTAACTTTTTTTCTAAATTTTCACAAAGCCTTGATAGTATCAATATTATACACAGCAAACGTTGTTCTTTTTAGATCAAATTTCGAATAATTATCAGGTAACGTTTCTCCTATAATAAGAATATTTTTATCAGAATATTTTTTTACTATTTGGTATTCTGGAAAACTATCAACTACCAAATATGGCGTATCAAATCTAGATAAGATTTTAGTCATTTCCTTGATTCCATGTCCATAAGCATTAGATTTCAATACAGGAAACAAAACAGAATGTTCTTGAAATCATTGCAAATAAGATAAGTTACGCAAAATATGTTTTTTATGAATACCTATTGAATTCATAGGATACAAACGAGGACGAAACAATGACTTTATTCGATCAAACATACGAATCAAAAAATAAATAAAATTATAACATTTGTAAGAAAATAGTTTTTGTTGTAAAGAAATTTTTTACTAGTAAAATAAATCAACATGAATACAAAAAATCAGATTGAAATCTTTCCAAAAAAAGATAATCTTAAATCCCACAGAATAGACTATATTTACTATATCTACGAAACACTTTATGAATACTGAAATCCTTACAACACACGCAACTACAAGTCTGACATACGCCAACAATTTTGCTCTAAAAAAAAGACATAAAACAATTTCATGAGACGATCTTTTTTTTGGGATCTACAATTTTATGAAAACATCGGATATCTTTGACATTTTCTGCAGTACATTACACATTATTCAAATCAATGAATTAGATAGCTATTTAGATCAAAAATATATCAATACAACAACCAAACAAGTTATTCAAACAACACACTTACCATTCCAAAAAAACATCTATACACAAATTAAAAAATATGTAAACAATGGAGATCAAAAAATAGATATTATAACACTATTTCATATTAGTTTATGACATTTGTCTATTTGATTAAGAAAATATCTTTCTACCCATAACATAGACCTCAAAAAGATAAATAAGAACTGCAAAATATTATCACAAAACCCTATAGTTTCTCAACAAGGGATGTTTGCTTTTTTGGAAATTTTGGATAAACTTTTCAAAAAGTTACATTTACCTACCAAAAATATAGAAATTATGGACATCAAAAACATCAATGATCTAGAACATATTGATATGTTATTAGATAATATAGACAAAGACGTTATGGATAAAAACGAAACTACTATTGGAGAAAACAATACCAAAGTAGCAAACAAAAAAGAAGAAAAGAAAATGACTATAGAATACTTTGGTACAGATCTTACCAAAGAAGTTCAAGATGGAATGATTGATCCTATTATCGGTAGAGAAAGTGAAATCAATCAAATTATTTATACATTATTAAGAAAAAACAAAAACAATCCCCTCCTTATAGGAGAAGCTGGAGTTGGTAAAACTGCCGTTGTAGAAGGATTAGCTCAAAAAATAGCAAGAAATGAAGTTCCTGAAAAACTCAAGAACAAAAGAATTTTCCTATTAGATATGGGAACACTCGTTGCTGGAACCAAATATAGATGAGAATTTGAAGCAAGAATGAAATCAATCCTCGAAGAAGCTATGGATCCTACAAACAATATCATTCTTTTTATTGATGAAATCCACACAATCATAGGAGCTGGAGGACAAGAAAATAATGATGCTGCTCAAATGATTAAACCTTTACTTTCTAGAGGTAAGATCAAACTTATTTGAGCTACTACATTCAATGAATATCAAAAACACATCGAAAAAGATGCCGCCCTCAAGAGAAGATTTCAAGAAGTAGTTATCAATGAACCAGATCACGATACTGCAAAACACATTCTTAGCGGACTCAAAACTACATACGAAGACTTCCATGGAGTACAAATCGATGATCAAAGTATAGAATATGCTATTACTCTCAGTCAAAGATATATTCTCAACAAACATCTTCCCGATAAAGCTCTCGATCTTATCGATGAAGCATGTGCCAAAAAATCAACAATGACGGCCAAACTAGAACACGATGAAAACTACAAACAACGTGAAACAGATATCCAAGATATCCAAAAAGACATCGAAGATGCTATAGAAAAACAAGACTACTTTGGAGCTGCAGAACTCAAAGAAAAAGAAGAAGAAATCAAAAAAGAAATGCTTCTTATGAGAAACCAAAAAAATATTCCTACTCACCTCAGACCTACTATTTCCAAGGAAGATATTGGAGTAGTTTTAGCTGAAAAGCTTGGAATTCCTGCTAATGTCGTTAATGAAACAGAATTAGCAAAACTCAGAAGATTAGATGAAACACTCAAATCAAATATCATAGGACAAAATGAAGCTGTTGATGCTATCGTAAAAACCCTTACAAGAAGCAGACTATCTGTTATCAACAAAAATAGACCAATGGGGTCATTCTTATTCCTAGGACCTAGTGGAGTTGGTAAAACATACCTAGCAAAACTTATCGCTAAAGAATATTTTGGAGATGAACAAGCTATGATTAGATTTGATATGTCAGAATTTATGGAAAAATATTCTGTTTCAAAACTTATTGGTTCTCCAGCAGGATATGTAGGATACGATGAAGGAGGAAATCTTACTGAAGCAGTAAGAAGAAAACCTTATTCAGTGATTCTTTTCGATGAAATAGAAAAATCATCACCTGATGTACTCAATATTCTTCTTCAAATTCTTGATGAAGGACAACTGAAAGATAGCAAAGGAAGACTAGTAGATTTCAAGAGTACGATCATTGTAATGACATCAAATATTGGATCAGAAGAGTTTAGCAAAAAACAAACTTCAATCTGATTTAGTACTATCAGCAAAGCATCTGAAATCGACGAACACCATTTCCAAGATATCAAATCTAGAGTATTGGAAGAACTCAAAAATTATCTTTCTCCTGAACTCATCAATAGAATTGATTACAAAATTGTATTTAGACACCTTGATAAGGTTACACTTGCTGCAATTATGAAAAAGAAATTGGATGAATTCCTCAAGGCACGAGAATCTAATACAGAACTTAAACTTCCAAAATACACCAACAAGAAAATCAATGAAATGATCGATAAAATCTATGAACCACAATACGGTGCTAGACCTATCGAAAGATATATCCAAGAGCACATAGAACCAGAAATAATCAAAGGAATTTTAGAAAAATAAGTATAAGAAAAAGCTGTGGAAAAAAACCACAGCTTTTTTTGAAAAACATATCTCTAAATAGCTTGCGATTTTACTTAGAGAATTTTATCACCTTCGGATAACCATTTTCTACAATACGCAGAAGATAAATACCAGAAGATAAAGAAGAAATATTAATAGATGAATCATCTTGAAGTACTCCTACAAGCACTACCCTACCATTCAAATCAACCAATGAATATGGACCTTTATAACCAGTTATCTTAATACCAAAATAATTGATAATTGGCTTAAAATCTTCCACATTAGTCTCAATAGGCGGAATATCTGTAGTCACATACTTTACAGGATTAACTACAATCGTATCCTTAATGATTGCTCGATAAACAGTAGGTCGTATAGGAGTTACATTTTCACCAGACTTCTTAGTAACATTTATATTCAAAACTTGAGAATCAAAAACAAGATTTCTCGATGAACTAGCTACTTTAAGAGTAGGTGATTTTTGCAAAGGAGCACTTTTCATAAAGCTCTGAGCCTGATAAACAACAATAGTATCTCCAACAATAGTATCTGTCAAGACAACTTCTTGAGGAGTACAACTATACACTGCTTTTGCTATAGCAAAAACCGAATCACCAGGTTCAGGAAATTCAATCATAGGATTAAAATCCGTCCTATTTAGAGAACGAATCTTTACAGGATTTAATGTAGAATCTTGAAAATCTATAGTAATAGCATCTTCAGGACTTTCATAAGGCACAATAGTCGATGTATATACTCTAAAATCCCCATTAACGGTAAAGGTATCAGCATTTACAGCTCCTCCATTAAGTTTTTTCCAATCAGCCCATGAATAAGCTAGAGGCCAATCAAAAACCCGACTAATATAAGGAGAAGAAACTTTTACTTTTAAATCCAAATAGTGTGTTTTCAAACTATCTGTATCAAAAACAGCATCTATAACCCCAGACTTTGTCATATAAAATTCAGAAGAATCTTTTGTTAAATAAAACAAATCAAACTCAAGATTAGAACCAATAGAATCCTTAATATATTTTTTCAAATCAAATTTTTTAAGTCTACTATTCATTCCTAATTCTCGTTTATCCTCTTTATTTAAATGCCAAAGAGTTGTTGAATCTGTTTGTAAAGTTTCATCTGTAAACCCTAAACTATCAGGCAACAAATCATTACCCACAATACTACCATTAAGTAGATGTTTTGGACTTCGAGTCACAAAATAAAACCAAAATACCTTAGAATAAGAATTAACATCAGTGAAGGTCAGCTTAAATTTCAAAGATTTATCAAAAACAGTATTAAACCTATTAATTTCCAAATTTTGCATATAAAACCTATGCTCCATAAAAAATGTATCTTTAGCTAGATTACATCCAGAACTAATAAGTTTAAAATTACCTTCAAGATTAAAGGTATTACTTTGAAAAAGTGTTGTAACAGCAACTGTATCAGCCAAGTTAACTATAGGAACTGCTGTTCTAATTTTAAATCCAAAATACTGACCTTCATTCATAAAAGACTTAGCGAACGTTTGCCCGGAGTACTTTATCCAAGCTGAATCGCCTGATGGCAAGTATCCATAAGATACAATATCAGCAGCAGACAACTCAGTAGGAGAATAGTTCGGCAGGTAACGAGCATTTCCTAATATACCAAACTCTAAAATAGTCAGTTTTTTAACTGACGCAGTATCTTGAGAAAAAGCCTGGAATGTAAAACTCAACAGGCTCATAAACAAAAAAATTATTCGTTTCATAACATATAAGATTTAGTTTTTTTACTAATTTTAATTATCAGCTTCGCAAGCACCACTACTATATACATTTTTACAACAAATACAAGACTAAAAAAAAGAAAAAAAGTCTGAATTGTATTGCTTTTTAAGCTCATTTTTGTATCAAGATAGCGTTTATTTTTCGTTGTTATGAAGCAAATACATTCGAAAACCATAAAACACACAAAAAACATTAGGTTATACCGATGTTTTTTGTATACAAAAATTTTTCTATGTATTATATGATTGTATTTAATTCCAACTACTCTATTAGCGCAAACTACAGAAGTAGTTAATTTTAATGATCGAATTCAGTCTCTACAAGAGTCTACAATTCTTCCTGTATCACAATTTCAATCAATAGATACAAGCTCTTGAGATAATATTTCTTGAGATAATATTTCTTGAAATACAACAACTGGAAATACTCTAACAAATTCTATACTACCATCAATTATCAAAAAACTAGAGTCTAATAAAACAACAAATACGGGAACAATAAATACATGAACAATAAATAAGAAACTATCAAATAAAAACCTATCAAATACGGAATTATTGAAAATGAGAGAAAAGATTGAAAGTAGAAAACTACAAGACATCTCTACAAAAAAAACAAAAAACAACAACTCAAACAGTCTAAAAGAATACCGATCAGGTAAAATCATTCCAATAAACAATATAGAGACAGATGCTTTAGAAAATACTCTCAAAAAATATGATGCTATTGAGTGAAAAAGATGATTATTTTTCTGAAAAAAATTTTGGAAAACCGACAAAGCTCTTTTACTAAGCACATGATGAAACTTACCAGTAGACATTACTCTCGTATGAGTAGACACCACAGGTTCTTGAAACATTTCTTCTTCAGATACTTCTACAGGAAATGAAATACAAGTAAATTTATCTACAGATACCACTTTTGTTTCAGAAAACCAAACTGATTACAAAGGTATTATAGCACCACCAACAATACAATCAAATCCAGAAATAAATGGATATTTTATTTCAAAAACCATAGAAGTAGGTAATTCTGGAGAAACAATTCTCATAAAAGACAATAATGGTTGAACATGATATGCTACTATCACAATACCCCTCCCAGAATTAGAGGTAGATCAAAATATAACTATCTTTTCTTCTCAAGATGGACAAACATGGACACATCATACAAACACCCGTATTCAAAACATAAATGGAATACCTAGCGTGCAATTCACCACATCCCACTTTACCATATTCGCTGTAGGAAATATAAATTGGAATAATTCCAATATGCTTATTTCTCCCACATTTTGGTCAAAACCTTTATCTACTAGTACGGTTATTAGAGCCCTCTATGGTGACGGAACAGGATCTACACAAACAACAGTTTATACTAAATTTTGGAATAGTCGTATTTGTAATACCTGATCTATATCAGTAGTTAGTATAAATCCTGGTACAGATACTATAGGAACATTAAATGCAAATACGATATATATATTAAATAGTTGAAATTATATACTAGATATAAACAGAATATCGTTTTGATGAGATTGTACTGCTCTAATAGGAAAGGGTAATATAACTATATATACATATGAACAAAACATTCCTATAGTAGCCCATGGAAGATCTAATATAATTATAGATAATATAACTATAAATAACATAAATGATGGAGTTTGATCTACACACACAGCAAATAGTGTTGGAATGCTGCTCTCATGAACAACTAATTCTACAATACATAATATAAAATCTTTTTCAGGTGGTTATGGTTTACAAATATACTATCCATCAACAACTAATAGTTATATATATATTTTTGATAGTAAATTTCGAGGAAATACTAGAGCTATTACAACATATGGAGCTAGCGTATGTTTTGTTAATAATAATATTTTAAACAACAATACATACGCTATATATGCAGATTATAATTCTTATATAACTATTTATAATAATCTATTTTATTCAAATACCTCTAATATAAGTACTGCAACTAGTTCTTACTACTACAATTACTATAATGCCACATCAAATTCACGATGAACTCGACAAAATTCTTATACTTATAGTTTTTTTTATATTCCTTATTTTTATTATTATTATTGAGTACAACCTTCTGATTATAATTTAAATGAAGAAGTATGAGATAGAGAAGTATGGACAGAACTAACATGGACTGGTACAAATCCAGAATTGATTTATACAAATTATTTTTCTGGAAGTGTTAATATCAAAAAAAGATCTCTTCAAAATCTTAGTTTTGAATTTTGATCATCAGATATATCTACGTCTTTAGCAAATATTGTAGACTCAGGATTGTTTATAATGTATAATTTTGACAATGTTGCTGATCTATGAGAAAATTCAACTAAAGTTTTAAATCTAAGTCCTAGTAGTAAAACACTAAATCGCGCATAAGCTAACAGTACAC
>DHYS01000001.1 GCA_002414185.1 Patescibacteria group bacterium UBA5124 | reverse complement strand
TATCAAAGTCTAAAAAGAGTTGAGATTCTTGAGAAAATCTATAAAAGTTTTTGCTGTACATTATTTTTTTTAGATCCGGTCGTTCAGTGGATAGGACACAATCCTGCGAAGATTGTAACCCAGGTTCGACTCCTGGTCGGGTCAAACTAATTATTTTAATTTATAGATAATTATATTCTCATGGTTAATCAAAAATCTCTTATGAAAGGTTTTGTTATTATCATCTTGGTTGTTTTCTTATTGTCTACGGCATTAGTATCTGTAATGTATTTTGTAGATATGGGTGCAAATAATGCAGAAGCTCAATCTGGAGATGTACAAAATGAATTTGTAGAACAAACTGGATTAAATCAAACAGGTCTTGTAGAAACAGGAAACTAATATTTATTTCTCTTTTTGAGAAGCTATGAAACTTATTGTCGATACTAAACAAAGATATGCTAAAATGAGAGCTCATACAGCGGCACATTTGCTTCATGCAGAGCTTGTGAAAATATTTCCTACTACTAAACAAGCAGGATCTTTTGTAGATGAAGATTATTTAAGATTTGATTTTGCAGCAGATAGAGCTTTGAGTGTAGAAGAACTTGCTCAAGTTCAAAAGAATGTGAATGATCTGATCTATGCTGCATTACCTGTAGAAACTACGGAAACATCATTTGATGATGCTGTAAAAAATGGTGCTAAAGCGTTTTTTGAGGATAAATACGGCGATGTGGTAAGAATGGTAAAGGTAGATCAAGATATCTCTACTGAACTCTGCGGAGGAACTCATGCTCATAATACCAAAGATATTTGATGTTTTGTGATCTTGTCTCAGGAAGCGGTAGCTTCGGGAATTAAGAGAATCAGTGCAGTTGTAGGTCCTAAGGTTTATGAACAAATAGTAGAAAGAGATCAATTGTTGGAGAATATTGCTGCTAAGCTTGGTGTATGATCTAAACAAGTGTCAGATAAAATAGAAAAGATGCTCAAAGAATATGAAACTATGAAATCTTCTGTAGAAAGTATGGAAACTAAATTGATAGCTGATTTACTTACTCGTTTGGAATCAAAATCATCTGAAGATATTCAAAAAATAGTAACTATTCCATCTGATGTGAATTTTAGAAAGGCTGTAGATCAATATAAAATGTTATATCCTGGTTATACAATTCTTTTGGCTACTAAAGAAGGAAATTTTGCCCTTTTAGGGAGTATAACATCATCTGCTAAAACAATAGCTGCTAAGCTTGGATTGAAGTGATGAGGTAGTGATCAATTGGTTCAGTGAAGAGATTCAAAAGTACTTGAATTACTCTAAAGATAAGAAAAACCACCATAATCGGTGGTTTTTTTAGTAACGAAATACTTTTCGTTGGTTGTTTTCGTCTTCTACAAGTGCTGTACAAGATGCTACTCGGTCTCATGAGTTGAGATAGTGGTATTTATTTACCATTATATCTTCTGCTTTGTGGATATGTCCACAGATGAGTCCGTCAACGTGTTTCTTTTTGCAAAGTTCTTCAATCTTTTGATGAAATTGTTCCTGTCCTCAAACCATGAAATGTTTTATTACTTGTTTGATTCCTTTGATAATAGATATTGGTCTTTTTCCATGTTTTATTCTTCGTTTATTGTACCATCTATTGAGTGCATATAATCGTGTTCCTATGATAAATGATATCGTACCTAATCCATAGAGCGTAGATTCATATTTATCAAACTGATGTCCATGAATGATTAGATATTTTTTATCTCAAGATTGATAGAATATTTCTGTTCAAAATTGGATATTGTTGAGGGTTAATTGGATGATATCTTTCCAGAATTCGTCGTGATTTCCTATGAGGTAGGTGATTTTTGTTTTTCCTTCATTGGCTAAATTGATAATATGTGCGATGATGCTAGAGTGTTCTTTTGGCCATCATCCAAATATTTTGAGATGTCGTCAATCAATAATGTCTCCATTGAGTATGAGATTGTCACAAGTATTGTTTTGGAGAAAATGAAGAACTTTCTTGTATTGAGAGTCCTTTGTACCGAGATGAATATCTGAAACGATGATAGTACGGTAGTGCACGGCAGAATATGAAGATTAAATAATTAACAATAGTGCTTATATAGTAATTTTTTCTTGGATTGCAATTGGATCGGAATTTTATAGAGTCAGATTTGTTGTTTTATACATTTATTATTCAAAGATGGCGAATTTAATCCAGTTGATAGCTAATAAAACGTGAATGAAAGTGAGTGTTATTTCTAGTATTATAGAATTGCTTGATCAAGGAAATACGGTTCCGTTTATTGCCAGATATCGTAAAGAAATGACAGAAGGTGCTACTGATGAGCAACTTAGAGATTTTCATGAAATCTATAGTTATACGAAGAATCTTGAAGAGAGAAAGGCGGATGTTATTCGTTTGATTGAAGAAAAGGGACTGATGACAGATGAACTTAGAAAGCAAATTATGGAAGCGGAGACTTTAGCGAGAGTAGAAGATTTGTATAGACCATTTAAAGAAAAGAAAAATACGAAAGCGACTATTGCGAAGGCGAAAGGATTGGATCCTTTGGCGAAGGTGTTGGCGAAGGCAGATATGAGCAAGGAAGATTTTGAAGCAGAAGCTCAAAAATATATAAAAGATACTGGAGATGCTAAGACTAGTGTAAAAGATATCAAAGAAGCTATTCAAGGTGCTAAGGATATTGTTGCTGAAGATGTATCTGATCATGCTGATTTGAGAGATGATATTAAGACATGGGAGGATAAAAATTCTCTTTTGGAAACTAAAGCAACTAAAACTTTTGAAGAAACAGGAGTATATAAAATATATAAAGCATATAGTAAAAAACTTTCTGAAATGCCTTCTTATGCATATTTGGCAGTAAGTAGAGCAGAAAAAGAAAAACAATTGTCATTGAATCTTAAAACATCTGCAGAAAGAACTAAAGCTTCTGCTGAAAAATATTTTGTACCAAAAAATGCTCAAAGTAGTGTGTGTTATTTGATAGAAGCTATAGAAGATGGATTAGATAGATTGCTTATGCCTTCGATAGAAAGAGAATTGAGATCTGATAAGAAAAAGTGGTCTGATGAACAAGCTATCAAGGTATTTGGAGAAAATCTCAAAAATCTTTTGCTTACACCTCCTGTGAAAGGAATGACGGTGCTTGGATTTGATCCAGCATTTAGAACGGGATGTAAGTTGGCAGTAGTTGATCAGACAGGAAAGTTTTTGTCTAAGACAGTTATTTACCCTACAGAACCACAAAATAAGGTGGAAGAAGCTTGGCAAACATTATTGAAATTGGTAGGTGAGTATAAGATAGATTTGATTGTGATTGGAAATGGAACTGCATCGAGAGAATCTGAAAAAGTAGTAAGTGATTTCATCAAAAAATATAAGCTAGATGTAAAATATATGATTACTTCTGAAGCTGGAGCATCAGTATATTCTGCTTCTGAACTTGCTCAAGAAGAATATCCTGATCTAGATGTAACGATTAGAGGAGCAATCAGTATTGCTCATAGAGTACAGGATCCTCTTGCTGAACTTACTAAGATAGATCCTAAAGCTATTGGTGTGGGACAATATCAACACGATGTAGATCAAAAATATCTTAGAGAAAAGCTTGATGAAAAAGTAGAAGATGTAGTAAATAGTGTAGGAGTTGATGTAAATACGGCAAGTTATACATTGTTACAATATATAGCTGGACTTAGTGAAGCTGTTGCGAAGAATGTTGTTGTTTATAGAAATGAAAATGGATTGTTTGAATCTAAAGCTCAAATTAAAAAAGTAAAAGGACTTGGACCAAAAGCATATGAACAGGCAATTGGATTTTTGAGAATTAAGGGAGGAAAAGAACCTTTGGATGCGACAGGTATTCATCCTGAAATCCACAAACAAGTATATGCATTTTTGGAGGAGGTTTTGTGAGTTAAAAAGAAGTCACTTAAATTGCCATTAGCAGTAGAAAAATATTCTGATCAACAAATCAAAGATCGATCTGAAAAATATGATATAGGATACGAAACAATGAAAGATGTAATCAAAGAGCTTCAAAGACCAGGATTAGATCCTCGTGAAGAACTTGAAGTGCCTTGTTTCAAATCTGATGTCTTGGAAATAGGTGATGTGAAGATAGGTATGGAAATGGAAGGTATTGTAAGAAATGTAACTGATTTTGGAGCTTTTGTAGATATTGGATTGCATAATGATGGATTGGTTCATAAATCTCAAATGGCTAATTATTATGTAACTAATCCTATTGAAGTGGTAAGTGTTGGACAAAAGGTAAAGGTTAGAGTTCTGGATATAGATCTAGAAAGAGAAAAAGTATCTCTTACCATGAAAGATGGAAGCGGAACAACTCCTACTGTTAGACCAAAATCAGCTCCTCAAGAAAACTCTCGTCCTCGTGTATCTAAAGATAATGACGATGATGTTGGAGAATCTAGAATGAGAGGAAATATTAGTTTTTCATAGATATATATAAGAAAAACCTCGCTAATGTGCGAGGTTTTTTTGTTAATATATTGCTTCATAGATATCTTGAGTATGTTTTGTTCTTTTTACTTTATTTCTTTTTGGAAGTTTTTTATTGTGGTCTAGATATTCTTCTTCTACCACCTTATGTTCTTCTTCTGTTTTTTCTTCTTCGGATAAATCATTATAATCAGCTGTATCGTTTTTGATAGCATCTAATAATTCTTTTTCTCGATCATAAGGAGATTCTAGGTTTGTCGTTTCTTCGTGTCATAATAATTGTTCATTGTTGTGTTCTGTAATAATGTTCTTCATAAATACATAGTATAAAAAATAAACGAATCTAATTATATTCAGACTCGTTATTTTTGTCAAATTTTTTTATTTTTTTTCTATAGCATGTTTCATTCGGTAGAATGCTGAAAAAAATGCAAAGAAAATATTTATTCAAAAGAAAATTCGATTATCTCCTATAAAACTAAAAATAACGATCAATATGCTTCCTATAGTAAGTGCGGCATCACGACGTAATGTACATGGTTTGAATGTATATCCTAATGCAATAGCTATGAGTCCAGAGATAAATCGTAGTGTATCTGTAGACATAGAAATAGCTAAGGATGTAGCTATCAATACTAATCATAAACTTCCAAGAAATCTTACATCAAAACTATCGTCAGTATCTAGCATCATGAGAATACATGCTATGAGTACAAATCCTTCTAAAAATATAAAAAATATACTACTATTATCCTGAACGTATCATAATATAGCATACATTAACATAAATATAGCTCCAGCTGTAAAGAGCCAATTCTTTGTGGATTTTAAAGGAGTGTGAGTATTCTTTTTTTCGTTTCGTGCTGAACCGATAATTAGTATTACTCCTCAGATAATTCATAGAATTGTTGTTAGTGTCATCAATAATTTATGAAGGTAAATATTGTAGTATGTATTTGATTTCTTTTTCTAAATCATCAGATGAATCAAAAGTACTTTCGATAATTATAGGTATATTGGTTTTTTCTAAAGCTTTAATTATTTGATTTTGTTTTGCTTTGAAGAGTGTATAATGAGGATATCACTCTTTAAATCCACTTATATGATATTCTTTGATTCTATCTCAAAAAGCAATGTGGAAATCATGGGCTAGTTTCATTGTACAATCATTAACGAAACAGTGTTGTAAATCCAGAGTAAATCAGAATGGATATTTTTCTAAAATTTTTCCTATGTCTTCAGGGGTTTTATGTGAAGGTTTCTTATCATCCATGTTTTCTATAGAAATTGGTAGGTTAGGATATTGGAGAAAAATATCTCGATCTTTTACTTTTCGTGGATGAACTACTACATTTTGTATTGGATAGCGTTGGCATAGTTCATCTAAGTATTTGAGAATTGTGTGACTTTTTGGATCGTCTTTGTGATAAGCATATTCTGGTGCATGAACTGAACAATAAGAAAAATTTTGCTTAAGGAGATCTATAGATAGGGAACAATTTCCTATACAAGATTCATCTCCTATCATGATTTCTAAAGCAGAACTTGATGGAGTAATAAAATATTTTTGTAATTCTTCATCAGTATTTCGATTTGAACTTAATCTATAGAAGTCTTCTGAAGATCATCAAATAGTATATTTCATAAGTGTTTGTTATAAATTAATATAATCTGGGAGAATATTTTTCTTTAAAGTTATGGTTCTTCTTATCTTATTATGTTTTCTAAAAGCTCAGGGAATGTTTCTTGAATGAAATGACCTCTGTCTTCAAAGATTTCAGTTTTCGCATTAGGTAAGTATTTTTTAAAATTTTCATGATGTGAAAATGATACTATAGTATCATCTTTTGAATGATAAAGAAAAATTTCATTTACTTGAGGTGGAATATTTTTGAGATAGTTTGGATTGCTTTGAAAGTTTCCAATACTTTCTTCTTCAAAGTCTTCATTGTCAAAACAAGGTGCTACTAAGTGAAGTTGTTGTATTTGTTTTGGAAATTTGTTTTCACTAAGTCGTTTTGCTAAAAAACTTCATCATAGAGACCATCCTATTAAAATTGTTTCTTCTTGGGAAAGAAATGGAAAGTGTCTTTCGAACCATATTTTCCATGCTTCGTAGTCTGCATTTCTGTCGTTTGGCATATTGGGGATAATGGTTTGATAGTTTTCTTGAGTTTTATCTGCTATCCAATCTCTTCGTTTCTTTTTTGTAGAAAAAGTATTATAATCTCGTTCTCTCAGAGCTTTATAAAATAGTTCTTGTGTTGGAAAACAGTCTCATCATTTAATTATTATAATTTGTTTCATAAGAAAATATTGGAAGATAAATTATTTCATTTTTAGATTCCGGTTCCATCTGACTAGACCGGAATGACATAGAGATGGATTGTCACGTTACCTCTTGCAATGACTAAATTAATACTCTTCCAGCTGCACTTTTTTCGATTTTTCCGAGTTTCATAAGAAGTGGTTCGATGTCTTCTTCGACGGCTTTTTCATTAATTCCTAATTGGACTGCGATAGTTTTTAGTCCTAGAGGACGATCGGCTTCGCGGAGAATATCTAAGTATTTGGTGTGAAGAGGAGTCATACCTCAGTCATCTATTTGGGTATGGGTAAGAAAATTGTCTCGAATAGATTCAGTAATATGTGTTTCATGTGTTTTAGTGATTACGAAGTCTCTGATTTTGATACAAAAATTGTGGATTTCTCTAGGTACAGAATCTACTTTGGATGCTATGTCTATGAGAAGTTGTGGTGATGTAGAGATTCCATGACTAGTGAGGTATTTGTTTATGATAAATTGTTTTTCTTGTGGTGTATATTCCATAAAATGGAAATGATAGACAAATCTGTTTTTGATCGGTTGTGACATAGATTCTGATTTGGTTGTGGCTCAGATGAGGGTGAATGGATTGATAGGAATCCTCACATTTCCTCACTCTGGCATTACCATATCGATGACAAAATCTTCCATAGCAATGTAGAGTACTTCTTCTATGTTTGGTCTAAGTCTGTGGATTTCGTCGATAAATAAGATGTCTCCTTCTTGGAGAGAATTGAGGATAGAAATGATTTCAGCTGGTTTGGTAATCGCGTATCCGGTAACGGTCTTGATATTTACACTAGATTGTTTGGAAATAATACCTGCCATAGTTGTCTTTCCGAATCCACTTGGACCAGAAAAAAGGATGTGTCCGATATGTCCTTTTCTCTTTTTTGCACTATCTATGGCTGTTTTGATTACTCCTTTGATGTGATCTTGTCCAATAAATTCGTCAAAATCTCCGGGTCTGTGACCATTGGATATTGGTGCTTGTGTTTCTGTGTTGATTTTTTTGATTTCCATACGTATGATTAGGCGTAAATTATTGTAGTTGTCTGAGTTTGTAGTATGCAGATGTTTCTGATACTTGTTCTATCGCATAGTTGCTTCCTGAAGTCATTCTGATAGTTCCTTCCAAGATTAATCTATTGCTTACTATAAAACTAATTGTTCAGATCTTTTTATCACTTTCTATATCAAAAATATCTCCGTATCGTACAAAATTTTTGGAAAAATAACTTTCTGTAGATGTTTTGACTACTTTGTGTTTGTTTCCAAATATTTCTATATATCCTAGTTCAAAATTTCCATTTTGAAGTAAATTTGTATCTATAAATATATTAGAAGTTTGTAATGTAATCGTTCATGTTGAGTCTCCTGTAGATATAATAGTAGTTGTTTGTTGAATAGAACCAGAAACAGTGTTGATGATCTGATTTTCTAATTTATCTGTATTGAGACTATTGATCATTTGATACTTAATTTTGAATCTATAGAGAAATAATGCTACTTCATATCTTGTGATAGGGCTATCAAAAGTAAGAGCATCAGCTGGTCCTACGATACCCATATTTAACGCGCTTTGATAATAATTTGTCCATCGAGGGTTTGAAGTTTCATCTAGTTTTTTACCTTCTACAAGTCTGATAAGTGCTGTAATAAATTGTCCTTTGGTAAGGGTTCCTTTTGGATCGAAAATTTGGTTTCCTCCTTGAAGAATTTCCATCTTACAAATATTTTCTATGTGTGTAATGAGTGATCAGTCAGCTTTACTAATATCTTTGAATTGACAGTTTGTAGGAAGCGTTGTTGTGAGTTTGTCTTGTGAAAACGAAAATACCTTTGCAAAAATATCAAGAATTTTTGCAGATTGTTCTCTCAAAAGTACTTCAAATGGTTTATATTCTGTGATTGTACTATAACTTGTAAGCCCTTTATCATTCATCCATCTAATAGCTTCTTGAAGCTCTGGATCGTTTTCTACACTAATAGAATTGGCAATGGCTCAAAATTTTTGAGCTAGTTCTGATGTGGTATCTGTAGATGTTGTTGTTCATGTAGCGACTGTTCCTGTGAGTCCTAGGTCTTGAATTTTTTGTTGAGCACTAATAGAAAGAGATGTATTAGTTACGATATTTTGAAATCTGTAGATATAGAGTGCTATTTCATATCTTGATATTTCTTTATCAAAAGCAGTGTTTTGGAGTGTAGTTAATCCTAAAGCTTTACCTTTTAGATAGTAATCAGCTCGTCGAGGATTTTGGTTTTCGTAGGATACTTTCCCTTCAAACATTCTGACTAAGATAGTCATAGCTTCTGGTCTTGTGAGTTTTTGAGTTGGCATAAATTTACCGTTGTTTCCTTTCATTAGACCTCGTTGACAAGCTTTGAGGATATATCCTGAGAGTTCTGGATTGAAAAGTTTGTTGTCGGTAAATTGACAGTTGGTATTTGTAGTTGTTTGTGTATATCCCAATACAATATATGCTTGTGCTATCATTTTGGCAGCTTCTTCTCTCGTAAGTCCATCATACATTCTAAAATCTGTTTGATTGTCGTATTTGGTTAGACCATTGGTGTAGAGCCAACTTAGTGAACGTTCAAATTCTGTTCACGTACTAGCTGTAGTTACTATGGTAGATGTGGTTTTTACCGTAACACCTGTACTTGAACCTGTTGAGCTAATGGTTCCGGTAGTTGTAGTACCAGTAGTACCAGTAGTAACAGTTCCTGTTGAAAGAATTAATCCTGTAATAGTAATAGTTTTGGTAATAGGATCTATTACTATTTGAGCTTCTGCATTGGTAATATTTGCAATAAAATAACTTCCTGCAAGTAAACTTAGACTTAGTGCTAATGATAGAAGATTTTTTTTTGGCATTTGGTTTTGGGGTATAAACGCTAAAAATAATTACAAAAAAAGATAGTGTTTGTAGTGATATTTTCAAGTATATTTTGTTTTGTATAGCTATTTGTACTTTATTGTCAAATCTAATTTTGACAAAACCCCTACCGGATACGATAGGGGCTTATGTAATGTTTTTTGAATGTCTTTTGTATCCTATGAAAGGATAATGCCAATAAAATGAGCGGAATTTGTTCTGTTTGATTTGGGAAATTTATCCCTGCTCATTAATCGGAAATTTGGCTTATTTTTATCAATGATTTTCATTGCTGTACCAGGTTGTACCGCTAAAAACCTGTTTGTTGGGTTGAAAAAGATGATAGATGTTGCCTCTTCGTTTTCTTTGAAATAGTGTTCGAAGAATGATTTGTTTTTTTCATTGATGTTGTATTTTACAACTTCAACAATATTTCCTTCATCAACTTCTTCTCTAGCGATGATTTCTCTGAAGTCGGTTTTGTTACTGGCAACAAGGCTACCATCTTGATGATAATAAGCGACAGATTTTCTTTCCATATTTTTTAGTTTTTGTTAATGTTTTACGTTAATACTTTTTCTTGTGTAAATGTCAAGTTTTTGTTTTTTAATTGTTGGTAATGTATCATTTGATTTGGTTGTATCTTTCTTCTATACTTCATGTGATATATTCATATTTTATTTTGTTTTCTTTCATGAAATTTTCGTATGTTTCTTGGACACTATTTTGAAAATCTATATTTGTGCTTCTTAATCCGTCGTCTACAATAGGAAATTCTGGTTTTATATAAAAAATATGATCATAATTCTGTGTTTTAATTGCTATTTTCCTTGTTATTTCAATGACATCTTTATCCATATCTAAAGCTTTTGCATAAATATGATAATCAAAAATACACTTATCAGCAACGAATGCTGTATATTTTTTTTCTTGTTCTACTTGTTTACCTGTTAGCCAGATTTGTGTTTCTATTGGCGTTTCTTCATTTATGGTAAATCCTAATTTGTGTGCATCTACCACAATATCATGCAATATTGGTAATCAAAACTCTTCTGAAATCATTTTAGATAAAGTAGTTTTTCCTACTCCGTGTGCTCCACAAATAGCTATTTTCATGTATATATATTAAACTTAAAAAGTTATTCAAAAATGGTTTATATATTTATTTATAAGATTTTCCATAGTTTCTAAATCAGTTTTTGAATATCATTCTTGTTTTGCAATTTCAAGAATTTTTTCAATTCCATTTTTTTTACTAGAAGATCGTTTCTGATAGATTCTGGCTAAAATTGGATGTGAAAAATCTTCAGCAGATTGTGATAATAGAGAAAGAAAAAAAGTAAATTCATCAAATTTTCCAGATTTTATATAATTTCACATATTTTCAAAATTGAAATCAATTCTTTCTTGAAATGTAATTTCGTCTTTGAAATATACTGTTTTTAATCTTTTCCCTGTTTCTCGATATCTTATAATCTCTTCCTCTATGGGTACGCTTATTCTATCTGCTAGTCTTGTTATTTGTCCTTCTAAACTTTGGGGTTCTTTATATTTAGATCAATCTAGTCTTGTATTAAAAAAGTCATGATTGTAGATGTAGTCTTTTATCTTTTCTTGTTCTTCTTTAGATATTTCAATTCCTTTTTCTTTTAATTTTATGATTGCTAATTTTATTTGTGTAACTCAATAACTTCAGTGGTTTCTTTCTGATCTTGTCTGTTTTTTTTTCTTAGCTTGTATTATATTATCAGTATCATCTTTATGAATTATAGGGGTACGGAACCTTCCAGAATCGTGCATTCAGCTCATAATATATAATAGTGTTTTATCTGTCTTTATTCCTGTTTCTTTTTCTATTTCATTTGCTATTTCCAGTGCTTTTTTGAATACATTATATGTGTGTATCGCTCAGTGATCATTATTTTCTAAAAAATCTTTTACTGGTATTTTTTTTTCTTCAGTGATTAAATTGAAAATATTTACCATATTTTCTTCAGCTATTTGTTTGTATTCTTCAAGAGTTGTTTCTGCTTTATTTCCTGTGTTTATAATTTCTCTAAGTGGTTTTTTCTCCATAATATGTTTATATATAATATAAATTATTGACATTTATTATATATAGATGTTATAAAAAATCAACTTTAAATTTATTAGTTTTCCCTTTGAAATTATTGTAAGAAACTTTAAATATAGACCAGTACTATTTACCTCTTTTTTTCTTTGATTATGGCGAAAAGAATATTAACAGGACTTAAACCAACAGGAGAACAATTTCATATTGGAAATTATTTTGGAGCTATAAAGCCACTTATTCAGTTATCTCAAGACAATCCTGATGCAGATATATTTTTGTTTTTAGCGACAATGCACGCATATACGCAAATACATAATGGAGAAGAATTGAAAAAAAATACATTAACGGTACTTAAACTTTATGCTGCTTGTGGTGCAGATCTTGAAAGATTTATGATTTATAATCCTGCGGATATTCCTGGTCATGCTCAGCTTAACTGGGTGCTTACCTGTTTGACGATCATGGGTACTATGGAGAGAATGCATAGTTATAAAGATGCTTTGGCAAAAGGTAAAGCTGGTGAGATCAGTGTAGGAACTTTTTGTTATCCAATTCTTATGGCTGCAGATATCTTGCTCTATGATGCTGATATTGTGCCTGTAGGAAAAGATCAAAAACAACATGTGGAATATGCCAGAGATATAGCTCAAAAGTTTAATAAAGCATATGGAGAAATATTTAAATTGCCTGATGTTTATATAAGAAATGAAGTTGCTGTAGTGCCAGGAATAGATGGACGTAAAATGAGTAAATCATACAATAATTATATCTGACTTTTGGATGATGAAAAAATACTTTTGAAAAAGGTAAAACAAATACCTACAGACACTAAAACAGTAGAAGAACCTAAAGATCCTGATACGTGTAATGTGTATAATATGTGTAAGTTGTTTTTGAATGAAGAAGAAAATCAATCATTGAGAAGTAGATATCAAGCTGGAGGACTTAGTTATAAAGAAGCTAAAGATTATCTTTATGAAAAATTATTGGCTTTTTTGAAGCCTATTCAAGAAAAATATGCTAGTATAAAAGATCAAGAAATTGTCGATCTTTTGAAAAAAAATTCAGAAAAAGTAAATGCAATTTCAGAGAAAAAAATAGCTGAAGTATACAAGAAAGTTGGGTTTAGTTTGTAATTATATTTTCTTTGTAATTTCTTTTTTTTCAGAGAGTTTTACTACTCCTAATTTTTGGAGAAAATTTGGTAAAAAAGTATTAAATAATAAGCTATAATGTCGTTTGGAAATCGAGAGATGTTTTCTAGCTGTTTTTCGAATTCAAGATGTACAATTATTAAAAATCAGATTATATTTTTGTGGTTTGTTTTCACATTTGTTTGTTTCTTTTACAAGGTCTTGGAAGAGATTTTGTATTGCTAATATATCTAAATGAATAGGATATTTGTATACTTTTTCGTGTCTAAATATTCTGAGATTGATGATATCTTTGGGACTTCATCGGATGTATCTAATGCGATATCCTGGGAAAAATCCTTTGATGATACTATATTGTTTGAGGATTTGGAGTTCTGATTCTACGGTTAGGCAGATTGTTTTGTTATCTGTAAAGAGAAACTCTATGATAGTATGTCCTATCCAATTGTGCCACATAAAAGGGCATATATATATGTTCATTCCTTTGATAGTTGAGCTATCGAGAGATATGCTTGTTCGGTTTTGGATTTGATTGTTATCTTCACTAGTTCGGGAAAAATCTCTAAAATTGCTAAAGGTATAGATAGTTCATTTGTTTGTTATCTGGCAGTGTTTCTGGTATCCTGGTTGGAGCATGCGTTTGTGTTTGGATAAAGAACTTGATTTTTTATATCTTTTGGATAACGATTTGATATATAATTTAATTTTTTATGAATACTAATGACTAAATATCAAGATGTGGATCTTACTATCATGGATGCACAGGAGTGGACTGAAACAGATCAAAAAATTGCTCAGATAAAAGATATTTTTGAAAAGGAATGATTGATGGATGATCCTGATATTATGTGAGCTTTTGATGAAGCTGTTAAAGAATCAATAAAGGGCGATACTGAAGATGAAGAAGTATAGATGTCTATGTTATATTTTGAGCACAGTGTCGAGCTGATGTTCGGCATCGTTGAAGATTGAAACCACCGGTTTTCCCAGTAATATCAAGAAGTTCTCCTAGGATATACAATCCTGGGATTTTTTTACTTTCAAAATTTGGTTTCAGTTCGTTGAGGGGAATTCCTCATACGGTAACTTTGGCTTCGGTTCGAGGGCGAATATCGTGAATATGGAGAATATTTTCTGATACTGTCGAGAGGTGAAAAAAATCAGCTATTTTTTTGATAGTAGTATTTTTGTCTATGGTTATACCTAGGGTAAATTGACTATATTCGTTGTTTGATTTTTTTTGATTAAGATAATTTCCTAGAGCGACGGTGGTATTGAAAATTGTAGGTCCTGAAACTCCTCGGTGAGTGAAGAGGAGAGGTCCTTTTTCTTGATGAATAAGTTTATTATTATGATAGAGATTTATTGTTGCGGAGCAGGAGTTTCCGGTGAGGGAGGAAAGGTTTTCCTTGGTTTCAAGTCCACAGAGGCCGGGGTGAATAGGTGATATGGTGTGACCGAAGGCTGAGGCTATCTGTCGGCCGATGTCGGTAGCACCTGCTTGTGGGTAGGATTTTCCTCCCGTAGCGAGGACTAGTTTCTTAGTTTGAAATTCGCCGTTGGAAGTATGAATGGTGAAAATCTCTCCTGCTTTGGAAACAGACAAAACTTCATGATTAGTCAGAATTTGCGTGTTGTTTGTATGTGCTTGTTTGATGAGAAAATCTACCAATTCTTTGGATTTTCCGCTTTTGAGAAGAATTCTTCAGTTTGGTTCAGTAGTTGTTTGTATGTGGTTAGCTTCACAGAAATCTAGTATTTCTGGATAAGAAAAAGTATTGAATAGACTATGGAGAGCTTGTGTATTTGATCAAAAATAATTGTCTATAGAAATATTTGTATTGGAAAGATTACATCTTTCTCCTCATGACATGAGGACTTTGGATCCTATTTTGTCTGATTTTTCAAGAATTGTTTTTTTGATGTGAGATGGAGTATTGATGGAAAAAAATAATCCTGATGCCCCGGCTCCTATGATGATAAGATCTTCCATGATGTATTATGAAATTAAATTTGATAATATCTGATTATATTCTCTAGTTTCTTTTATAGTTTCTTTGATTTCGTCTATTTCTTCTTTTGAATATTCAGAGAGTTCATATTTGCTATAGTTTTTTAATGATTCTAGATTTATAATTAAATTTTCTTTTAAAATATCTATTTCTTCTAAATAATCTTTTTCAAATTTATCTTTTTCAGTTTCTATTTGTTTTTTTAGATTAAGATATTTTTTTTCAATTAATTTAATTAACTCAAATGCTTTATCTATGGTTTTTAGAATAGTGATGGAAAGTGTTGTTATTTTATTTTCTTCTTGAATGTTTTTATCAATTTCTTTGAAATATGTTATATCATTCTCTCCTTTTCTCTTTTTAAGTTTTTGTTGTATTTCTTGTAGGTTTTTTATAATAATCGACATCTCTTTTTTATATCTATCATTATATTTATTGTCTTCTAGTTCTGTGATTCTTATCTTAGTTATAATCTCTTCTGTTTTTTTGATTAGTTTCTCTTTTACTAGAGTTTGAGTATCGTCTAAAATGAGTAAATCTTCTAAAGAATTTTCTTGAATACTTCCTATTTGAGTTGGTATATAATCTACTTGTTCTTTGAATATATTGTTTATGATTCCGTTGTCGGCAATCTCTTTTTGGATATTTCAATGAAATTCGTTTTTATTCATATTTTTCTAAAAAAGAATAAATATATCTCATTATATCCCGACGATATTATTTTGTCAAAATTTCTTTATTTTTTATAAAACTTTCTATTAGAGGAGGATTGTCTGTCATGATCATTTTGGCTCATAGTTCGCTTACTTTATCAAAATCTTCTTTTGTATTTACGGTATATACTACAAATTTTTTGTTCATAGCTTGTGCTAGTTTTACCGTATCTTTGTTCATGATATCTTTGTTGATAAGATAGAATTCGTGAGGAAAATCGTGAATAAGATCTACCTCTTCTGCGTAATAACTATCTCGTCAGGCTCTTATTTTTTTGTGTGATCATATGATATAATTGGCTGTTCTATCATATGAAATAAATATTACTTTGTCTTCTAATCCTAACTTGAGTACTGTATCGATTGCATCCAAAGTTTGTTGTTCTGATTTACTCTGGTCATGTACTTTTATTTCTAAGAAAAAATAATCAAACTGATTTTGTACTCTTGTAAGAAATTCTTCAAGAGTTTGTATCTCTTCACCATTTCTAATTTTACATGTTTTTTTTAGTTCTGATAAGGTATATCCAGTAACGGCTTTGTTTGGTCAGCAAACGGTCGTGATTAGACTAGGTCAGTGCATAATAATATTTTTATTGTCTTTGGTATAGCTTACGTCAAATTCTATACCATCTACTCCGTCTTGTCTTGCTCTTTGAAATGTTGCAGCAGCATTAGCTAATCGTCCTTTGTATGGCCCTCCTGCATGAGCTATAATGGTGTATCATCAGCTGTTTTGTTCAGTATTGGTAGATAATATAGTGCTTCCTGTATTTGTAAGTCATAATAAGTGTTCTGCTTGAAAATATTTATAGCTATTTATGTAGCTGATGATCGGGAAATCTCTACTTGGAGTGAGTCTATACGCTGTTCAGTTTTTTTTGATTACTGCATAGGTTTTTTCTGCAAAACGACAATAGCGAACTCATCGATCTCTTTGAGATTCGTTGGTGAACGCATTGTTAAATAATTTAGAAACTGTCGTGTTTTTGTTTCCTACTAAATATTTTAGTGAATTGAAAATATCGGTATGTTGGATAATATTGCTATTAAATGTATTTGCTTTGATACCTGTTCCTATTATTGTGGCTACTGCTCTTGAATGAGTACTCATACCAAATTTATCAAATTCTACTTTGCTAATAGCTTCCATTTTTCTATGGTCTCCAACAATAATGAGAACACCGTTGTTGAAAAATCAGGTTTGTTTTAATTTCTGATAAAAAGCATACATACTTCTATCTACATACTTAAACATTTCGTCTGTTTTGCTTCCATATGGAGTGTCATAGGGTCTATGTGAAGATATCGTTTGCATAGCTAAGAAATATGGTTTACTTCCTGTTTGATATTCTTTGACGATATCAATAGCTTTGTTGTATAAGGAATTGTCAGGAGCAGCATTAAATACATATTTCTTTTCGTTTTTGAATTCTTCTTCTCCTATTATTTTTTGAAATTGTAATCATGAAAGAAAATCTCTTTGATTCAAAAAATCTAGTCCAACAGCACTCAAAAATGTGGTTTGATATCATAGACTGTTGAAAAAAACTGGTAATGAGCTAGTGTATCAAATATATTTGTCATAGCTTTGTGTGCTGTTTTGAAGTGGTGTTTCTCGTGGTTCTACTCATTGTAATAGTGCTATATGAGCTGTTTCTGAGGTACATCAATTGGCAATAAAATTGGTAAATGTTATTCCATCTTTTTGTATCTTATCAAAGAGTGGTAGATTGTCGTAGAGACCTCCAGCTCTTTTGGAATCTATCGTAGAAAATGATTCTGCAAATACCAAGATAACGTTTGTTTTTTCATTTTCTCATTGTATATTTCAGAAATAACTTCCATATTTTTTGATATTTTCTCCACTTCAAAATAGCGTTGCTCAGTTTGATTGAGATCGTGTTTGTATGTTTAATGATAATATGTTTTCTACGAGATCTTTATTGTTGTTTGAAAAGAAATTTACTGCACTAAAACATAATGAAAGACAAAAAAATCGGACTGCAATCATTCGTTGGATTTGTTTTTCTTTGAGTTTTTTGAAATATTTTTGGGTAAAGAAGAAACTTGTAATACATAATGATGAAAATAATCCTATTGTCAGGGCTATATAATTGAAGAAATATAGTCCATTTGATGTAGAAAAGAAGCTATAGAGTTCAAAAATAGATAGTCTGCTCTGAAAAAAAAATATAGTAATAATATCTACGAAAAATAATAAGAGTAGGAGAAAACTTGCTCCATTTAATATGGTTTTTACTACTTTATTTTTGTGATTTAGGTTGATAAATACAAACAATAAGATGATTCCAAAAATCATTAAATCATTTCCAAAGAATCAGAGATATATGAGTAATGTATTTATAATGCTAGTTTGTATTTGACTTCCATATGCTGCATATACTACAATTTGCTTGATGATAAGAAGTAGTATTAAAACTGTAGCGATAGTTCTCCCACTAAAAAAACTTTCTTTAAAACTGTGTTTTATGTGTTGGCGTATTTTATTCATAACATTTTTAATTAGACAAAAATTGAATTATTTTTTTCGAGAGTAATATCGTTTGAAAAATTTGTATATTCATGATTGTAATACAATATCATAGTTTCCATAGTATTCTGTTTTAATTCCTCCCATAGATTCTTTGAAAGCACTTACACTAGCGAGTTCATGTTCTGGAAATCCCGTAGGAGCTCATCACATCATATCGCATGTGGTGAATCCATGTTCTCTTCCTCGTGTAAATATCTTGAATTTCATGTATTGTTGTCCTCCTACATTGTTTTTTTGTCTGTCGGCAAAACTGTAGAGACAAACTATACTTTTTTTGTAATAAATACATATAGCTCCCGCTAAGATTTCATCATTGTATTTGCTTACGAAGATGTTTCCTTGTTTGTATTCTCTTAAAAAATTGATGAGTTTTAGATATTGAGTTTTGGGTATGGTGTTGAATCATTTTTTTCCTGCTGTCTCTTGTCGTTTATCAAAGAAAATGTCGTATTCTTTTTCATCTAGTTCTTCAAATTGAGTATTGTTTTTAATTCATTTTTTGACACGATCTTTGGATGCTTTGTTCATTTCAGAGATTAGTTCTTCATCTGTTTTGGTGATGTCGTAGATTATTCCACTTTCAGGCATATTTTCTCTGAAAGCATGTTGTAGACTGTAGTCGTTGTTTAAAAAATTGCGTAAAAATATTCTATTTTCTCTTAGATCAGCTCAAAAATCATTGTTTATAAAATCTTTTATATCAAAGGAGATTATTTCATTTGTTACTCATAATTGAAAGAAAATATTTGATTTTTTATCTCAAAACTCTTTTTTGATTTTTTTGATTTCTTTTTTTATCGTTTCAGGGTCTTCTGGTAGTTCTACTCCTAGTATTTGATATCGTTTTAGTGTAAAAAATCCTATTTTTTTTGTTTTGATGGTTCAAAAATAGTCCTTTCCAAAGAGATTTATAGAAAATGTTGGTTTTTGGTAGATGATATCTTGTATAGTTTGTCGTACTTCGGATTGGTAAAAAGACATAGAGAAAATAGTTAGTAGTGAATAATGTGTAGTTGATAATTATTATGTTTTGGTGTCTAATATTGTCTAAATATATTTTTTTGTTGAGATTACAAGGTTTTTTGAGGTTTGGATACTTATTGTAATTAAAAAGATTTGACAAAAAAAGAAAAACACCCCATATGATGGGATGTATTCTTAAATTATTTGTCTTGTTGTGTGATAGGAGTAATTGTTATGTTTATTTCGTTTCCTTCTTGAAAACTAATTTCTTTTGCTTTCGTTACTCCTTTGAGATCATCGAGGTAGTCTTTTATAATTTCTTGATCTTGTAGTGTACAAGTGATAGTAATGGATTCTAATTCAGCACCCATAGAGATTTGTTGTTCTGATTTGTATTTTCTCACTTGTTCTACGATAGAGATAAGTGTGTCTATATTGATGTTTTCTGAAGTAAGATTTTTGAGTCAATCTCCTGTTGGATATCTTGTTGTATGAACTGAATTTTCTTTGAGTTCTTCTTTGAAATAGTCTTGATAGATTTCTTCAGTAATATGCGGTAAATATGGAGCTATAAGTCTAATGATTGCTCTATAAACAACAACAAGGGTAAATTGAGCAGATTCTTTTTTCTTTTGTCCATTTTCAAAGAGTTCTGGTTTGTATGTTCTGAGTTTAATAAATTCAAGGTAATTGTCACAGAAATCTCTCCAAAAGAATTCTTCAAATTTGATCTTTGCTAATCCAAATTCGTAGTTGTCTAATTCTTTTCTCATATTTTTGATCGTTGTCATAAGACGAGAAAGAATCCATTTGTCTGTTGGATAGAGATCTTGAGGATTGAGCGCTAATGCTTGTGAACATGAAAGTTCTCCTAATTGCATTTTTACAAATTGGAAAGCATTTCGAAGTTTTGTAACAAGTTTTTGTCCATTTTTGATTTCATTTTCTTCGAAAACAATATCTTTACCTAATTGTCCTCCTAAAGCCCAGTATCTTACAGGATCTGCGCCTCGTTGAGTAAGGAGTTCTTCAGGACCGGTTTTCGCATTTCCTGCAGATTTAGAAATTTTTTCTCCCTTACCAGCTAATACATATCCAGACATCATAATATTTTTGAATGGAGCTTTTTGTTCTCTGAGATAACTATGTAATGTTGTATACAAAAGCCAAGTACGGATGATATCATGAGCTTGAGGTCTCATATCAAATGGCATGAGGTTTCCTTGGAATCCATCTTTTTCAGCAAATTTTTGATTGATAAGTGGTGTAAGTCCAGAAGTAAACCATGTATCTAATACTAATGTTTCAGGTCTAATATCTTCTTTTGTATGTCCATCAGGAAGTGTTTCAGGAAAATCTCTTGTAGGATCTATAGATCCTTTTGCTAATTGTTCTGCTGTAGGTAAAATCACTTCTTCTGTTTTGTTGCTATACCAAACAGGGATAGGTATTCAAAATTTTCTAGATCTAGAAATATTTCGATCCCATTGGAGGTTTTCTATCCAATCATCAGATCTTTTTTTCATAAATTCTGGATGCCATTGCATATCATTATTGAGTTTGAGGAGGGTATCTTTTTTATCGAGTAAGTTTACGAACCATTGACGAACTGGAATGATTTCTACAGGTACCTTACCTCTTTCTGAAATTTGTTTCGATTGAGTGATAGGTGTTCTTTTGCGAACTACTCCTTTAGCTTCTAATATTTCCATAATCTTTTTTCTAGCTTCTTCTATTTTGAGTCCATCAATTTCTGTATTGGTGTTTTGCATACGACCATATCTATCTATGATGATCTTTGGTTCTAATTTATGTTTTTGGAATCGGTACACATCTACTTCATCTCCATAACTACAACACATAACAAGTCCTGTTCCTTTATCTATTTTTGCTTTATCGTCTGCAAGAAGGGGAACTGTATCTCCAAGCGGAGTAGTAATCATTTTCCCAAAATATTTTTGATATCTTTCATCATCTGGATGAGCAAAAACAGCTTTACAGCTAGAAATCATTTCTGGTCTAGTAGTAGCGATTACGAGTTCTGTACCATCTTCAAGAGTAAATGCAATATCATTGAAAAATTCTTCAAATTCTTTGTCTTCAGTCTCTGCTTGTGCGATAGTTGTTTGATTTTTTGTACATCGTAACGCAGGAAATTCTTTACATACAATATTTCCTTTGTTGTAAAGTTTAAGAAATTCTTGTTGAGCTATTTGTTGTACTTCAAGAGAAATAGTTGCGTAAGATCTTGTTCGATCTACAGAGAGTCCAGTTTTTTTCCAAAGATTTTTGTATATCTCTCTATATTTTACGTTAACTTCGAGACATTTTTGCACAAAATCTTGGCGTTCGATATCTTTGATGTTGATTCCTAATTCTTTTTCTACGAGGATCTCTGTAGGAATTCCATTGTCATCATATCCCATAGGATAAAATACATTATATCCAGTCATTCTTTTGTATCTAGCAATGAGTTCTGCTTGAGTAAATGAAGAAATATGACCAATATGGAGTTTCCCTGAAACTGTTGGAGGAGGTGTATCTATAGAAAAAATGGGTTTTTCTGTATTTTGAAGATCAAACGCATATGTTTTTTGTTCATCTCGGTAAGCTTGCCATTTGGCTTCAGAAATTTTGGCATCGTACTTGTTTGACATGGTGATATATTTTTAAGCTAAAAAAAATCTCTGATTAGAGAAATCAGAGAGATTGGATTTTTCCTTTAATCTCTCTTGTTAGTTGACCACTACTACTGATAAAGTATTTGTTTTCATACCTTTGTATATAGGAGTTTTGGGAAAGATTTCAAGGGAAGTTATTTTATTTCAAGATATCTTTTATATCCTGTTATTTTATTATTTCGTTCTTTTTGTTCATCCATAGGAAGAAAATGAATAATTTTTTCTATATTTTTGATGTTTCTTTGAATTTCTTTGAAAATATTTTGGTTTTTTTCTTTACCTTCAATTATATATTCTTCTATGACTTCATTTAAGATATCTACTATTGTTCTTATTTTTCCTTGTGTTTTCATTTTTTCTTGATTTCGAAAATTTTCAATATGTTCTCTGTTTGTCTTATTTTGTATAGTATGAATTCATTCTGTTATTATATTTTCTAATTTTTTTAAGTCTTCTATACTTTCATTTTCTCATATTTTAATTATCTGTCCTATAATTTCTTGAAAATATCCGATAGAAAGTCATCGTTTTTTTAAAATTTCTTCCTCAATACCTGTTTGTGGAATATTATTAATATGTTCTTTTGCTTTTTTTGAAAAAAATCAGTTCATTATTTGGTTTTACAAATTAAACTGATTTTAATATATATATTTGCTGTTAAAAATCCATCTTATTTTATATTTTTTATTGTAATGTCAACTATTCTTGAAGAACTGTTTTTTTTACTGTAGAAACTTCTACTTTGAATGTAAACTTTATCAAATTAGAATCTCATTCAGAAATAAATGAAAATTCAAAAGGTTTTGCCGCTTTATTTGCTATATCAAGATATCATAATCCTGCATTTCCATATTCATTAAATCAAGGTGTATCAAGTCTAGCTTTGTATGCAGTAGTAATATCTATTAATTCTCCTGTTTCCGTATTTTTGATTGTATTATTTTTAATTTCTGTGAGATATTTTTCTAATATATCTTTTACATATCCAGCTTTATTATATCACTTTCTTTCTTCTTTTCGTTTGTTTTCAAAAATATTTTCTGATGTTATACTATATAAGTCATCTCCTGTTTTTTTTATTTCTAGAGAAAATTCTGTTCCAGGATAAGAGTAACATCCTAAATTTTTTGCTATTTCTACTGCAATGTTTTTTACTTTTTTTGGAACCTCATTTTTATCTTGTTCAATAACTTTATTTTCTAGTTCAGATCATAATAACATTCCTTCTTCAACAAGATCTTTTGTTCTTTTTCCTTGAATTTTCCAAACCCCGTCACTTTTGGTTTCTGTTATGGTGTTTAATACAGATTCAATATCTTTTCTTGCTTGATCTTTACCTTCTTCGGCTGCAGTAGCAAGAATATTTTTACTTTCTTCAGTATTTAATTTTTTTTCACTTGTCCCTGTCATGTTTTTGGGATAAAATAATAAAATATATCTAATTTTACTCTAAAAATTTAGATTTGTCAAATTTTAGAAAAGATTTTTTGTTTGGATACGTTTTTTTGAAAAAGGCAAGGGTATTTGTTTGTGTTTTTTTGTTTTTTTGGGATTTTTTTTGAATTCTGAGTATAATAAGAATAGAATCTAATTTTAGATTGGATTCCGGCTCCAACCGACAAAGCCGGAATGACATATATGTATTTACCCTTATTCTGAATTTATGGATCGTTCCACCTGTGAAAATTTGTTAGATGCTCAATATTCAAAAAATCCTTATCTAGCAGATAATATTTCTAAAATAACTACTTTGTCTCGAGGTAATGATAAATCTACTTGTCTTCAATTGATGGGTAGTGTTTCTGGAGTGAAAAATTTTTTGTTTAAGAGAAGTCAGTATACAAAAGATATGATCAATGCTCCGCAAACTCTTCCAACTCAAGAGCAAACAAATACTTCTAAGACAGAAACAACAACAGCTACTACTACGCAATTTAATTTTTCAGAAATGCTGTGATTATCTACGATAAAAGTTTGGGCTGGGTATGCTTTTTGGTCTATTTGAATAGTGATTTTGTTATATATTTTTGTTAAATCATTTAAAAAACTTATTCATTTCTTTTATGATGTGCTTAATGCAAATAGAGTAATTTATCTAAAAGTAATATTTCCTAGAAATGATGGTAAATCTGATCGTGAACAAGAGAAGGAAATAGCAAAAGATATGAAAGAAAAGATTGGTCGTATGGCTCAGGTTTTTCATAATCTTCATAAACTTGGTGATTTGAGTGCTTGGGATACTGTAATGAGATGGTTTTTTAATAAGCCAAAACTTACGTTTGTTTATCATTATGAAAATGGATTACTTTCCTTTATGATAGGTATTTATCCTGAGTACCAAAAGATTGTAGAAGGAGCTATTTCAGCACAATATGCAGATTGTTCTATAGAAAGAGTAGATGCGCCTAAGATGTTTAATAGAAAATATTATGATATCATGTCTTTGGTTTCTAAAAAATCACAAGTATTTAATATCAAAACATTTAAGCAACAACCAGATGATCCAATCAATAATCTTATAGATGCTATAGGAAAGATTTCTAAAGAAGATACAGTAAGTGTTGTGATGCCAATTAAGCCGGTTGGAGATTGGTTTAATAGAAAGGTTCAAAAGTGGGCTGAATGATTGTATAGAAATGATAAAAGATATACAGATCCTCATTATAAAACAAAGAATTTTCTTAAAATGTTGAATCCTTTTCATCTTATTTCTTTCTTGTTTAAATGATCTGAGGATAAAAATCCTCAGCAACAAGAACAAGAAGGAGGTATGGTAGGAGGTAAAGATTTTGTGCGTATGGTAAAAGCAAAGGAAGATTATCTTAATGCTATGTGAGAATCTGCAGCGCTACCTTATTATGAGGCTTCATTACTTTTGGTTACTTCAACTAATGAACAACAAAGAATAGATTCAAACT
The DNA here is from genome assembly GCA_002414185.1 of Patescibacteria group bacterium UBA5124. GTDB lineage: Bacteria > Patescibacteriota > Gracilibacteria > Absconditabacterales > Absconditicoccaceae > UBA5124. The sequence goes on along the minus strand of DHYS01000001.1, from coordinate 12,155 downwards.
TGGATATCTTAGTGAGTTCATATAATATTTATGGGGACGAATATGGAAATGAATTGAATGATCAAAATACGAAACATGATCTTCTCTGATTCTTTTTTAAGCCAATGTGGAAATTTGCTACATTGTTTAAATTAACAACATTCTTTTTTAAGAAAAATATTTTTGGGGTTAATGAATTAGCTTCATTGTTCCACTTTCCTGATAATATGTATAATCGTGCTCCTATTATTTCATGGATGCAGTATAAAGTTTTGCCTGCTCCTGAAAATTTGCCAATTTTACATATGTCTAATGATTGAAATTATATAATTAATGGAAGATTGGCAGAAACATATAAATGAGGTAATCTTTCTAAAATGCTTGAAGATAATCCTCATAGTCGAGCTGTTTGATCTAAGATGGTTAAAGAAGATAAATTAACACCACTTACAGAATTTACTAATGAACAATTGCAAGGTAAGGAAATTGTAGAAAAAGATGGTTTAAAATACGTAAAAGAAGTAGTGGAAAAACAAGTCTATGGATATAAAGTGTTTAAAGATGGAGTATTGCTTGGTGCAAATATATATAGAAACAATATTGCTCCTATTTATATGAAGAGAGATGATAGAACAAGACATCATTACTGTATTGGAAAATCGGGTACTGGAAAGTCAGTATTCTTACAAACAATGGCGAGACAAGATGTTTGGAATGGTGATGGGCTTTGTTTGATAGATCCACATGGAGACTTGGCTGAAGATGTTTTGGCATATATTCCAAAAGAAAGAGCAAAAGATGTGGTATATTTTGATGCTGGTAATGAAGATAGGCCTATGGGACTTAATCTTTATGAAATCCAAACTTTGGATGAAGCAGATAGAGTAGTAAATGACGCTACAGAAATCTTCTTGAAAATGTTTGGACCGGAAATCTTTGGACCAAGACTTCAAGAATATTTTAAATATGGAAGTCTTACGTTGCTTGAAGATTTTGAAGATAGACCAACTTTGCTTGATGTGGTCAGACTTTTTACTGATGAAAGTTATAGAGAATATAAATGTAAGAAAGTAACAAATGCAGTAGTTAGAAACCGATGGGAAAAGACATTTGCATCTATGGGAGATAGAGAAAAACAAGAAATTATTCCTTACTTGTCTGCGAAGTTTGTGTCATTCAATACGAATAGACTTATTAGAAATATTATTGGACAGACAAAATCAGCATTTACGTTTGAAGACGTAATGAATAATCAAAAGATACTTATTATCAATCTTAGTAAAGGTAAAATATGAGAATTGAATGCTCAGCTTTTGGGTATGATTATCGTGTCAAAGATATATACGTCGGCTATGGCTAGAGCAAGAATACCAGAAAAAGATAGAAAGGATTTTTATCTGTATGTGGATGAATTCCAGAACTTTGTATCTGGTACTTTTGCCGATATCTTGTCTGAAGCTAGAAAGTATAGATTATGTTTGATTATGGCTCACCAATATATTGCACAGCTTGAACCAGCCAAAGGACTTGGTGGAGATGGTTGAGGTAAGGGAGATGTAAAAGCAGCGGTATTTGGTAACGTTGGTACGATGCAATCATTTAAAGTTGGTGCTCCCGATGCTGAATTTTTGGAAAAAGAATATCAACCAGTATTAACTGGGCAAGATATTGTAGGTATTGCAAACTATAAAGCATATATTAAATTGAATATAGATAATGCTACAACAAGAGTATTTTCTATGAATGCTATTTATACAAAAGATTATCAAAATCCTAAGATAGTTCCTATTTTGCAAGAATATTCTGGAAAGAAATATGGAAGAAAAAGGGAATTTGTGGATGCTGAAATTTGAGCGAGATTAGGTGTGTCAAATGATGATTCGTTTTCTTCGGCATCAGACGCTTCAACTTCTACTCCTGCGTAGATATCTCTTGTTTTTGATTGGTGATTTATTATACTTCTTTTCATTTAGTTTATATAATGAAAAATGTCGTCGTCGGGTTCGAGAAAGCAGGGATTTTGGTCAGTGTTTGCCGCTCTCTTGGGAAATATGTGTATTATGGTTATTAAATTTATTGGATTTTCTATGTCAGGATCGTGAGCTTTGTTTTCAGAAGCGATCCATAGTTTAGCAGATTTGCTAAATCAATCTTTATTGATGGTTGGTATCAAAAGTTCGTCTAGAGCAGCGAATGATACTTTTTCGTATGGATTTGGTAAAGAAAGATTTCTTTGGGCATTGATATCTGCATGTGGAATATTTTTTCTTGGTGCAGGTGTGACTTTGTATCATGGAATTGAATGATTATTAGAACCTCATGCTATCTCTTTGAGTAGTTTTACTATTATCGCATTGATATCTGCTTTTGTGGTAGAATGATTTACTTTTGCAGTAGCTCTTAAAGAATTAAGAAGACAAGATGAAGATGCTTCTTGGAAAGAACTTTTGTGGGATGGTGATCCTGTAATTTTAGCGGTTGTTTATGAAGATGGAATCGCTTTATTGTGAGTCTTAGTTGCTATGCTGAGTTTGTGAATGTATCAAATAACTCAAAATCCTCTTTGGGACTCTGTTGGTTCTCTTGTGGTTGGATTTTTGTTGGCGGTAATGGCCGTATTTTTGATTGCAAAAAATAGATCTTTTTTGATAGGGAAGGCAATTCCTCAGGAACTTAAAGAAGAAATTATAGAAATATTGGAATCAGATTCTATTATTGATAAAGTGTTGGATTTTAAATCTAGTATCTTGGATGTTAATGCCTACCATATTAAGTGTGAAATTGAATGTAATGGAACGGCTCTGATGAGAGAACTTGGAAAAAATAATTTTTTTAGAAATGAATATGAGGAAGTAAAAGAAGATTATCAGGCATTTTTAGAATTTTGTATAGATTTTACGGGAAGATTGCCAAGACTTATTGGGACAAGGATTGATGAGGTAGAGGCTGTAATTAAAAAGAAATTTCCTCAAGTAAAACATATTGATTTGGAGATTAATTAGATTTCTGATTTCCCATTGCCCATATTTTTATAGTAAATATCCAATTGTCTTTTTTTAGTAAATCCTTAAAAAACGATCTGATACGTGAATTGTGTCAGATTTTAATTTTTGTTTTGTAGAGATGAAAGTAGGTATTGTAGGATTGCCAAATGTAGGTAAATCAACGTTGTTTAATGCGTTGACGAAATCATATTCAGCTCCAGCTGAGAATTTTCCCTTTTGTACGATAGAACCAAATGTAGGTATTGTAAATGTAAAAGATAAAAGATTGGAAGCGCTTTCTGTGATGTCTAATACTCAAAAAATCGTCTATGCAGCGATTGAATTTGTGGATATTGCGGGATTGGTGAAAGGAGCTAGTGCAGGTGAAGGACTTGGAAATAAATTTCTTTCTCATATTAGAGAAACAGATGCGATTGTACAAGTATTGAGATATTTTAAGGAGACTGATGTGGTTCATGTAGAAGGAAGTGTAGATCCAATGAGGGATGTAGAAATAATTAATACGGAACTTATTCTTGCAGACTTGGAACAAATAGAAAGAGTTTTGCCAAATATCCAAAAAAGAGCTAAATTGGCTGCTAACAAGGATGATGCTAAATTGGCAGAGGTTCTTGTTCAGATTCAGGCTGTATTACAACAAGGAAAGATTGCTCATAGTCTCAAAGAATATCTATCTGCAGAAGAATGGAAACTTATCAAGGCATATAATTTTTTGACGATGAAGCCATTTGTATATGCTATCAATATTTCTCAAGAAGATATTCCTTATGCACATAAAATTCAGGAAGAATTTATGGTAAAATTACAAAGTCCTGTTTCTATCGTTTGTGCAAAGTTAGAATCTGAAATGATGGAACTAGAAGGAGAAGAAAAGCAAGAATTTATAAGAGAGCTTTTGGAAATGGATAAGGTTACTCATATTCCTACCTTGGATGATTTGATTGCTTTGGCATACAATAAAGTAGGACTTATGTATTATTTTACTACAGGAGAAAAGGAATCTAGAGCTTGGGCTATACCTATTTGATCGACTGCGCCTCAGGCAGCAGGAGCTATTCATACTGATTTTGAAAAATGATTTATTAAGGCTGAAGTAGTGAAATGTGTGGATTTGCTCGCTTCTGGAAGTTGGTCAAAGGCAAAAGAAAAAGGATTAGTTAAACTTGAAGGTAAAGAATATATAGTTCAGGATTGAGATGTGATGGTTTTTAAATTTAATGTATAAGTGTTTTTATTATACATATTTTGTTAAAAAAAAGAAGAATTAGATGTAAAGTTTGAGATATAATAGTTATCACGTGAATGTTTATTTTGGTAAAATTTGCTTGACATTAAAATCCTAATCTTTATATATTTGTAAGTTTATGTGTTTTTATATTCTTAGTTGTTTCCAAAATGAATTTTAATGTGAAAATGGATGACAAGAAAATTAAAGTAGATATTGAGAAAACTAATCTCAAAGATATTTTGATATACTGTAAACCAAAGGAAAGACTTGTTCTTATGAAGAAGTTTGGACTTGATGGATCAAAAGAAATTCCTCTTCAAAGAATAGGTAAGGAATATAGTCTAACAAGAGAAAGAATCAGACAAATAGAAACTCAAGCGCTTATGAGATTTAGAAGATTGATTGTTGGAAACGAAGTATATATGGAAGTTCTTTCTGAAGCTAAAAAGATTCTTGATGTTCATGGAGGATTCCTTTGTGAAGATGTATTGATTTCTAAGATGGTTAATAAGAATATTTTCAAGTTTTCTAAACAAGAACTTAAACTTATCCTTGTATCAGACTTTGATGTAACATACCTCAAGAGAAATAAATTCTTAAATAAGGCGTTCTATTTGGAACCATTATATGAAGATCTTTTGACAAAGATGGTATTAGAAATCTCTGCTTATTTTGACAAGAGAACTAAGAGTCAAGATTTGTATGAATTCATCGGATATATGAAAGATAACTTTGCTAAGGATTATAAAGATGTACATTATTTGAAGAATGATCTCTTCTATGTAAACTTCTTTGAATCTATTAGAGAAGTAAATGTATTTGATGGAAAGATCGGATTGCCAGAATTTGCTGATGTAAATCCAAAGACTATCAAACTTAAGATTCTTTACACTATGAGAAGAATCAATAAACCAATTCATTTCCAAGAATTACCTTCAAAGATTATGGAATGGTTCCCAGCTAAAAATATCAAAGTGAATACTGTACATAATGAATTAGTAAAAAATAATGATATGTTTGTTAATCTTGGTCTTGGAATCTATGGATTGAGAGAATGGGGATATCAAGGAGGACAAGTTGTTGATATCTTGGTAAGAATTTTTGAAAGAAATGACAGACCAATGAATGTTAAAGAACTTTGTAAAGAAATGCTCAAAGAAAAGATGGTTAGTCCAAATACAGTGATGTTAAATCTTCAAAAATACAAGGATCTTTTCAGAAGAGTAGAAAAGGGAGTATATGAAATAATCAAGAAATAAGAGTTGCTGATATACTAAAAAATCCCGTGAAAACGGGATTTTTTTTATTCTTCGGTATTTATTACCAGGTGAGGATATGATACTTTTATTCCATATTTTTTTAATTCATTGAAAATATCTGATTTTAAGTCTCTTGCTACTATCATGGGACTTTTTTTTCCTGGATTAACAAAGAATAGTCCTTTTATATTGATACCCGCAGTATCGAAATTTTCTACTAATATTGTTGTATATTCTGGATAAAGAATATTTTTCTTGTTGTTTATGGTAGTTGTAAATATCTGTTTGATCTGTTGTATTACAGAATGACGAGGAACTCTAAATGTTACTTCTCATCTTAAAATTGGTTCTGTTTTTAATGTTCTTATAGGAGTTTTTGCTATAATACTATTTGGAACAATAGTTCTTCTTTTATCAAAGGTTCTAATTACGGTATATCTGATATTTATCTCTTCTATAGTACCTAGTAATTTTAATGATCCCATAAATTGTACAAAATCTCATAGTTTTATTTTTTTGTTTGTTAGAATAAATATTCCAGCAATCATATTGCCTATGGTTGTTTCTAGTGCAAATCATATACTCATAGATATTCCTCCCATGATTAATGATACATCAAATCAGATAACTTGAAATGTTGCTAGAATATTAAAGATCATAAGGATGATAAATAGAATATTTCCTACTAATTTTGAGTTTTTTTGAGTATAGGTATTTGAGATTAAACTATTAGCTTCTATTCTTTTTTTTATTCTACTAATAGCGTATTTGATGATGAAATAAAGTATAGTAAATATAACTGCTCATAGTAAAATTCTTCCAAATAGACTTGGACCATTTTCAATAAAATAATTGATAGATTGTTGAATTATATTTTCTTTCATAGGAAGATTATTGTTTAAATGAGGTTATTTAAGATTTGTCTCGATTACTTTTTTGTCTTTGTCTGATTCAAAATTGATAGTTAATAGGTTGTATGGTACATCAATGTTGTTATTGTTGAATGCATCATTGATACCTGCATTAATTTCTCAGATAGCTATTTCTGGGATTATTCAACATTTTGGATCAAAACAGAAGAAAGATTTTATCTCTATATAACTGTCTTCAAAACTAGATACAAATACCTTTGTGTTTTCTTTTTCTTTTACAAATTGGTAGGTATTTATAGTATCGGTAACTACTTTTAGTACCTTAGCTATATCAGAATCATAGTGTACTCAGAATATGGCTGTTAATTTTACTAGGTCTTCAGAGCTAAATGTTTTGATTGGTGTGGAAATTAAGGTCATATTTGGAATGATTACTTGTCTTAGGTCTAAGGTTCTGATTACTGTATATCTAATCGTAATTTCTTCAATTCTTCCAAAATATAGTTGGTCAGCATTGATTTCTATGATATCTCATAGTTTAAATTCTTTGGTATAGAGAATCATCATTCCAGCGATCATATTTCCTAGGATTTCTTTGAAAGCAAGTCATACTCAGAAAGAAACTCATCCTATAATAAGTCCTACATTAAATCCTACGATTTCAAATCCAACGAAAAATGAAAATATTACTAAAATGTAGAAAACAATATCATGAACAAGTTTTCAGACTTTATCTGTGTTTTTGTTGGTTGTATTAATGTTTTGAGTGATTCTTTTGCTAATAATTTTAGCTACGATTTTGGAAATCATAAGGAGAAAAATAATAACAATGATTGCTCAAATTATTTTCATAGCATAGGTAAACACTACACTGTTCATCAATTGTTCTATTAGTGTAGGATCTGTTGCTTTTTCTGCAATATTTGTGTTCATATATATATTATATTATTAAAAATAATACTTTTTACTAATTATATTTACAATAATTCCTTTTCCAAAATAAATATACAGACTAATTTATAAAGATAACCATTTTCTACTAAAAATTATACAGATGTTGTTGTTCAGTTGAAATGCTAGTATATTTTTTTAAACTCAGCGTATTTAATTTCTTACAAAAAATTGTAATGGATAATCATCCTACGCATTTTAAGGCTCATGATCTTCCTCCACACCATTCAATTTCAAAATCTCGTAATTCTAATGCTACTTGGATTATAGTGATTTGTATATTGTTTGTTTTGTTTTTGATATGGAATAAAAGATCTCAGGTTTCTGAATTTTTTGGACTTGGTCAATGAACTTGAGAAGTTAGTTCTGGGTTACGTTTTGGAGAATCAGTTTCGATTGAATGAGAAATTAGACAAGATGGGGATTTTGTAACCCATACACATAAATTGTATACTGAGAGTAGTTGAGTATTTGGATTAAAAAGTAAAACAATAAATTTGAATCAATATAGTGGATTTATCGCAATAGAATGAGTCATAGATACAGAAAATGATGGTATTTATATTATAGAAGTAAATAATATAATTAGTGAAGTTTCTACTTCACCATTGGAAACTGAGATTTTAAATACAGGAGCTACTTCCTCTAATGGAGTTTATCTTGCTAAGGCTGGTATTTATTTTGTTCCATGATTTGAAGATGAATATACATTAGATAATAGTGGAGAAAATGGTAAAATATCATTAACACATACAACAACAAATCAAAAGATAACTATTTCTTATTTTGCTTGTAAAAATTGAGATTCAAATAAGGATTGTGCTCAGTTAAAACAAACCTTTTCAGATTCTAATGATAAGACCTTTACTACAACTAATGATGATACATATTACAAATTATCGGAGGTTAATTCTTGGTTTTTTACTAATATTGGATTGTTTGGATATTTTATTAATGATATTCCAGAACAAGAGGTTATTTCAATTAGTAATTATGTAGTATTACCTACAACGTCATATGTTTCATCGAATATTACTACTAAATTTTCACCTCTTTGTAAACAAGGTAATATTGTTATGACTACAGTTAATAAGAGTAATCTTTATCTAGAAAAATGAGTACCTACGCTGAAAATTTCTGGAATATGGGATAAGGGTACTGTAGATTGTAATATACAGCTAGATCCCTCATTATCTTCATTATGAATACTTAGTTCATTTGATTATAAGGATACTTCTGCTGAAGTAGCAGATGTTACTCAAGTAGATACGCCTCAAGAAGATACTAAACCTGTTGTATCTCAATCAAATAATACATTAACTGTAGAAGCTTGAGTAAAACAATTTGCTATCACTTTGGATAAAACATTGGAATTTGTTTCTTCTAGATGACATACAATTATCTTTCCATCGAGAAAAATTTCTTATCAATCAAATAATGTTTCTTCAGATTTAGGTACAAAATGAGTTAATTGTTATGTACAGACAAATGTAATCGATTATGCAAGAAAAGATCTTTTATTGGATTCTCCTACAGCAAAAATCTATGAATGTAAGATGAAGAGTGATGTGGTTTTAGCTTGAAATTATATTAGTATTCCTCTTGATGATGGAAGAACGTTTGTAGTAGAAGCTGTAGATTCAGCTTGGGTAGATTTTGCAAATAATGTGAAGGTTGTTTTGAATAGTTAAATATAGTTAATAAATAAAAAAAATCCTCCCGAAATGGGGGATTTTTTATAAGAAATAATTTTTATAGGTAACATTATCTTTGGGATTCATTTTACCTTCTCCAATGTAGCGACGGAATCGTGTACGTTGTTTTTTGGCGAGGTGGTGAGTGTTGCGACGGAGGAGCTCTTCGGCTTTCTCGATATTATATTCGCCAAGGAGGACTCCTACGACTTCTTTGTATCCGATACCTTGCATGGATTGTACATCAGGACTATATCATTTATCCAAAAGGGATTGAACTTCCTGAATTAATCCTTCTTTAAACATCTCTTTGATTCTCGCATTTATACGTCTATTAGCGTCTTCTTTTTCTCTTCGTAGGCCTATCATTAAGATTGGTCGTTGGACTGGTTGTTGGAAAAAACCTTCTGATTTAGTCTTTCCTGTGGTATGATATATTTCTAAAGCTCTGATAATATATCTAAGAGAATTTGGATGATGTTTATGAGCCTCTCCTGGGTCTATTTCTTGGAGTCTTTTATAGAGAATTCCTGGTTGAGCATTTTCTTCTTCTTCGAGTTTTTTTCTTAATTCTCGATTTGGTGCTGATTCTGGTAAAGAAAAATTTTTGTATAAGGTGTCTATATATAGTCCTGTACCTCATACAACAATAGGTAACTTGTTTCTTTGATGAATTTCGTTGATGATTTTTGTTGTATCATCCTTTCGTTGTCCTGCAGTATATGTTTGCTCTGGAGTAATAATATCGATGAGATGATGCGGTATTTTGTTTCTTGTTTCTAAGGGAACTTTATCTGTTCCTATATCCATGTATTTGAAAATTTGTCTGCTATCTGCAGAAATGATTTCTGTAGGGAAGTGTTCTGCTAATAAAAGAGAAAGTTTGCTTTTTCCAGTAGCTGTGGATCACCAAATAATTACGATCCCTTTGGGATTTTTGTCATAAAAATTTTGTATTTCTCAGCGAACTTCTGGTAAAATATCAGTTACTTCCATTATTTAATATTGTATCTTCCTGGGTTAAAAAAAGGCATTTTTGAACATCATGGCGTAGTACACATAATCTTTCCTATTCTGTAGGAGTCTCCTTTATTGATAAGTGTTGCTACTCGATCTTCGGTATATCCGCTTCCATTTGCTAATGTATACGAGATGGAATAATTTATATTGGTTGATGGTCAGATTTCTGTTGTTTTGATAGTATATTCTACTGTGTTGTTTTGAATATTATTTAAGAATCTTTGAAGTCGTTTGCTTGAAAAATATGTTCTAATGGTTGATGATTGTTTTAGTTTGTCATCTATCATAGAATAAATATCAAGAAATTTTTGTTCATTGATAGCAGTATAGAAGCTTTCTATAATCTGACTTTCATTTGTGTTTGTGATTGTATTGTTTGTAGTTGATTGTTGTATATTTCATGATTCGTTTTGATTGTTATCTATATTTGTCGTTATGTTTCCTGTGGTGGTAGTTTCTCTAATAGAGTCAAAAAGCTCTTTTTGCTCTTTTTTCTTATTTTGAGCAATATAAATAGAAAAACAAAAAACTAATAATGATATGATAAACATAGCAAAAATTATTGCGTCTTTAACTTTGTTTTCTTCTGGTGGGGTTGTAAATTTAACTTTTGGTTTAGTGTTTTCTATGTTTTTCTTTGGTCTTCCTGGTCATTCTTGCTTTGTTTTTGGCTTTTTTGAAACGAAAATTTTCTTAGGTCTTCAGCGATTTGTTTCTTTTTTGAGCTGATTTTTGTTATTTTTCTGTTTTTTCATACAAAAAACTACGATATAAATTATCGTAGTTTTTTATAGTAATTTTTTGTCTACTTGCAATGTCTTTTTATTTGTGTGTTATTGAATAGGTATACCATTCTTCGAATGCAGCGTTAAATTCTTCGTATGTATCGTATGCTCTTGAATTGTTGATAATATATTTCATTTGAGTTTGAAGATTATTGGACATAGTTATCCATGTTTGATTAGTTTTAAGACTAGGATAGAGAGATTTCATCTTAGCTATAGTTACAGATCGGCTATCATAAATGCTTTCTACTGTACTTAGTTCTTTGCTAGAGAATCCATCAACATTTGAACTTGTTGTAGATCCTAAATCAAAATATAAATAACTCATTATTGATGTATTGTCTGCATCATAAACAACTAGTCTAAATTCATTTTCTGTTTTGAACTTTAGAAGATCAGTAAATGATTTTTGAGCATAATCTGTGAGACCAAATGTATAACTAGTCTTATTGAGTGTATACTCTGTTGTTGAAGAAGCTGAAACTCGAGAAGAACCAGATTTTTTTTCTACTTTAAATTTTACTACTCAATAATAAGATTCTAATAGATAATCGCTTGAATTACGAGCTTTAACTGTAATATCTATTCGTTCATTTGTACTAGGTGAAGATGGATAGGCCCCTATGTAGAAGTTGTCTAATGTGTCAGAGTATGCAGCAGAATCTCCAACATAGAATATCTTTTCACCGTATGATGATGAATCATCTTCGTCATATACTCTTACCTTGAAGTCATAGTTTTTATAAAATTTAATAGCATCTCTTAATATTACATATCCGTCATCAGAAGAAGAGAAATCATATCCATTTTCATAGTCAGAATCTAATTCAAAATATGAAGAAGAAGTAGTTTGATGTCGAGTATCTGCATCAGATTTTCTATAGTAAACAGCAAATGTTACTCCATTATCGTATTCTGTGATAGTTGTGCTATTTGAATCTAAAGCTCTAATATTAAGATCAACTCGTTGGCTTGTAGTTGGTGTGCTGTCGTCTGTAGTTACCGTGAAACTGTTTATGTCTTCACTGTCACTACTAGCAGATGTTTCTCCTACGTAGAATACTCTTTCACCATAAATAGAACTGTCGTCTTCATCATAAACTCTTACTTTATAATCGTAGTCTAACTTAAATTTGATAGCATTTCCTAGTGTTACATATCCGTCATCAGAAGAAGTGAAATCATATCCATCTTCATAGTCAGAATCCAATTCAAAATAAGATGAAGAAGTAGTAGTAGTTCGAGATGAAGAAGATGAACTTCTATAATAAACAGTAAATCTTACATTGTTTGTATAATCTGATACTGTATCATTACTATCATCGCGAGCTCTAATCGTAAGATCAACTCGTTGACTAGTTT
>DHYS01000019.1 GCA_002414185.1 Patescibacteria group bacterium UBA5124 | reverse complement strand
CGACGCTCTTCCGATCTATTGCCACGTTTCACTCGCAACTCATGCTAAAGCAGAGCTTTGGTGATAATAAAAAAAACCGGATAGGCTAACACAGCGTATCCGGGGAATATAAACCTAAATAACAAGATCTATTGATCTATGTTCATGTATTTTACCCAAGGCTATATATAATCAAAAGATAATTTCTTTCAATATATTATCCTATAAAAGGAATATGTACTCACCAAAATCTAATCAAATCTTTGAGGATAATATATACTCCAAGTCCCATCAAAAGAACAAAGAAAATCATATTAAAGTATCCTTCTATAGTGAAATATTTTTCAGGTTTTAATTTTGCGATCCATTGGATTAATACTCCCAAAAGTCTTCCTCCATCCAATGCTGGAATAGGTAAGACATTGAAAATAGCCAAAGCAAGAGAAATCATACCAGCAAATGCTAAGAAAAGTTTCCATCATCCACTTTGTAAGATACTATCACCAAGTTTTACAGCTCCTACAGGTCCACTAAGTTTATTTAAAGCTCAATTGATCTTTGTTTTATCAAAAGAAACAAGATTTTTTCCAAGACTACCTAGAGCATTAAACGTAAGTACTGTCTGTGCTTTGATTTCTTTTAAAGAAACTACCATAGCAGTAGTCAAAGGAAACTTGATAAGGTCTCCAGAAAATTGATCAAAATCAGCTTTAGTAAATCCAGAATAAGAGAAGATAATACCTAATGTACAGTTGTCTTCAGGACAAGTTCCTTTAGCTTCATGAGATACTCCATTTCTTGTATAGTAAAGAGATATTTCTCCTCCAATACTATTCTTGAGGGTTGTTTCTATATTCCAGGCATTGATTGATTTACTATTGATTGTTTTGATAATGTCTCCAGATTGGATACCCATAGTAGTAGAAAGAGATCCAGAAATTACATCATTTACCATTACAGGAGATTGTTCTATCTGAGATTTCATATCTTCTGTGATATATCATTTTTCGTACAAGAAAGATTTAGTTGGCATCAAATAACTTTGTAGAGATGTTTGCATCATATTTTCCGGTACTATAGAGATAGGTTTGGTACCGAAAGAAAATGAAATAGTAAACAATATCCATGCAATCACAAAGTTTGCAGCAACACCAGCCAACAATATTATTGTCTTTGGTAAAACTTTCGCTTTGATAAAGCTATCAGGAGCATTGAAGTCAGCTTCATCTTTTGGATCTTCTCCTTTGAGTCTTACAAATCATCCAAGAGGTAAAAGATTGAGCGTATATTCAGTTCCACTTTTATCAGTCCATATTTTGCATATCTTTGGTGGTATCCCAATACCAAATTCTAATACTTTAACTCAGTTTTTTTTAGCAGAGATAAAGTGTCCCAATTCATGCCCCAAAACAAGCAGCATAAACATAAGTATACCTATAATAATTCCTATCATTAGTAGTTTCAAAAATTTAAAAAACACTGGCTTTTTTACCATAGATTTGTATGTAAAGATATACCCCAAAAAAACAAGACCAAATAATTTGGTGGATATGTCATTACGAACAGCAGTGAAGTAATCCATCTGATATTAGATTATCATTCCGTCTTTGTGCGGAGCTTAGAGTCGGAATCTATCTAATATCCGGAGATTCCGGCTCCAGCTTCTCAACAAGGTCGGAATGACATCAGAGATTAAACTCAAGATTTAAAACTTAAAAATCACCTTACAATGTACTACGATTCACATACCCACCTCAATCAAGAAGATATGTTTCCACGCCGAAAAGAGTACGTAGATACCTTTATCCAAGCAGGCGGAAAGGGGCTAATCAACTCTGGAGCTAGCGAGTTTTATAATCTCAAAGCTATAGAAATAGCTCAGGCAAACAAAGACAATAAGCAGCTTATCGTAAAAGCGTCACTCGGACGACATCCTTTGGAATGCGTAAGCAACGACGTGACGAGTGAAAACCTTTCTGCTAAGATGGATCAGCTCAAATCTCGATGCAAAGAATATGCACAATATAACGTCGCAATAGGGGAGGCGGGGATAGATCTTCACTATCCATGAGGAACCGAAACCTTACAGCTCCAAAAAGAGCTTTTTGCAAAGCATTGTGATCTCGCACAAGAACTTGATCTACCGATCGTTATTCATTCTAGAGATGCTTATCAAGATACCTTAGATATTTTACAAAATTACAAAAATCTGACTATTTATTTTCATTGTTGGGGCTACGGACCACTGGAATACAAGCAATTGGACAGTTTGTTTCCCAACCTTTTCATAGGATTCTGCGGAAACGTGACCTACAAGAAAGCTCAGGATCTTAGAGATACTCTGGCGATAGTCAGAGATTCTCAGTTACTCCTAGAAACCGACGCACCCTACCTATCGCCAGAGGGACTCAGAGGTACCACAAATCACCCTGCAAATATATCTCATCTCTACGACTTCGTCGCTCAGCAAAAAAATCTAAGTCTGCCAGCTTTGCAGACCCTCATCGAAACAAATTTTAAGAAGGTATATGGATTATAATAGTTGTCATTGCGAATGGCAGTGAAGCAATCCAATTTATGATAAGAAAACTAATTTATAGAGAATTAAGATTAGTATAATTTAATTCAAATCAGTATATCTCTTTAAATTTTTCAGAAAACTCTTCTTCCGAGTGTATATATCATAAAGATGTAATAAGTTGAAAAATATTTTCTTTACCATATTTGTTGATAAGAAGTTCTACAACAAATCAGGCTTCTTTATAAATACCATTTCAAGTCTTACATCAATAATTTAGAAATTTTTCAAATTTTTTAGGACGAGTTTTTTCTGTTAATTGTCATGAAAGATAGATAGACATACCTTCATTTAATCGATTCATACGAAAATAATTTTTATTCAAAAAATATCGATAAAATGAATGTCATAATTCATGTTTTACACATCTAATATAATTTCATATATCTTTCTTATGATATCATCAAGTTACTTCTTCTAAAACATCAATATCAAACAGATATATATTGTTACCTTTCGCATAAGCTCTTACCCAATTCTCAGATTTTTGTCATAATCATACCGCATTATCAAATGAATCTCTATCTCTAAAAAAAAGAAAATTAATATNNGTCTCTATGTATATCCATATTATAAAATATATTATATTCATTGATTGTATCTATCGTTGTTTTTTCTATCATATCATTAAAAGACATATCCAAAATGCCTTTCAGATTATCTTTTTTATTTTCTGAAAGATCTATTTTTCATTCTATTCATAATCAATATGGTTTTGGAGTTGATATCATAATATACATGAAATAAATAATATGTAATTTTAATTAATATTTTAGCTTTTGCAAATTTATAAAAAAAAATCTACTCATCACGAGTAGATTTTTCTTAGACTCAAACTCTGAAATAGATTTCTTTGTCCACGAGCTCTCTCTTGGTTCACCATTTGAGAGAAGATATTTGTTGCATGATTTGTACTTTTTCATGAGTATTCACCATAGGTTCATCATAACAAACCTTACAAGTAATACTAAATGGTTTAGATTGTGTAGTTCTGATACAGAGTCTCATAGCTCACTTAAATGTCTCTGAACTCATAAGATCACTTTTACTAAATTCTGGTCCAAATACATTTTCCAGTCTATCAGCATCGTTCGTACCGATCTTAAAGGAAAGAATACTACCTACGTTACCAAGAATAGTCTTAGAAAGATCTATATCTCATCATAATCATTTTTGTTGAAGTTGATCCATATATTGGTGAGCCATAGTAAGTCCAAGCTTATATTTTCTGGCTTCCGACAAAATACTTTCAAAAGATTGAGATACATAGTTTTGGAATTCATCCACGTACAGATAGAAAGGAACTCTATCTTTGGGTTCAATAGCAGCTCTCTTGAGGGCAGCAAGTTTGATTTGCATCGCAACCATTTTACCAATCAATTTACTATTTTCTTCTCCTACTAAACCTTTAGCAAGCTTACAAAGGATAACCTTTTTTTGTTGCATAGCTTCAGCAAAATTAAATGCTGATTTTGGTTGTCCGATAATATTTCTTACATAGGTACCTGTAGTAAATGGTCCAAATTTTGCTTGCAAGAAAGGAATAATTTCAGCCTTTTCTCTATCTCCCATTTTCTTGTAGGTTTTGTTCCACCAAGCAGCGATAATAGGATTTTTAAGATTTCTGATTTTACTTTCTGCAAAGGCATCATCCGTAAAGAGTCTCATAATATCGATTAGTGTACCTCCTTCTGGCTGTTCCATCAAAAGGAAACATGCATTACGGAAGTAATCTTGTATTCTTGGTCCAAAAATTTCTTCTCCATACATACTTACAAACATTTCAATCAGATCATTGGTCACGACATCTCTATCATCATCAGATTCTGTTCCATCCAAGGGGTTGAATGCTATTGGATATTCTGTATTTGAAAGATCAAAATAGATCAAATCATCAATTCTTTCTTTAGGAAATCTTTCCATGATAAAGTCACACAATTCACCATGCGGATCCATAATACAAAATCCATTTCCCGCTTTGAGATCTTCTACTGCCTGAGTAAGAAGAAGCGTAGATTTTCAGGTACCTGTTTGTCCAATGATATATAAGTGTCTAAATCTATCTTCTTGAGTAAATCTGATTTCGTTTTTCATACCATTGTAGGTATTTCGTCCCAAAAGAATTCCATCTTCAGGAAGATTGTCAGGGGCTGCTACTAACTTATAATTTTGCCATTTTATTCTTGGATTTTTATTGAATCTAGGATGTGGAAAGTGGAGGAGTGATGAAAGTTCTTTGATATTAAGAATATATTTTTTATCCAAACTCTTGATCATATTCCACGTAGTATCCTCAGTTAAGAAAACTCTCTGAATAAATTCTTTGGCAAAAGTAGTAATATCTTTTGTATGCTTAAACTTAAATCCATTGAGTCCTGTATAGGTATATTGGAAAAATGATTTTGCCAAATCATCTATGATTTTTTTGGGTCTAGCAGGATCTGGTGAAGTAGCAAGAGCTCTGATTTTTACCGAGAAGATTTCATCATTAAGTTTTTTATCTATATCACCGAGCTGGTTTTGTCCAAATTCATAGTTTTTTTCTTCTTTTTCTTCTTTTTTATCATCCATCTTAAAGAATCCAAAAAACTTATCAAAAAATCATTTCTTCTTTTTTCTGATTTTATCTGATTCTTCTCTAAGTGATTTGAGAAGTCCTTCTTCCAATGGTTGTACAAGTACTTGTAAGCAAAGTTTTTCATCTACAAATACTTTGGAATATGCAGACAATAGACTATCCATAGGATCCGCTTCAAACGATTCATAGGTTCTTAGAGGTAATACGTTATCTTTGGTAAGAGAAAATTCTCATCCATCCATGTATTTTCCTGTTTCCAAAAACTTAGGTTGGTCTACAGGATCAATCACGGCACCAGGATAAAAACTTCCTATAATTTTTTCCATAGTATCTACATGATCTTCTGGAATACCGAGGACATATTTTATCGTTTCTTTTTCTATAAAAAGTTCCATAGAAATATAGTTATTTCCTAGTCTTTTGTGCTTTCGTTTATCATCAGCAATAGCATAAAAATTTTTAAATACCTGATTCATGATCTCGATATTTTGTTTCATACTAGACACACTATCTCATGAGTCATTTTCTGTAGTCTTTACTGCTGTTTTTGATATTTTTACTTGAAGAAATCTTAGTTTATTTGTTTGATTTGATCTATGTTGCTTAGCTAATTGTAACAAAAAAAACTTATGACCATACAAAATGGTTCATCGTATTCAGAAAATTCATAGAGCAGCTAGAAATATGATAAGTCCTACAGGCATTAGTCCAAAAGAATTAAATAATGTATTTCTCAAATACAATTATATCCAATATTCGTAGAAAATCAAATTTTACGGCAGATGTACCTTGACTTTATTCTGATTTTCTATTTTTTATATGTCCTGTCAGATAGGTAAATATAGCTTTTTTGATATTTCTTTTTTTGATATCAGACAAAACCCAGTCAAATGCTTGCTGTAACAATTCTCAGATAATCTTACCGGGTTCCAAAGAAAAGTGCTTGATAATATCACTACCATTGATAGCCAGTTCCTTGATAGTAAACTGTCCTTCCTCCTTGTGAAGTTGTTTGAGAAGTTTTCTAAGATCAGTAATCTCTGTGAGATCAGTATTGTTTTGTAGGGGATTGTATTGTCCCATTCTGTCAGATATCGTAATATCCAAAATATCATTAGCTTTTTGGTATCCAGCATCTGATAAAAATTTTCTCATTTTTTTTGTGATTTTTTCTGGATTTCCTCCATCCAAGATTTCTTCTGGTTTGTGATGATTGGCTACATACCAAGCAATATCATCTATTTCTTTATTGGAAAACCCAAGCTGAGCAAAATCTTTTTTGGTAAATTCTGGTCCATTTCTTCTATGATTGTGAGGTCCTGATAAGATTGCTCTGATTTCTTCTTTGCTTAAATCATCTTTGTATGCGGCAAATTGCTCTACTTTACCTACATCATGATACAACATTCATAATCTGACTAAATAGTTGGTATTGATTTTTTGAAGGTCGTAAAGCGTGAGAAGCGTATGGGTATATACATCAAATGGATGATATCTCACGGGTTGATGAATAAATTTGGTAGCATAAAGTGCTGGAAACAAAAGTTCCAAAAGTTTGGTTTCATCCAAAAGCGCTACAAAAGCAAAAGGGTTTCCTTTGGAAAATATTTTTACTAATTCATCTTTTATTCTTTCTTTGGCTATCTGATTGAGTAGATCTTTGTTTTTTTTGAGTGCAGTCCAAGTTTCTTTTTCATAATCAAAAAGGGTAGTAGCGATTTTTTTTTGTTGAAGTTTTTGGTTGATCACATTGGGAAATCTTAGTGCTCTCAGTATTCTCAGAGCATCCTCTTGAAATCTTTTGTCAGGATTGCCTACAGCTTTGAGTTTTCTTTTTTCGATATCTTGGATACCTTTCTGAGGATCTATGATAATGCGGAAAGATTGCTTATTTTTGTGAGAAAGCTGAACAGTACCTACAAGCGTCTGCTCAGAAATATTTTGGAGTACCTGAGCAAAAATTTTTTCATCAAAAAGTCATGTAGCAAAAAGCTGAGAAATAATTTTGTGGTCTTGGAGAATAAGAATATTTTTGCTAGCTACAAAACAGAATCCATGCTTATCCAAAATAGGTGAAATATGACTTTCTGATTGGGTATATCCAGCGAGATGATCAAGATTGTATTTGTCAGATCTAAAGCTGGTATAATACATCGCATTGATCGTAAAATCCCTCCTTTGCGAATCTAAGATGATATCGTTGCTTCGAGTGATTTGCCCAGGATGACGAAAATCTTCGTATCCATCTTCTGTACGAAGGGGAGTACATTCATATTTGATTTCAGTCTTCTTGGTTGTATCTTTTTTGATAAGGGTAATAGTACCAAATTTTTCTGTAATAAAATGAGATAATCCACTGGTATTGATTGATTTGTAAATATCGTTTGGTTTTCCAGCAAGCGTAAAATCTATATCACTAGGACGTGTTTCTATATCCAAAAGTAAATCTCTGATACATCCACCAACCAAAAAAAGAGAACGTGAAGGAGTTCAGGTTTTTATTTTTTTTCTCAAAAAATTGATATGAGTATCTAATACAGCTAAGGATCCAAAATATATCATAGAAAGATGTTTAATAGTTAAGGATGCGCCTAGTATACAAAAAGGTTTTACCTTTTCAAGTAAGTATACTAAACAAAAAAACAACTCCCTAAAAAAAGGAGCTGTTATGAGAGATGTATTATATCAGACCCCAATAAAACAGACAAATCTGTTGCTGTTGGAATAATCTGATTTTTCTATAAGATATCTTCGGGTTTCTTCAAACCCTGCATTTACGACTTCCTTGGGAATATTATAATGAATAAATTCATCCAATGGAATCGGACATTCCTGTTCAGATAAGTCTGCCAGAGAGAATGCTTTATGTGGTAATGGGTTTCCGAACCCACAAAGAGAAGTAAATATTTTCCTCCTCTCATCTTGTTTGTTAATAAAAATCATGGGCTAGAATTTAATCGTTTTGTTTGTTTTGTTTTCAATGCGAATCCTTATAGGGTTTTGTGATAATATGTCAACAGAAAATGATATAAAAAATATGTGAGTTTTTATAAGGTATGATCTTAGATTATATTAATTTCCAAACAACAAAAAAAATCTGAATTTCTTCAGACCATTTTTAAGATGGTAGGCGAGCAGGGAATCGAACCCTGAACCTTGTCCTTAAGAGGGACCTGCTCTAACCAATTGAGCTACTCACCCATATGTTTCTATAACGGTAACGGGTCCACTTATAAAAAAAAATAGTCAAATTGCAACTGATTTTAAAAAATTATCTATAAAATATTGAATTTGTAAAGGAAAAGATTATTTTGAATAAAAATAACAAAAAAGAAAAGAAAGGAGTCAGTAATATTTATTTTAACAAAAACCAAAAACAAATAAAAAGTGAAAAAAGTATGGAGATTGATGTAAAGAATTATGATTTTACTAATAAATTCGGGAAACCTATTCATGAATTTGAGAGGGAGTGGAGTGATTTTATATCGTTTGTACTAGAAGCAAAAACAGTGCTAGGAAAGTCAAACAGTTTAGATTATCTTGAGCAATTTGCTCAGATTCAAAAGCAAACCCATACCAATCTCGAGAAGTTGTATATCAAAATGTTGTTAGCGACTTTATACGAAAATGATTCTAAACCTTTATCAGATCTTCGAGAAAAAATAGCAAATTTTTCGGAGTCTAATGTGGATAAAGATGAAAGAAGTATGTTTGTTTCTATGCTTTTGATGGAAACAAAGTGTGAAAAAACATCTTTACTGAATCAAATAAATTCGTTATCATTAGAAATACAGCAGTCTCAAGATGAGATGCAACAACCCGCATCAAAAGAAAGAGCCACGGATAGATATGCTAATTTAGCAGAATCTATGGAACAAGATCAAGAAAATATTGTAAGTCAAAAGAAGAAAAAACAAACAACCTCTTCCAAGACGTATATTATTACTTCAGATCAAGGTCCTCAAGCTCCGAAGAGAAGGAATATCACAGGTTTGCAAAAGATTAGAAACGAGATAACTAAGAAAAAATCATTCCTTTTGTATAACCGAAATATCCCCGTATCTGAAACTGGTATTAAAAGGATTCGAATCAAAGAATCTTTTGAGAATGTGGTTGAGTTTGTAAAATCTGAATTAGATAAAATTCAAGAAGGTGAATTGATTCTTGAAGAAGTTGGTAAAGCAAAAGTTGTTTTTAAAAAAATAAAAGCAAAAAATTCAAAAAAAAGAAATGTTAAAAGGCTCAAAGTAGCTGGATAACTATAATATAAGCAGGATCCTTTATTTAGGGATCCTGTTTTTTTTAAAAACACAATCTTGACTTTAAATATAATAAATATATATAAAACCCATAACCAAAAATAAACAAAATGAAAACAAGTAACCTTACAGCAGCTTTTTATGAGGTGATAAATCTACAGTACAACAACGATGTACAATGTCTGCAAGAGATCTCAGATTATTATGCAGAAAAGATGAAAAAGCCATTAAAGAAAAAACCATGGCTTCCTTCAAGACCGCAAATAGAACAGAAGAAAAAAGATTTATGGAAATCATCTTTAATTGTAAAAGATGTACCAGATATTTCAGATGAAAAAGATCAATTGTTTGAAATAAAAGCATTTTATACCTCAGTAATAAAAACGATAACTAGCTTGGAAAAAGAAATGTTCTTAGCATATCTGAGAGCGAGATATCAACGTGATATGCGAAGATTATATCGATCAAAATCTGATTTTTATGAGGAATATTTTTTTGCTGCAGGACTTGCTATGTTATTTTATATAATTGCTTCATCTGGAGCATTCAAAACATTGACCTATATCAAGGTGTTTAAAAGTGAATATCCCAATCAAGACATCGAAGAAATAGAGTCTATGGAAAAGAATCTCCAGAAACATCGAAAAAACATTGCTGATATGTCTCAGCAAGGAGTTGAACAGGCCAAAATACCTGCATAAAACAAAAAAATCCCCAGAGTATCTCTGAGGGATTTTTGTATATTTAAAATTCTAATGTCTTTGGGCATCTTGGGAAAGGAATTACATCTCTGATGTTTTCCATACCCGTTACGTACATAACTAATCTTTCAAATCCTACTCCAAATCAAGCATGCGGTACACTTCCATATCTTCTAAGATCAAGATACCAATCCAAATCTTCAGGATGAAGTCCCATTTCTTTCATTCTGCGTTCTAAAACTTCGATTCTATCTTCTCTTTGGCTTCCACCGATCATTTCTCCAACTCCAGGAACCAACATATCCATAGCTGCTACTGTTTTTTCATCATCGCTGAGTTTCATATAGAATGCTTTAAATTCTTTTGGATAATCAGTTACAAATACTGGACCGTTGAAGATCTTTTCTGAAAGATATCTTTCGTGTTCAGTAAAGAGTTCTAATCCCCATTCTACTGGATTTTCAAATTTTTGTCCTGATTTTTTGAGAAGTTCTATAGCTTCTGTATAGCTCACTCTACCAAAATCAGCTTTTACTAATTTTTCCAATCTTTCTTTAACTTCTGGATTGATAAATTGAGTAAAGAATTCTATTTCAGCTGGTGCATTATCCAATACATATTGAAATACATATTTAATCAGATCTTCTGCAAGTTGCATATTGTCTTTCAAGTCAGCAAATGCTACTTCTGGTTCTATCATCCAAAACTCTGATAAGTGTCTTGTAGTGTTTGAATTTTCAGCTCTGAAGGTAGGTCAGAATGTATATATTTTTCCAAATGCCATAGCAAAACATTCTCCTTCAAGCTGACCACTTACCGTCAATGATGCTTGTTTACCAAAGAAATCCTTAGAATAATCTACTGTTCCTTCTGGTGTCTTAGGTAAATTGAGCATGTCTAAAGTAGATACTTGAAACATTTCACCAGCTCCTTCACAGTCACTTCCTGTAATAATAGGTGTATGTGTATAGATAAATCCACGTTCATTGAAAAACTTGTGAATAGCAAAAGATAAAATACTTCTGATTCTAAAAACTGCTGAAAACGTATTTGTTCTAGGTCTGAGATAAGCTATCTCTCTGAGAAACTCAAATCCATGTCTCTTTTTTTGAAGAGGGTATTCAGGATCTGCAATTCATATGATATCTATTTTTGTAGCTTTGATTTCAAAAGCTTGTTTAGCTCCTTCTGATTTTACAAGAGTACCTTCTATAGAGAGAGAACTTCCTGTAGTAACTTTGCAAATATCATTAAAATTATTCAAATTATCCTCGAAAACGATTTGAATATTTTTGAGATATGATCCATCATTAAGTTCTATAAACCCAAAAGTTTTAGAATCTCTAATACTTCTAACCCATCCATTGATGATAACAGTATTACCTATCATAGACTCGTGTTTCAGGTAAATCTCTGCGATAGTTGTTTTCATAATAAAAAAATAAGAGGATAAATGTGCAATATTTGCTTTCAAGATATACAGTTATAAAGCTAAAAATCAATAACAAGATATATGTTTTATGTAATTTAAATTGAAAATGGCAAGTAAATAAATATAATAAAAAACGCAAAATAAATACAAAATAATAAAAATAAAAAATGGCAGAAAGAAGTGTGGAAAAGTGGTTGTTTGCTTTGGTAAACAAAGATGTACTAGAGATTGCTCTCAAAAAAAAACAAGGAAATATTATTGATCAACTCCTTCTTGTGTACGATCCTAAAAAATATCCAGAAGAAGATCGTATAAAAGTAAAAGAAATGAGAGATATGCTCCTTGCTACAAAAAGAAAACGTCTTAATAAAAAAACTAAAAACGCAGACGCTAGACAAAAAAAACAACAGCAGCAATTAGAAAGAGTTCTTTGTTATATCCAAGAAGCAAAAGACAAAAAACCTAAAAATTTGGAATCTATCCTAGATGAAGAATTAATAGCTTCATGTCTTAAACAATATATCATAGATATTTATGATACTGATGAAGATGATTGTTGGTTGCTTATCGATATAATTCTTAAAAAAGCAAAATTGGATATTTTCAATAAAAAGAAAATTCCTAGTTATCTTAGCTGTATTGATGTCATAGTTGATTCTGAGAAGGTAATAGATGAAGACTTATCGTATATTTTTGAAGGATTTATGGATCTGTATGAAATTGGTTTTGGTGGAAACAAAGAAACCATCAAAAAGAAAATCCTCAAATTGCATGATAAAGCTTTGAGTAAAAGTTTTTATAAAACGATTCGTAAGGTTAAAGAAAATATTTATGTAAAAGTAGCTTAACAAAAAAAGTCTCTGGTTTTCCCAGGGACTTTTTTATATGATTTGAATTATTGAATTATTCAGCCTTTTCTTCTTTCTTAGCTTCTTTTTCAGCTACAACATTTACTACAACATCCTTTTTGATTTCTTTGTAAAGGAATGGTACATTGTAAGATCCTACAGCATTAATCTTTTTCTTAAGTTTGAAAAGATGAGTATCTACTTCAATACCATAAGCGCTAGCAATAGCTGAGCAGATATCGCTTTCATCAACCTTAGCATAAAGAGTATTATCTTTGTTAGCTTTTTTAGTAATAACCAATCCATTATCGTTTTGGATTTTCATGAAAAGATCTTCTAAATCAGAAGCTTTCTTTTTTCTGTGTTCTTCAGCTGCCTTCATCTTTTGAGCATACATATTTTTGTTTGCAGTGTCTGCAAGTACAGCGATATTGTTTGGAAGTAAGATATTTCTAGCGAATATTGGTTTTACTTTTACAATTTCAAATTTTTCTCCTAAATGTTTGTCTGCTTGTAAGAGAATAACTTCAATAGTCTTGTTCTCTACCTTTCTTTTTGCCATAATAAAAAAATTACGAATCTAAAATGCCTAATACGTATACAAATTTGGGATGGAATTGCAAATGTTTTTTTATAAGATACATAACTATGAAAATATATATCGACGAAGCGGGGAGAGGACCATTGGCATGACCGCTCCATGTAGGACTGGTAATTCTCTTACAAAAAATATCTTCTTCTCTCTACAAAAAACTCAATATCAAAGATAGTAAAAAACTCTCAGAAAAACAAAGAGAGATGATTTTCCCAGAAATCCAAAAATTAGCAGATCAAGGAAAACTGATATATACTGTATCGTCAGTATCTCATGAAGAAATAGATGCTTGGGGTATGACAAAATCTCTCAATCAAGCAATCAAGAGATGACTAGATATGCTTGGTATTACGCCCAATAAGCAAGATGAATTGATTATAGATGGAAATAGGGATTTTGGTCTGAGAAAGGAACTGGAATGTACTATCACTACGATTATTGATGGGGACGATTTGATTCCAGAAATTTCACTAGCATCTATTGCTGCCAAAGTCACAAGAGATCATATTATGGGAGAATTACATCAACAATATCCTCATTACAATTTTATACAACATAAAGGATATGGTACATTAGAACATAGAAATCTGATTTCACTTCACGGTCCGTCTCCACTTCATAGAAAATCTTTTCTCAAAGAGCTCTTTCCAGAATACAAAAAAGTAAAAACTCCCAAGATTGCTAAACAAAAAAAATCTCCCTCCAAAACTAGCAAGAAAGCTAAATTTCAAGGAGAGAGATTGTTTTAAATTATTCTACTTTCAAAATTTCTTGAATTTCATTTAATGGATCTATTTGTTCTTCAATTTTTGCATTAAGATATGTGATTAATGGTTTCATTTTTGTGCTTCTCTTACCAAGTTTATCTAATTGAGCGATAATACTAGTTAAGAATCCGTTTTTTGCACTAGATGATGTTGATCCAAATTTTGCTTCTACTTTAGCGAGGAACTCTGTAGCTATATTGTCCAATAATGCTTTAGTTGAATCAGATAATTCAGTAGCTTTTATAGGAGTAGGAGTTGTTCTAGGTTGTTTTACTACTTCTTCTTCCTGTTCTGTTTCACTAGAGCTAGAAGTTTCTGTGATAGTTACTTTTACTACATTAGAACAATATCTTTTTTGTCCGTCTAAGATAGCACATACTCTATAGTAAGTTTTTCCTTGAAGAGGACTTTCATCAGTATAAGAAGTGAAATCTAGATTAGAATCATATCTGATATATCCGTCTTCTGGATACAAAGGATTATCTTTTGTTTGAGATCTAATTACTTTGTAATAAGCAAAAGATTTTCCACTAGGAACAGTAAATTTGTTCCATGTCATAGCTACATTACCATTGGTATATGTTGCCTTAAAGTTGAAGTTTCCTGGATATATTGTACTCCAAGAAGAGCTACTTCATTCGTTGTTAGCAAATACACTTACAACCATACCAGCTAAAATAAAAAGAGATACCATAATCTTTTTAATCATTTTGTTGGGGTGAAAAGGTAAAGAATAAATACTCACATACATAGACGATTTTTTATTATGAAAATTTTATAGGATTTAGGAAGAAAAAATCAACAAACAAAAAACCCCGCACGAATGCGAGGTTTGAAAAAATCTTTTTGTAATACTCTATATTGAGATAATATAATTAGATCTTTTTAACATTTCCAGCCATAGGTCCTTTTCTTCCATCAACTACTTCGTATTCAACCTTGTCTCCTTCATTGATAGTTTCTCCGTTCAATTGTGTAACGTGAACAAATAAGTCTTGATCTCCATTGTCAGGTGTAATAAATCCGAATCCTTTCGTAGTGTTGAAGAATTTAACTGTACCTCTTTCCATTAATAATAGGTAATAATAATAAAAATATAGAGTAAAAATAACTCTGATCCAGAATATATGATAAAGATATAAGAATGCAAGGGATTTTTCAAAGATTATTATATTTTTTATAATTATTTGACAATTTTGTAGTAATTGCTGCAATTAC
>DHYS01000037.1 GCA_002414185.1 Patescibacteria group bacterium UBA5124 | reverse complement strand
ATTATGCAAAAGGCAGTCCATCACCCCGCTAAAAGCATGGGGCTCTGAATGATTGTAGGCCATAGGTTTCAGGTTCTATTTCACTCCGTTCACCACGGTTCTTTTCACCTTTCCCTCACGGTACTATGCGCTATCGGTGTAAAAAAGTATTTAGTCTTACCCAGTGGTCTGGGCGGATTCATGCCAAATTTCTCGTGTTTGACACTACTCAGGAATTGCTTGGGTGGTATTTCTTTTTTGAATACGGGACTTTCACCCCCTATGGTATACCTTTTCAGATATTTCTTCTAAAGAAAGACTCTCTCCCTGAATCGCTACTAGACGACTCTAAACAACCCTACAACCCTTTATATAGCAACGGCTAGCACCTTACACTATATAAGTTTGGACTCTTCCCAGTTCGCTCGTCACTACTACGGGAATCTCTTTACGATTTCTTTTCCTCTGGCTACTGAGATATTTCACTTCACCAGGTCTTGGCCTATACGGCACTCCGCTATACGGAGTAGGTTTCCCCATTCGGATATCTCCGGTTCCAATCGGTTGTTGGCACCTTACCGAAGCTTTTCGCAACCAACTACGTCCTTCATACGCTTTTTTACCCAAGGCATCCCCTCATTGCTTTTAAACAGATTTATTGTTTTTTTGAAAAATGTTATATATGATACTATTGTTAATTATCCGCTTCGTCTAACACCCCTCAACTTGTTCGCTTTGGAATGTTGCGAGGAATGTTATAGTAATCTAAGAAGACATTTCAAGACATTTTTAGACTTTTTTTATAGATTTTTTTTTGCCCTGTTTAATTAGTATTACTCACCATTTTGTCCAAAAGTCATCATTTTTTTGAAAGAAATTTATATTTTTTCCGAAAAAAAATTAGAAAAATAAGAAAATAAACTAAAATTTGCAAAATATTTTTTTTTGAATATACTTATATCAATTGGTTTATCAACATGATTTTATCCTATCAAAGTTTGCCATGCGCAGAAAAAACATTCGTATAGATAATCAAATTGTCACCTTGGTTTTCATTCTGATTTGAATATTTCTCTATAATATATTAAATGGATTAACATTAAAATTTTCTGATCTTAAACAAGAATCTCTGAAATCAAGGTTTTCTGAAATCCATTTTTCTTCTCCAGGTAATGATTTTGGAGGTGGAATGTTTTGGTTGGCAACCCAATCACTTAGTAAACCAATAGTTATAACCAATGGTTCTGAAACCAAAATATGTAAAAAACAAATAAGAGGTATCTATTATAATAGTGCAAGATGAGCTAGATTATGGCCTATGGATCTTGATACATTAAATCTTCTTAGTGGTGCTGGTGTAGGATATGAAAATCTTTCTATGAAAGGATGATTCTATACTTCCTGTGAAGGCGATAGTAGTAAATATGGGATTTTTGGAGTTATTACTTTCAATTGGAATGGTACAAAATCTTATCTTATAGCTTGAACAAAACTTAATTACACAACCAATAGTTATATCAATTCATTCACTGATAATTTCCAATACTTTAATAATACTACTCCACTTGGATTTTTTTGGGATAGCGTTGGAGGAATTGCTTTTATAGGAGGAGATATTTCTGGATATGAAGATCTTATCAATTATCTTAATAGTACAGGAAACATTAATGAAACATTCAAACTCTCAAACAATAATATTACTTCATCATCAACAGACCGATCTATAACTCCTAGTACAGGAAGTGCTCAGGATACTATGTGGAATATTTTAGTACAAGGTAATGTAATCCTTTCTAAAGCTATAGATATTTATGAAAGAAAAGCTTTCTTAGGAAATCTAGAAAAAAGAACTATCCTTCTTAATGGTACTGATTTAAATTCTGCTACGGTTATCAATACTGCAAAGAAAAATGCTGAATCTTTATGTAGAGGGAAGACATATTTTGTTTCACCTACATCAACCACACTACCAAGCAATAATAATGAAAAAGTTCTTTGTTATAAAAACGTAAACCTTACTATAGATCTAAATGATAGTAGCAAATATCTAAACAAGACTATTATTATGAAGAAATGAAATATCATTCTATCAAATAGTATGAAAAAAAATTCTCCTTCTCTAGATCTCTTTATTGATGAAGGAAGCCTTTATATAGATAATAGTATCAATTGAAATACTGCAGAAACTTTTGATAAGAATGGATTTCCAACTACAACAGATATCGTAAACTCTTGATTATTTTTAAAAGGAAATTTTGTTATCAATGGATTATTAATTGGATGAACACCAAGTAACGAAACAACTATCAAAAACAAACTTCATCTTCAAGGAAGAATCGCCACATTAAATACACCTACTAATCCTGGAGATGGTAGAACAGAACAAATTTCATCATTATTATGATCTACATATACTTCATGGATCAATCTAGAAAATATATTTACTTGGCAATGTTGATTAGATTGAATCGCTAATGATGGGTCTGTTTGTATTTGAGATGCTTCTATAACACTTACTCCATTTGTAGTACTTAATGGAAACTTCTCTTCAAACATATTAAAATAATTAAATATATAGTTTAAAATATATTATTAAAAAAACCTCCCTTTGTCGGGGAGGTTTCTTTTGTATGTATATATACCTATATTATATAGTCAGATTTATTGTCTTTTCAACTTTGTTACCGTAGGCGTCTGTAGCTACAACAGTAACTGGAGCAAGTGCATCTATAGTAAATGAAGCTACACTTCCATTAAAGTCTACTAGTTTTGTTATACCAACACTTACCGTTCATTTATCTACATATGATAGATCATCATCTAATATAATAGATACTTGATACTTACCATCTTCTTGCTTAATCTGAGTTTTATCTTCTAAGATAACTGGTGCCTGTGTATCTGATGTTGTTATTGTAAGGGTAAATGATTTCTTATTAGAATATCCATCTTTATCCATCACAATCAACTCCATCGCATGATCACCATCTTTGAGAGAAGTAGAAACATATTGTAATTCATTTATTGTTTTTTGTGTTCATCTATATGGGAATTGAGCAACTTGTTGACCATCTGCAAACAACATCACAGACTTTATTCATTTATCCGCTGCTACATCATACCACAATACAAATTTAGATGATACCTTTGTATTAGATGGCTTGATGAGATTTACTTTTATCGTTGTATCCTCTTTTACCTCTCTTCCTTCACATCCCTGAGTTGGTTTTGTTACAAAGATAGTATTATAGTTATACATAACATTTCCACTTGAAAAAGCGCTATCTTTTGCAATCCCTGTAAAGGTAGATGCTATTTTCCACCAGTTAGTAATATCTTCTAGATCCATTCTTCCTGGCATAAAACTTGTAGGAGTAATCAGATATCCTTTCTTAAGATCTGATATTGGCGTATATTGGCTTTGCGCTCCATTACAAGATATATCATAATCAAATACCTCTGCTCCATCATCTTGTCATAATCAAACTCCACGAATATAATACATAGTATCTACAACTAATGCCGCAGGAGTTTTATCTGTAGCAGTCTTTCCAGATATTTTTGAAATCTGAACATTAGATACATCTACAGGCTTAATTAGATCATTGGTAATATAATTATTGTTTACTAGTTTTGTGAAGAAATCTTTCATAGGATTAGCATGGATCGTACCTCCAAAGGCATTTCTATTCATTGGAGTACCATTTGCATTTCCAGCCCACATGATAAGTACCTTGCTAGCATTATATCCAGCTAACCATCAATCTCTAGGACGATTTCCTTTATCCGTCTTAGCATTTGATGTTCCTGTTTTAAGTGCCAGAGACAATCCTTTAACATTAAATTTACTTACCCATCCTGCTAATCTATTTCCTGGATCTGAAAGAATTTTCCATATAAGATAAGAAATTCCTGGTTCTATAATTTTTTCCTTTTGTACTACTTCTTTTTGATAGATAAGAGAACCATCTCTTGATCTAATCTCTAAAATAGGATTGATTTCAGCAGGAGTAACTGCCGATAGATATGTATATGCTTTAGCTAATTGAAGCATAGTAATTTCAGCTGCTCATAAAGCAAGCGTATATCCATACTCTACATTACTCTGCACTCCAGATATTCCCAAACTTTGTAAGAATGGTTTAGCAACTTCTTCTCATCCAAGAGCTGTAAACATTTTTACTGCTGGGATATTTCTACTTTGAGCTAATGCATATTTCAATGGAAGCATTCCATAAAACTTATCATCTGCATTATTTGGTTTATCTTTACCTATTTGAAATGGTATATCAAAGATAGGAGTATCTAACGTTATTGGTAATTTCTCAAATCAAAGCGCATATATCAATGGTTTGATTGACGATCATGATTGTCTAGGTCTTCTTATCATATCATTTTGTCCTTCAATCTTTTCATCAAAATAATTGATTGATCCTGCATAAGCAAGCACATCTCCATTTTTTGAATCAAGATAGATCATAGCAGAATTGTTTGCACCATTTTCCTGAAGTACTCCCATATTTGCAAGCATAGATTCTTCAGCTAGTTTTTGCATTTCATAATCAAGAGATGTCTTAACTACAATTCCTCCTTTAAACAATGTCTCTTTATCATATTGTTTTTCTAATTCTTCTATAATCCATTGTACAAAATGAGGAGCTAACATATCTACTTTATTTTTGCGGAATGTATACGTAATCGATTCTAAGAAAGCTTGCTTAAGTTCATTTTCTGTAATATATCCGTCTTCATACATTCTTGTAAGCGCTGAATCTTTTCTTCCAGGAGAGTATTTAACTACGTATGATCATCCCGAACCAGATACAGAGAATGTTCCCAAAGATTCAAGAACAGTAATAAAATTATTATCTTTGTTTTTGATACTTATAGATGCGAATGTGCTTGAAACTTGAGCTTGTATAGAAGACAAAACTTCTCCTGTTATAGAAATCTTGTTTCCATTACTATCTGTAGCAGCAAATTCTCCCATAAGTCTTGCTCTATTTCTATAAGGATTGTATATAGAAGCACTCTTTGGAATAGAGGCTAAAACTGATGCTTCCATAATATCTATATCTTTAGCAGATTTATCAAAATAAGTTTTTGATGCTGCTTCTACACCAAATGCATTATTTCCAAAAGGAATATAATTAAGATATAACTCAAGAACTTTATCTTTCATTTCTTTACGCAATTCATCACTTGATAGATCTTTTCCTTCTTTCTTGATTTGTTTTTCTACAATACCATTTAATCTACTTGTAAGAAGAAGTTCTCTCAATTTTCTTATAATCTTCTGTTGAGTAGTTTCTCTTTTCTGATCCTTATTAAGAAGAATATTTTTTAATAACTGCTGTTGTATTGTAGAAGCTCCTTGCATTCCTCTACCTGGATGCAAAAGATTATTAAATCCTGCTCTAACAATACCCATTGGATCTAAACCATTATGTTCCCAATAACGTTGATCTTCCATAGCAACAATAGCATTGATCATATTTTGAGAGATACCAGAAAATGGTACATATTCTCTATTTTCTTCATATAATTTATACAATACCTGTCCATTTCTATCTTCTATAGTTGTAGCTTCTGAAAAAACCATACTACTTATATTAGAAATATCAGGCAATCCTTGAATTACGTTTTTTGTAAACCAAAAAGCAAATACAATAATCAAAAAAATTCCAACTCA
Organism: Patescibacteria group bacterium UBA5124; assembly: GCA_002414185.1. Classification (GTDB taxonomy): domain Bacteria; phylum Patescibacteriota; class Gracilibacteria; order Absconditabacterales; family Absconditicoccaceae; genus UBA5124. The sequence goes on along the minus strand of DHYS01000037.1, from coordinate 4,581 downwards.
TGCTAGAATTTTCTTCAGTTTTATTTTTTTATGATTGTTATTTTTAAATGACGATTTTGTAGAGAATCTAACTCCATTATTGATTCCATTTGTATAGAAACTTTTGTTTTGTCAATGCATACACACTACTAATAAATAATAAAATAGTACGTGCGGTAGTGTAGTGAAAATAGACGTGTTTTCAAGTAAAGATATTTTCCTGTTCTACCTGTGTTTTTTAATTTTATTGATACAAAAAAAATGGACTAGTTTTTTTCTAGTCCATTTTTTGTTTATTTACCTGGATATATATAACAACTAATATTTGAATTACTTGTTTCTTCTCGACGTTCTGTAACAATAAACTTAGCTATTCGGTTCATATCTCTAATAATCATCTTTCCATCATCTGGATAGTAGTTAATTACTTTACCAACGTGTCCAGCTGAAACTAATCTTCATCATTTCTTATATACAATCAATGCACCAACAGCAGGTTTACTTCCTACTCTAAATCCAGCTTTCTTAGCATTAGTACACCATTCACGAGCATTACCTCAGAATAATCTTTCTTGTTTATTTTCTGAAGAATATGGGAATATTTCTGGTGATATAATAGCAGCATACCATGTACAGTATCCTGGATAGAAACTATTCTTAATATCTTTCTTAAATACCCATTGAGATATTACTGTAGATTTCTTAGCAGGAGTAGCTGGAGTATCATCATCAGATGAACTTGAACTTACTACAGGTTTTTTCACAACTGGTTTATTTATAGTAGGTTTATATGCATTTGTAGGCTTAATTACGATAACTGGCTTAGGTCTTTCTAACAACCCATTATCATAAGCTTGTTCTTTAGTTATATTTAGGAAAACATCTTGTCATTGATATAATATTTCTGATTCGTCTTGTATATAGTTCAATGTCATGAAATCATCTTTATTGAGACTATACTTATTTACAAAGACTACTATGTTTATATTTTGAGGAATAGCATACAAAAATCCATCATCATCATTGGTAATTACCAATTTTTGACCTGGTTTAATAGGACCATTCAATTTATTTACTTTCTGGATATTTGTTACTGTAGTACCGAACATGCTAGCAATCTTGCTAAGCACATCTCCTGGTTGTACAATATATTGCAATACTCCAACATTATTATCTTGTCATACATCAATAGTTACACTATCTATAACAATATCAGAAGTTGATCATTCGTTGTATCACACAAAACTTGGATTAACTACAATTTTTTCTTCTTCTTTAGGAAGGTTGTTTGCATATACCATAAGGAATACAAACAAAAAGATGAATCCTAATGAAAAAAGAAATTTCATAGTAAACACTTTTCTGTTTATCATACGATGGTTTAGAATAAATGGCGGAGAGAGTGGGATTCGAACCCACGGTCCGGTTGCCCGGACAACAGTTTTCAAGACTGCCGCGTTCAACCGCTCTGCCATCTCTCCACGGTATACTTTATAGTTGGAACCTAATAACTCAGGTCCGGTTGAACTGCTTACAGCGGTATCTTATATATTTTTTGTATTGATTTTCAAGGGGAAAGTTATATATAAACATTATATCAGTTTGTCATTTAGTTTTTTTAACTTTTTTTATGACTACTCTTGCAAAAAAATACACAATACAGACATGAGATCACAATCCTATCCTTAGACATATTTCTGAAAATATAGAAAACATCACTCCAGAATTAAAACAATTTGCTGCAGATCTTATAAAACTTATGCGAAGAAATAAATGAGTATGACTGGCAGCGCCACAAGCAGGAAGAAATATTCGTATGATTGCAACTACTCAATGGGATCAAAAAAAATGAAAAGATGATAAATTTTTGGGAGAAACTATCATGATAAATCCTATTATCAAAGAAGCTTCTCAAGAGATGATCATCTGGGAAGAGGCATGTATTTCTTTACCAGACTGTCTTTGATTAGTAAAAAGACATAAATCTATTATTGTAGAATATTTGGACATCAAAGGAAACAAGCAAAAGAAAAAGCTGAAAGATTTTAACGCAGTAATTATCCAACATGAGATAGATCATTTGGATGGAATCCTGTTTACTGACAAATTAATAGAAAAGAAAAAAAAGAAATAAGAAAAAATCCCCTATTCGGGGATTTTTCTTTAATCTAATTTAATGTTTTCATCATATCCTTTGGCTTTTATATATTCTAAACATTTAGTTTCAATTTCATTACATTTTTCAATCCATTGAACATCACCTTCTCCTCTATCAACAACTTCTTGATATCGACCTCTTCTTCTTCTAATTTCTTGGAGAGAAGCAACTGAAACCATTTCGTCATTAGTAATACAGAACCCTGAAGTAGAAATACCCATAGCTGTAGGAGAACTATATGTTCACATAAAATTATCTTTGGAAATAATTCCTTTTGCAATACTTGTTACAATTTCAAATGCTTCTACATCTCTATTGTAATTAATAGATTCTTTTCCTGTATCTTTGAGATAATACGGATCTACCATATTATAATCTCAAATATCTACAGTTGCTGCTTCGTAAGCAAGATTGATAGGATGTTCTAATGGAAGATTTCGTACAGGGAAGGTTTCATATTTTGCATATCCTGATTCGATATCTATTTGGTGATCATTGTAAATCTGCCCGAGACAGGTAGACATTTTCCCTGAATTGGAAGCCGGACCGGTAACCAAAATCAGATTTTTTGTTAATGGAATATGATCATCATTTCCAAATCCGCTTTCTGAAAGAATAGACTTAGTATTATGAGGATATCCTGTAATCTTATATCTTTCCCATACTCTGTAGTTTTTACGTTGAAAATCTTGTTCAAATTCGAGAATCTTATCAAAACTAGTTTGAACATCTATATTATTGATTACAATATGTGGTTTAATTCCAAGCTCTATTTCAATTCTTTTGATAGCATTTTGTACTTGTGTTTTGTAATCAATATCTTGATTGGTAAGTTGTCTATCATGAATAATATCGTTTGCATTTACACAAAACAATACTTCTGCTTTATCTTTGAGTGCTGCAAAAATACGTTTCTTACTATCTGGTATAAATCCAGGAAACACTCTCGCTGCATGCGTATCATACAAAAATTTTCCTCCTATTTCGAGATACAATCTCCCTTTAGAAAATTTTTCAATTCTTTCAAGAATATGTTGTTTTTGAAGAGTAATATATTTTTCCCCATCAAATCCTTTCTTTTTATAGTTCACAATATCTGTACTATTCATGAAGTTTTTGTTTTTGTTATAAAAATTTTTATTACTTAATTATAACTAGGAAGAGAAGATTTGTCAAATTTTTTAACAAGAAAATAATCAAAAAAACGACCTTTGAGGTCGCCTTTTTTATATTACCTTTAATTCTTGTAGAATCTTTTCATACTGAGGATATTCATTACCAAATTTTTGCTGGATATAGGATTTGAGGATAGTTTTCCAGTCAGCGAAGGTGGTGAGGTCAGATGAGGAGACCTTAAGTTTTTCGAGAAGATCTGCCGAAGATACATCTAGGGCTTTTTTGAGCTTTAGATCTCTGAGCTGCGTGATTAGGTCTTCATCGAGATATTTTTGGATTTCTTCGTAATTTACTTGATCCACCTTAAGTGAAAGATTTACTTTGTTGAGTGGAATTTCTTCTTTTTGTCCAAAATCAATGGGTCGTGAAGATGTAGTAAAATTGGATTGATTAGATGCTACAATATTTTCAATCTGATTTTTTATTTCTTCTTTGTTGAGCTGATGATCGGTAGCTAATTGGATGTATGGATTGATAGTGATTGGCGTTGCTTTGATAGTATTTCATGTAATTTGAAAAAGATATTTTTGCTGATTGATTTCCAAAGAACTTGTCGACCAAACGCTTCCCGTACAAAGATAATTATGAAGAGAAAAACCTTGATGAAGATGTCATGAAATCATCTTTATCTGTGCGTTTTGAAGAAAGACTTCTGAAAGCGCGATATCTTTATAAGAAAATCTTGATTTCTGTCCTGGGAACTGAGTATTATGAAGATAATAATGATGAATCACTAAAAGATTTGGGTATTTTTCAGTATAAGAAGCTAATAGATTATTGATTATTCGTGATTTTTGCTCATTTTTGTTAGTAGATTCTGCTAGATATGAAATAGATTGGAGCTGTTGAGGAATCGACTCTCGTTGAGGTAATTCTAGGTTTTTGATCATATAGGGAAAAAAGAGAACCTGTTGACCTTCTATGGTTTCCAAGAACGGTTCTGTGATAAATTTCAGTTTTCCTACATGAGAGATATTGTATTTATCCAGCAATCAAAAAGCTTTCTGAGCTTCTTCAAAGACAAAAGAATCCCCTAGTCGATCGTGATTTCCGGCAAGAATATAGACCTGTTTCCCTTGTTCAAAAAGCTCTCCAAAAAGGTTGTACAGTGCAAGCAAAGCATTTCTATCATAAGAAAAATGATACACATAATCTCACAAAAAGACGATGTGCTGATCTTCTGGATGTGCTGATATAAAAGTTTTAAGTTCTGTTATCAGCGTATCTTTGATTTTGGAAGTAATGTGAAGGTCTCAGATAAGGAGCAT
>DHYS01000041.1 GCA_002414185.1 Patescibacteria group bacterium UBA5124 | reverse complement strand
TTAGTTTGTTCTATAGAAAGAGAAAAATTATCAGCAATATTCTGAAGAATAAACATTCGTGTACTTTCTATCTGATTCCAAATAGGCTGAACATATTCCAAAATTTGTTCCATAAACATAGCTTAATAAGGTAAATGTATTTTTACAATTTTTTCTTCTTTACTAGTAATCGGTATAAAATTTCTTCGAAAAAGAGGTATTTTTTTGTTGATACAATATTTGTTTCGTGTCTTCCCTTTATAGGTATCTCCAGGCTGAGGATATCTTATTACCTCTCAAGAAGTAGGGATTTGTTGTTGTTTATCAATGGTTTTTTCTCGGAAACGCTGAGGTGCTTTGATAGCATACAGCTTTCCATGAGCAACAAAAAACGTAATTCCCTGAAGATATTTCCATCCATTCGTACTCTGAGCCAGAAATTTCCATAATTCTTTGATCGTTCACGAGGTAACAGCTGCCGATGCATGGAGCTGTTTCAATAGTTGCGCTATATGAGAAGAAGTGATTTCTTGTTGAGTAAGACAGATTTCATAAGCAAAATGAGCATTCCAATCCGGACTTGATATAATTGATTTGAGAAGAATAGAAATCTGATTTTTTTCTTCTTTTTGATAGATATTTTTCATTACTTTTTCAAATCCCTTTTGAGCAAACAATCATGGTAACACTTCAATTCTGATTTTATTTCTTTGACTGGTGTGAATATCGAAGTTACTTTGATCAGTCACATAGGGAATAGATAGTTTTTTACACCATTTGAGGATATCTTTTTTGCGGTAGGTAAGGAGTGGTCTAATTACTGTTTTCCCTCATAAGAGATGATGATTTTCCTGGTTTTTGATTCCTAAAAATCACTGCATTCCACATCCGCGGAGAAGATTAAGCAAGGTAGTTTCTACACGATCATCAAAATGATGACCTAGATAAAGTTGATCTATGCTATGTTTTTCCATAAGTGTTTTCCATTCTTGATATCTTCGGTTTCTTAGAGATTGTTCAGTATGTTTACTTGCAGATGGTCTTTGAACCACAAAGAGCTGCTGATCTTTGAAATAATCACGAATAAATTGTTCTTCTTGATCAGTTTCTGGTCTGGTTTTGTGATTGCAATGAACGAGAAAAAGATGCTTCATAGGAATATGGTATTCCTGAAACAAACGAATCATCATAACAGCCAAAAACATACTATCTGGCCCTCACGAAACAGCTATAAGAATATTTGAAAAGTTTTTTTCACGTTGCATATTTTAGGTGAAATAGTATAATTGCGGTCAAATTTATACATTTACCTGATGAAAATGAAAGATAAAAATTTTACTATCAAAGTTTCTGATCTCCTCAAAGAAGCTGGAAAAATAGATACTATTGATTTTTCAAACAAATATAGCGCACAAATTCCTTCTCTTACTAAGGAAGGTATTTCTTGAACAATATCACTTCGTAGCCTCAATCAAGAATCTGTCTATGCAACATTAGAAAAAACAAACTGTACTCTCGATGAATCTTGTGATACTTGTGAAGCTCCTTATCAAAGAGCTGTAGAAGTAGAAAACTATACTGCCAGATTTATCATAGGTGAATCAAATAGAAAATTAGAACAAGAAAATACTGATGAAGAAATATTTCTTATCGATTCCAAAAATGAAACTATAGATGTAGAAGATATGCTTGTCCAAGCTGTAGTTCTTAGTGAACCTATTGCTAAACATTGTCCTGATTGTGCTAAGAAAGTTTCTGAAATGCCTGACGAAGAAGATGGAGAATATATGGAATCCACAGGAAATATTATTTTTCATTAATTTTCATATTCTATTGACTTTTATATATATTTATATATAAGTAATTATAGAAACACAATTGAAAACAAAAAATATTTAAATATATGGAAACGAATACTATCAATATTATTGGATTCTTGAAACAAAAACTTTTGAATCCACAGAAAAATAAAGCAAATCAAGGCATAGAAATATGTATCAACCACATGCACAAGAAAAATAAATTTATCTTTTATAAGATAAATTCATGTATCGCCATCTTTCAAGAGACCGAAAAAATCAAGGATACTGTTATTTATAAACTGATAGCGTATGATTCCGGCAATGTTATTGAAAATTTCGTCAACGATCACTTTAGACATGGGGGCATAGATAGCTTTGATTATACTGCAATTGACTTCAAATTGTTTGAAGAAGAATTAAAACTAAACAAGGAATATTGTTTTTGCACTGGTGATTATTTCATCGAGATTCCATAAGCTATGTAAAGGGAATATTATACCTGGGAGAATTTCTCTCAGGTTTTTTTAATTCTTACTTCCTCTCAATGTCCAGCTTGATTTTTTTTCTATAGTCGATCCAAGTTTGTTTGGGTCGATTTTTCCATCTTTAACTAATTTTTGTAGTTTAAATCTATCTATTTCAAGGACATCGTTAACTATTCCGAGTTCTTGAAGTTTAGCAAAAAGTGTATCTTTGTCTTTGATACTAAGGTTTTCTGTTTGACTAGCAGAAATCTTAGCAGTATTTCCAAAGAGTTTGAGGAGTCATTTTTTTTCTAAATAGTCGACTAAGATTTCTTTGAGCGATTCTTTTTGTCCTTTGGCCTCAGATTCTTGTTTGGCGAACTGGACGTATTCGTCGACTAGGCCTTTGATGGTCTTTTCTCCGAGTTCGCCAGCGACCACTTCATCATCAAATTTGAGGTGAGCCCAAAGGGGGCAGATAGACATATATTCACAGTATTTACAGTAAGAGTTTTCTTGAGGAGGGAATACTTTGGAATCCCCCATATTGTAGTGAAATCTCTTATCCTCAATCTCAGAGATCATCTGTCCATATTTTTGTGTTACTCAGTCCAAACGTTCTTGAGTAATCTCCCATTCATCCTCCAAATCAAAATGAAGATAATGTAATCTGGCTTTTAAATGTTTGAAGTATTTTCCATAGTTTTGATGGATTCCTAACCCATACAAGGTGAGCTGTTCAATATATTCTTGTTTATCTTCTGGGGGGAGGTTTTTGTTGGTTTTGTAATCATTGATAACAAAAGTGTCTCCTTCTTTATCTATTCTATCTACTACACCACGAAATTTTTTCTCACCTTTTTCATCGAGATCAAACGTCATCATATTTTCTGTAGCTATGATTTTGATATTTTGGAAAGGCTGATGTTTGCTGTAGTAGGATTTGATATATTGTTCCCCTCTTCTCTGATAGTCTTCTAATGTATTATTTCCCTTCATTTGAAGGGGTTTCTCCTTGGTCGCCTCAGCGAGTTCCTCTGTCCAGATCTTCTGAAAATCAGCAACAACAGCTTCGCTGGTTGGCGTGATAAAGACATTGATCTGGTTGTAGAGATTTTCTAATGCCTTATGTACCGAATGTCCAAGAATCAGATCAGGAGAGCTTTCAAATTCTGTCTCCTTGATTTTGTCGACGTATTTGTACTGATATTTGCGGGCACATTGGTGGAAAACTTGAAGCTGAGAAAAAGAGTAGACAGACATGATGGTGAGGTTATAAGTGAATAGAGCTAGTGTAGTATTTGAAAAAGAGAAGGCAAGAGAAAATTTTATTATAGAAAATCCCTCGAATTCGAGGGATTTAATTTATAACAATAATTTTACTAAGATAATACCAATAGAAATAATCTGCATTATTGATATGATATAGGCTCCTTTTTTATAATACAAATATGTATTATTTGTATGTCCTATCAACAATGCATACCAACCAATTTCCAACTTCATACCTAATGTTATAAACTCAAAACTAAATGATATAACACCAATTGTTTGCAATAACCAAAAAGGTTTTTTTTCTTTACTTCTTCAACTATTAGCAATATAGCAAATAATGAACTTAAACCAATAATTATGAAATCTATTGTTTGTAGTCCTATTATTTCATAGCTCCACTTATATAATCCATAAGCAGATAATAAAGCCAACCCTGCAACTATTGTCGCTACTATTCTTAACTTAATCTTTATATTAAATATAGTTGTTAATATATATCCTATAATTGATAACCACCAACCTAATATACTCGATATAGCTAAAAAATATTTAGACAACATTAATGAAACAGAAGCTGCTGTTTCTAAGTAACGCAAATTTTTCATATTTCATATTTTTTGTTTTTATTATTATATATATTTCATCATTAAAGTCAATCTATTAAAAAAGTAAAAAAATCCTCTCATGAAAGAGGATTCTTATTTAAGTTAGATTCCGGCTCCATCTAGCTAGGCCGGAATGACATAGAAATTACCAACCGAAATTATTATTTCCGATCTTATAATCAGAGATTATCATTTCGTAGTTTTGTGCTGACCATTGATCTTGTTTGATGTCACTAGCAAATCTGATTCCAGATGACATATAGAGTTCGTTAGTATTATTTCTCCAGAGATTGAAAAGAACTAATACTCTTTGTGGTTTTTTGAATACAACTTCTTTTTCTGATCCTCGGTATGGATTATTACCTCCTTTTTTAACAAATTTTACCATATCATCTCCAGAAAGTTTTTCTGCATTTCTCGCAGCTCCCTTAAAAGGAAGAAGTTGAGCATTAACATTAGTTACTCCATCAGCAGTTACTTCTACAGTAACTCCAGCTCTATTTCCATAAGCATTATAGATTGGGGTACCATTGATTGTATATGGAAAAAGAATACTAAATGATGTATATTCTGGTTCTATATTTATATCTCCTGTATCAGTTGGATCTATATCTACTCCAGAAAGAGAGATATCATCATCTGCTACAGCAGTTGTAGAAGCTGCTTCTTTAAGTATATATGGACGAATATTGTTTCCATTTCTGTAGATTACTATAGGAGTTCCGTATTGATTGAATACTTTTTTACCAAAATACTTATTTGACATAAATTCCTTAGCTATAGCTAGAGCTGCTGCTTCTTTGATAGGCTTATTACTCCAAACCGTATTTCTTTTATTTCCTCGCATACTGCAGTTTCTAAAATCAAAACTATAATCAAAGATTTCTTCACCTACACTTATAGACGTGATTTTTGTGTTTTGTCCTAATCCTAAATCTTTGAGTACTTGTGCAGAATTACAATTTACTTTGATAAGAGAACTTTTTTTGTTGAGCAAAGTTTTTGCTGCTGCTTGATCAAAGGTATAGGTCTTACTTTCTCCATAATAAGGAGCTATCATTTTGGAATCAGTAGTTACTGCTGAAGTAGCTTCTTCACTAGAAGAAGATCAAGCATTTACTGGTCAAGTAGACACACTTTTTGTATCAATAAAAGGAACCGTAGCTGCAGAAGATAATCCGACAAATGCTATTCCCAGCAATGAAAGCATTCAGATTTTTTGTATTGGTTTCATTTGAATAAAGATAAGAGAATAAAAGAATTTTTCCTTTAGATTCCGGCTCCAACTGACAAGGCCGGAAATGACTTGGTATATCTATATTACGGAGATGTAGACAAAAAGTTACAAATATCTTTTACTTTACATTTCCTAGGAGAAAAGTATAGAGAATGTAATTTATTTACTAATCTATTTCTATGAACAACTTAGACAAACAGTATTTGGATTTAGTTAGAGAAATTCTTAAAGCACCCAAAAAAGACAATAGAACTGGGGTAGGTACTCATGCTATTGCTTGTTGGTCTATTAGACATGATATGGCTGATGGATTTCCTCTTTTGACTACCAAAAAAGTTCCTATGAGAGTTGTTGCAGTAGAATTAGAAGGATTTATCAAAGGTATTTCTAGTAAAAAATGGTTTCAAGACAGAAACTGTAACATCTGGAATGAATGGTGTAATCCTAAAAAAGTTCCTTATGGAAACGATGATGAAAGTAAAAAAAAGATGCTTGAAGAAGATGATCTTGGAAGAATATATGGAGTACAATGGAGAGATTGGATGGGAAGCATTGATCAACTCAAAAAAGTTGTAGACACCCTCAAAACAAATCCTTTTGACAGACGTATGATTGTAAATGCCTGGAATCCTAGTGAACTAGATCAGATGGCATTACCTCCATGTCACTATAGCTGGCAAGTAATTGTTACTCTTAATCATCAATGAGAAAAAGTTTTAAATCTGACTTGGAACCAAAGATCAGTAGATACTATGCTTGGACTTCCTTTTAATATTGCTAGCTATGCATTATTACTTATGCTTTTGGCAAAGGAATCAAATATGATACCTGGTATTCTTATGTGATCATTAGGTGATGTCCATGTCTATGAAAACCATATAGAAGGAGCTAACGAACAAATGAGTAGAGAAGCAAGAGATTTACCAAAACTCGAGATAAACAATTTCACAAATATTTTTGATTGGCAATATTCAGATATTGAAATCACTGGATATGATCCACATCCTACTATCAAAATGGAAATCGCTGTATAGATAAATGACAAAGTTATTATATTCTAATTCAATAGATGAAGATATATCTTATTGCTGGTATGGCTACTAATCGCGTTATTGGAAACAAGAATGCATTGCCATGGCATTATTCAGAAGACTTGAAACATTTCAAAAATCTTACTACTGGACACACTATTGTCATGGGATCCAATACCTATTTTTCGATTTGAAGACCTTTACCTAATAGAAGAAATATAGTACTTACCAAAAATTCTATTGAAGGAGTTGAACAGTATTCATCTATCGATGATATGATGAAACAATTGGAACAAGATTGAGTTTCTGAAATTTTTGTCATCTGATGAGCAAGCATTTATCAGCAATTTTTGGATAAGGCAGATCTCCTCTACCTGACAGAAATCAAAAAAGAGTATGAAGGAGACACCTATTTCCCAGCATTTAAAGATAATTTTGAAGAAGTTTCTAGAGATATCTGAGAAGAATTAGATTTTGTTGTGTATAAGAAAAAGTAATTATTTCCATTCTTTGCTCATTTGCTTTTTTCTATAAGCGTTTGCAAATCTATGAGCCTCGTCACGAAGGCTTGTAAGGAGTTTATCTGCTTGGTCGTAGACCAAGGGGATACTTTTGATCTGCATTTTTTCATCAAAATAATAGATTTTTTCTGTGATTTCTTGATTATTTTTTGATTTTCCGATGTTTATTTTTTTTCTTGCATCGCCCTTACCTAGAGAAATAAACTGAATATCTGGATACTCTTTGGCGATGGTCTTCACTATCTGAAGCTGTCATTTTCCTCCATCTAAGACAAAAAGATCTGGATAATTTTCTTCGTTTTTGAGTCTGCGAGTGATCACTTCTTCTAAAGAAGCATAATCATCTCCTCCATGTTCGACTTTATATCTACGGTATCCTTTGAGATATTTTAGTCCCCCCAACATACAAGAAAGTCCTCCACTCGCTCGTCATCCTGAGAGGTGGGAAATATCTAGACACTCTATGCGATAAGGAAATTTTTGGAGAGCATATCTTGATTGAAGCGTTTTGAGGAGATCGTTCATTAGATTTTCTTCTTCGAAGGAACTAGCTACGACAAAGGATTCAAAACAACGATCGAGAAACAATTCTAGCTCTTGGCGATCTGATTTTTTGATTTTCATATTTGTATTTAGATAGAGTTCATTTTCTAAACTAAATGTTCAATATTCTGTTTCTAGATTGATCAAAAGAGATTCTTTGTCATATTCATTTTGAGAAATTTTTTGACGAATAACATCGATTACTTTCCCTTGATACAGATAAATAACGACATAAATCCACCAGTTTCCTACTGATTTAATCTGCAGTATATGTCCTGTTGTCGAAGTTGGCAACACTACTGTCTGACTTTCTGTAAACTGATTGATATGAAGCAAAATATCTCTCAATTTTGCCGCCCATTCAAAATGTTGTTTATTGATAGCATCCTCTATTTGCTGACGGATTTCTTTTTCCAGAGGCTTGGTATTTCCTTTAAAAAAATTGGTAATAAAGGTAATTATTGGTGCATAATCAGGGAGATTATCTAATGCACACCATCCTTTACACAAACCAAAATAATAATCAGAACATNNGATTGAACTGTGTATTTTTACATCATCTCCATTGAAGGATTTGTCTTACATATTGCAGGAGCTTTTTGAGCTCCATAGTGTTATGTTTTGGTCAAATATAAATAGATCCATCAGGAATCTTTCTCTTGGTAAGAAATATCTCTGGATAAGAATGTTTTGTAATCTTAAGATAGGTATAACTATTGTCTGCTTTAAGAAGATTATTGTATTCTGGAGTATGTTTTTTGATAAGATTATCTTCTAAATAGAGCGCCTCACTTTCATTTTGGACTACTATAAAATCTACTTTTTCTGCTTTTTGAACCATATCTTGCTTCCAAAGGGAACCTGGTGAAAAATATTGGGTTACTCTTTTTTGGAGATTTTTTGCTTTTCCAATATACAAAATTGTATCTCTTTTATCTTTGAAAAAATAGACACCTGGATCTGTTGGAATATTTTGAAGCTTAGGAGATTCCATAAATGTAATGAAGAGATAATTTTTTGTCATTGCGAGGAGTGTAATGACGTGGCAATCCAACTGACATTAGTGAATCGTCATGGATTGCTTCATTTCATTCGCAATGACTTTGGTTTTTTTATTTCTTTGCTAGTACTCGTTCTAGGTATGCTTTGTCTACATCTTCTGGGGAAAAGAAGAGAAGTTCTGGAATTTCATACGGATGATTTTTTTTGAAAAAAGCTGAAAATTTATCTTTATTTTCTTTGGGTAATTTGATCAAAAGTATTTTTTCTTGTTCTGATTTTAGTTTACCCTCTCGCATATAGTATGACTTTACGTAATTGACTCTATTTACACAAGTAACCATTCATGATCTTATCAATCATTGAATAAAATTTTTTAGTTTTCTTCCATCGTTTGGAAATGTAGTTAACGCTACTATCATCAGTCATGATATATAATAAAATTATTCTTTGCTAGGTTATATAAACTCTCTTTTTTTAATCAAGAAAAAACCTACCTAATCGATAGGTAGGAATTTCTTTTAGTTATTATTACAATCTTATATTTGATGGAATACTTTTCAAGATATCATTTGTTGTCGACTCTGTATCACTTCCATATGTTTGTGTAGAAAGATATGAAAGCCATGTACTAACCTTACTTAAATTTTCAAAATATTTTGCAGGTAAGAGATATTTTTCTGAGATATGAGTATTAAGATTTTTGGTAGAGATAGTTAAATGAGTAAGTTTTTCCACTGGAGTACCTTTTGCACTTATATATCCAAATCCAAATGATTGAGCGATAGTACTAATTCTTTTTTCTATATTACTGAAATCTCTCGCAAATTCTCGTTCTTTTCCTTGAACAAAACTTATAGTAAGTTGTTCTAGATTTTGAGAAAGAGATGATGTTATAAGTTGTGTTTGCAAAAGTTTTGTTTGATCTACTGTTGCTACTTTTTGTTCATCTGATGATATAATATCTGAAATAGATAGATTATTTTCATTAGCTATACTATCTGTTTCTTCTGAGATATTCATAATTTCATTTACATCCAATGCTTTGATAGAAGATCCAGATCATTCAGATCAACTCAATGAAGTATTGCTTTCAGAAGGTTTTGAAACATCATTTAGAGTAAATGTCTGACTAAGATCTTTATTTTTGATTGCTTTTGCAAACTTTTCAAAACTATCAAAGAGAGATATATCATTTCCTTGAATTGCTAATACTTGTTTTTTGTCTACATTTGTTTGTTTAGAATCACTTGTTACGATAAGTTTTGCTCCATTATTTTTGATGACATGATTTTTTCCTTGTTTAACAAGTTGGAAATCTATTGGTTTAGAATTTTCTCCTTGAGATACTACTATATCATCTACTGCTACTTGGATATTCTGAGTATTTTTTGATTGTAATGATGACATCTCCATATATTCACCATAAAGGAGATTTAGCTTATAATTATGATTCTGTGTTTTGATTAATACAAATTTTGCAGGTCATGTAATCTTTGCTTTTGTTCAGCTATTGATATGAAAGATTATTTGTGATTTTTCTTTGAGGATAACAATATCTCCGTTATTAATATTACTTGTTTGGAGCATTTTTCCATCTTTGGATTCGATATAGAAAGTTCCATCAAAATCAACAACTTTAGCAATATAATCAGCCTGAGCAAGATTGTTGTTTTCATTAAATTGGTTTAAAACAATACCTTCCATGTCCAATGTTTTGTTTTGCTCAAAAAAATACATTCCGTAGAATCCAATCAAAACAAACAAAATAAATGATGTATATACAAATGATTTTACATGCAAAAAAGATCTCTTTTTGTGAAAAGATTTTTTGAGTTGCTGGTGCATGATCTGATCGTAGATATTTATCTTATCTACATCCGAGAGACAATGCTCCTTTTGCTGACTAAAATATTGTTGGAGTTTCATAATTTATTTGGGGGTATAAATCTTCTACTCTAGTATACGAATAAGTAGACAGTTTGTGACAAAAATAAAGTATTTTTCTTTTTATTATTGTTGACATTTTTTAAATTGTTTTATTTTTTATTATTTTATTACAATAGATTCCGGCTCCAATCTTCGCACAANNGCTGGAATAATAAATATTGTCTTGTAAAAAGGAGGAGTTTTTTCTATAGTCATGATGCTTTATTTTTTTGTATATAGTATGAAATTTGTAATTGTCGATCTTGAAACAACATGATTAAGTCCATATAAGCATTGAATTACTGAAATAGCAGCTGTACGTTTTGATGGAAATAAAATCGTTGATACGTTTCAGACTCTTGTCGATCCTGAAAGACATATTCCTACCTTTATTACCAAGATAACCGGTATTAGTAATGATATGATCGTGGGAGCACCAACCATAGGTGAAATACTACCTGATTTTTTGAATTTTTTGGGTGATGATATTTTTGTAGCGCATAATATTTCTTTTGATTTATGATTTCTTAACTATGCTCGCTATGAGCATTTTCAATGTTATATTTCCAATCCAACCCTCTGTACGAGAAAGTTAACCAAGCATCTTGTACCAGAATTACCCAAGAGAAATTTAGGATTTTTGTGTGAACATTTTGGTATTACAAATAGTCGTGCCCACAGAGCATTATCTGATNNCTGATGTACATGCCACTACAGAACTCCTTAAAAATTATCTTCGTATTGCTGACGAACAAGGAAAATCTTTAGACTATTTGTTGGCAACCCTCAATAAATAATTTAGTTTTTGATTATCATATCGAATGTTGCTTGCTATTGATAAACCTACATGAATTACTAGTTATGATGTCATTCGCAGACTTAAACGCCTTTTTCCAAAACAAAAAATCTGACATAGTGGTACGCTGGATCCATTGGCAACAGGACTTCTTATTATTGGTATTGGACAAGGAACGAAGCAACTTTATCGTCTTCAATGATTGGATAAATCTTATGAAACAACTATAGATTTTGCTCAAATGAGTGATACTTGGGATGTGGATTATTGGGATTTTATTGAACAATATCCTGTCATCAATCAAGACTGAACTGATTGAATAGAAAAAAATAAGGTATTTATTAAAGCTCCAAGCCAAGTGGAAATTGAACAAAAATTGTCAACTCTTCTTCCAGAAAAAGAACTCCCTTTGACACCCTTTAGTGCAAAGAAAAAAGATGGAAAAAAGCTCTATGAGCTAGCGAGAAGTGGACATGTTTTGACAGAAACAAGAGTAATGAAAACTCTAGATACTAAGCTACTTTCATATACATTTCCAACAATACAACTATCCCTTCATGTAGGATCTGGAACCTATATCAGATCGATTGGATATTGGCTTGGAAAAGAACTTTGATTAGGAGGAATTTTGACTCAACTTAGAAGAACATCTGTTGGTCAATTTGATTTGAAAAATATACAGCTTGAAGCTCTAGGAGATTCTGGATTAATGGGAGCTGAAATTACTTTTGAAGAATAGATTTTATTTCTTCCCACCCTATCTGTTCTAATCTTTTTCCTTTGAGTGATTCTAAAATATTCCAGTCTTTTCCTCATTTTTTTTTGATCATCGTAGCAATAGCTCCTAGTGTTTTTCTTGAATAGGGAGCAAAATCATCCAAAAAAGTAAGCAAGCTATTCCAAAACAAGATATCTTCTGTTCGTCATTTTTTGAGTGTTAAACCAACTATTGCACTTGTTACTTTGGGTGCTGGTTTAAATGCTTTGGGAGGAACCGTTTTGAGATATTTCACTTCATATGCATAGTTTAATAGCCATCGAAGGTAAGATTTTTTGTCTGCATCCGACTTAATTTTGTCTGCTACTTCTTTCTGAATCATAAAAATTCATCATGCATATTCTTGTTTTCCATTTCCAAAAAATTTTCTAAAAATAGGCGAAGTAATATAATAAGGAAGGTTTCCTACGACAAGTGTTTTTGATGGAGTTATAGATTTTTCTTCTAATTCTTTGTCTACATCTACAGCTAAAACATCAGAAAGAATAACCTCTACATGCTCTAGTCATTCCACCTTTAATTTTCCATGTTCTACTAATGTAGTATCTTTTTCTATTACAAAAAATGTAGGACTAATATGATGTATTAGTTTTGTAAGTGATCATTTTCCTGGACCAATTTCAATCAAGGCATTACACGCAAAATCATGGTACCATTGTTCTATTTTATCTCAAAGAAAATGCCTGATAGTAGCATCTATAAGAAAATTTTGTCCCAAATATGTTCACACGGTGATTAGTATTATAATATAAATCTTAGGTAAATCTTTATTGAAAAAACAAAGACAATACATAACTTACTATTTAGCGTTTAACATTCAATATAAAAAGAAATGATTCATCATATTCCTGTGTTGCTTAATGAAGTATTAGCTAGTATTCCCGAAACTACACAGTTTCTTGTAGACTGAACTCTGGGACATGGCTGACATACTCAGGCAATATTAGAAAAATTTTCTCACATCAAGGTCTTGGGGATAGATAGAGATCCTCTTATTTTTCAAAAAACAAAAGAAAAACTAGCTGACTATGGAACACGTTTTGATACACAACAATGATCGTATGCAGATATGGATATACTTACCAATCAAACAAAACCAGATTATATTCTCTTGGATATATGAGTAAATATGGAACATTACAAAGATACTTCTCGTGGATTTTCTATCAAAGGAGAAGCTCCTCTGGATATGAGATTTGATATAAACAAAGGAATCACCGCCAAAGAATGGCTAACGAGAGCAAAACCAGAAGATATCACCAAATGTTTTGTAGAATATGCGGATTTTACGGAGCCAAAGGCTCAAGAATTGGCGAATGCGATAATCCGCGCAAGAAACAAATCCCCTCTTACGACCACTCGCCAACTCAGGCAAGTCCTCTATGACTGTGGTCTAGGAGACCCTGCATCGAGTATTATCTTTCAAGCTATCAGGATAGAAGTCAATCAGGAACTAGAACAACTCAAAGTATTTCTCCAAAAACTCCCTGATCTTCTAGCTTCTGGAGGAAAATGTGCAATTATTACCTTTCATAGCACTGAAGATAGAATGGTAAAAAATTGTTTTAAAGAACTCTTGCAAAAAGGGTGGAATTTGATTACAAAAAAAGCAATACAACCGACCTATCAAGAAATACAAAGAAACAAGGCATCTAGAAGCGCGAAACTTAGAATATTACAGAAAAATATTTCTTAAATTCCCATTTATCCAAAGTTCTTATGTATGAAAAAATTTGCTTTTATGCCTACTCAATCGCTTAAAAAAGCGTACGATAGCGTATTGATTAGGTACAAAAAACAAGATGTAATGATGGATTCACTCAAAATAGGGCTCCTTTTGGCTGTTTTGTTTTTTGCTCTGTTTATCTATCTGCGTTATGTAAGCCTTTCTTCGACTCGTGGATACTTCCTAAGACAAGAAAATCAAAATCTCAACAATATTTCCTTTAAATATGATATTATCAAGACACAACTCCTCAATCAAAGTCAAAAAAACTGGGATAAAGTCGATGGAGATATGTCAAAGAGACAAGTAGTTACGGTTAATGCTGAAATTGTACATATTCCTTCAATGACAGAGTTGTCTGTAAACAAATAAACAAGGTAGTCTTCCTATGACTACCAAATTTGTTTCTTAAACTATAGATATTTATCTATTGATCGATATTACAAATGATGGATATTATTTTCAAAACTCTCGCAGACAAAAACCGCAGAAGAATTATTCAACTGCTCAAACAAAAAGAAATGACGGTATCAGAACTTCTGACTCATTTTGATATTACTCAGGCATCACTTTCTCATCATCTTGATATTCTCAAGAGATCAAACCTGGTTATAGATGAAAGAAGAGGTCAATTTGTCTTTTATACGCTTAATCAAAGCGTCTTTGAAGAGACGGTAAATCTTATTCTTAATCTTTTGGTGTAATATATTTTCTTAAATTTTTGTTTTTTTATTGCTTTTCTTAAATTCTATTTGATACTTTTTTTGAGAGAAGTCTCAAAACTCTTTTTATTTGACCTTTTTGTCTTGATACAAAAAGGTCGGAAAAAAATCAAGTCGCCATCAAATCTCGCCATTCTTATTTTACAGATTTTTATTTTGGTTTATTATTCCATATTTTGGTGGTCCATAGCTCGCTCAAGGANNATCAGACCTCTCGCTCTGTTTTTAGTTTTATTCACGAGCTTGGAGGCTCGGTCAAGGTGATAGCGACGGTAGCTGTCTTAGTAAATATTATTTTTTCATATTTATTCCCTCCTTGATAAGGGAGGGTTAGGGTGGGTTTGCCCGCGTCCCAAAAATCTTATAAAATAAAAAACTCTCCGATATGGGAGAGTTTTTTGGAAAGTAAGTATTTTTAGTATTTATAGACATATCTAAGTTGAGATTTATCTCAAGTATATGTACAAGAGCCACAAGTTCAATTAATAGTAACTGTACATAAAGTTATATTATCTACGTCCGCTGTTCAATCAATAGCAATAGTTTGACCACAATATATATAGTTAGAACCTCATTCTGTTTCTGTTTTTGAAACTAATAAGAATCCATTATCAGGTGAACCATTTTTTCTCATTGGATAGTACATATA
>DHYS01000028.1:92198-92365 GCA_002414185.1 Patescibacteria group bacterium UBA5124 | reverse complement strand
GAAATCATATCCATCTTCATAGTCAGAATCCAATTCGAAATAAGATGAAGAAGTGGTTTGAATCCAAGAAGAAGATAAAGAAGTTCTATAATATACTTTGAAATCTACTTCATTAGTATAATCAGTAACAGTAGAATTACTATCATCACGAGCCTTGATATTAAGAT
>DHYS01000028.1:0-92072 GCA_002414185.1 Patescibacteria group bacterium UBA5124 | reverse complement strand
CATCACGAGCCTTGATATTAAGATTTACTCGTTGGCTAGTAGAAGGTGTACTGTCATCAGTAGTTACATAGAAGTTGTCTACATCCTCAGAAGAAGAGCTAGAAGAAGATCCTATATTAAATATTTTGTAGTTTTTGATTCTTGTGTCCTCATCATCATAAACAACAAGTCTGTATTCATAATTGCTAGAAAATTTAACTAAGTCTGTAAATTTCTTTTCTCCATCGTTAGAAGAACTGAAAGTGTATGATGTTTTTGCTAATGAATATGTTGAAGAAGAGGCCGAAACTCGAGAAGAACCAGATTTTCTTTCTACTTTAAATCTTATTGTTCCTCTATAATCGTCTATTGTATCGTCATCGTTGTCACGAGCTTTGATAGTAATATCTGTTCGTTCGTTTTTGTCTGGAGAAGATGGAGATGCTCAGATATAAAAGTTGTCTAAATCACCATCTTCGGAATCATCGTCATTATCAGAAGATGAACTATCTGATCGTTCTCATTCGCCAAAATTATATTTCCATTGAGGGAAGTTCCATACTGAACTATCTCCTGGTTTTCCATCCCAATCTGTTGGAATTGATCCGTTCATTTTGATAAAGAGTTTTACTAAGAGTTCTTTTTTGCTACTTAGTGTAAACTCAGAATTACAATCTCCTAAATCTTTATAGGTATTGTCAGATAAGAGTATTCCACATCGTAGATTTGAACTACCATTTTCTACTTCTGTGTTGAGAGAAAATGTAGAACTACTTTCTTTCTCTATAGATACACATACTTTTCCATTAGAAAATTCCACTTCTTTACAATCGCTTGCAAAGGTTGTATTGTATCATACAAGAGAAAACCCAATAATTGCTAGTGATAAAACTAATTTTTTCATGATAAATAGTATATGAATTAAATTTATGGGGTATATTTGTATTATTATTTTACTTATTTACTAAAATTTGTCAAGTTTTTGTGATAATATTGATTTTCTTTTTTTTCCTAAAAACATACAAGTGTTTTACTTATTTTTATATTGGAAATATATAGAAAATGCATAATTTTTTTTGAAATCTGATAAAAAGTGTTTTGTGGATTGCCTTTTTTGTGGTTGTTATTGCTTTCTTGTATGGATGGTCTAAATTTGATTTTAATACTACTGAATATATAACGTTTCTTGACTCTATTCAGTTACAAAATATGTTTACTTCTTCATGAGTAGTGTTACCTCAGGATTTATCTGGAGTTATTTTGGAAGAAGATCTTTCGGAAGATACTTCATCTCTTGATGTATATGATCCTAAATTCGAAGAAGATTTGATAAATATGTCTGGAGCAACGCTATCGTCTGGATCTACTCAAGAAGATTTTGGTTTTACAGATTCTTATCAATCTACTTGAAATCAAGAAGTAGCGACTTGACAGAAACCACTAACAGGAAGTGATAAAAAAGAAATAATAGATTTACTTAAACGTGAAAAATAATATATGAAAACTTTATTATTAAAAAATAATATAGAAGATATTCACCTTGTTTCTTGAGAACATATTCAGATTATTGATATGATTGAAGGTGTTTCTTGAAAAAAAACATTATACGTAGAAGAAAAGTCTGATATATTATATGTTTGTTTTGTTTCTCATGCGAAGGTTGATATTGATGTGCGTATGTTGTGATCAGATGCTCGTATTTTGTTTTTTTGTGTGTCATTTTCTCGTGATGCATTTGAGGTAAAAAGTAATATTTCATTATCTTTAGAATCTGATCGTACTTTTGTAGAAGCAAATCTTTTGAGTATTGCTATGGATGATGCTCGTATTGTTTTGGATGGAAATGTTTCTATATCAGAGAATGTTTCAAAAGTAGAATGATATCTTCATGAAGAACAGCTTCTTTTGGGTAAAAATGTTTCTGTTTCTTCTGCTCCGATGCTTTATGTAAAATCTCATGATGTAAAAGCTTCTCATGGAGCAAAAATACATAAAATGGATCAAGATAAGTTGTTTTATATGATGTCGAAATGATTGTCAGATATATCTTCTCAAAATTTAGTTTTGGAATGATATTTACGTCATATATTTGCACAATTTGATGCGTTTGATGAACAAGAAAAAGAACATCTTTTACAGCAATTATTTCAAAGATATTTAACTTTAAAAAAATAGATAATGATAAAATATTTTTCTTTGGTATTAGAATTGATGAACATAGAAGCTCATGAAAAGTATTTGGAGGTGGCTCAATATATAGAGCAGCATCCAAGTATGATACTTTCTTTGTGTCATCCGTATGGTTTTATTTTTGCTGCTTTTAGTGATCTTGTGCAGGGAAAAATTTTTGAAGATCAATTTGTGGCTTTGTGAGATACCTACAGTCATAGTCCACTACAAAATTATGCTGTTTCTTGTGATCCTTCATTGTTTTTGGAGAGTTTGGAATATGGAATAGAACAACATCCTAAAATGTATCAAAACACGTTATTTATAGTACAATCTTCGCAAAAAACAAATTTATTAGATATAGATCAAAAATTAAGTTTATTACAAAGTAAGCTTTTTGTTCTTTAAAAAATATTGGATTTTTGAACATATATTCATATATCTTTGCCATTATTTGTTTTAGTTTCCCAATTTTTCTTTATGCTTATAGATCTAGCTCAACAATATGATCCTTCTAAAACTCAGTTTCTTCGTGAATTATGGGAAAAAATAATTTTGCAATTAGCAACATCTCATGATCATAAAAAGATCTTTTCTTTTTTGAATAAAGTAGGAGTAGTTGATATTGATGAAAAAGAAAAACTTGTGTATATAGGAGTATCTAATGAGTTTGTTTTAACTCAGGTTAAAAAGTTTTTTCAAAAACCAATCAAAGAAGCAGTAAATGTGGTATATAATCCACAATTTTCTATAAAAATTATTGTATATCCCCCTTTTCTTAATGGTAGTGATTTGCATATTGATCTTAAAAAACTTCTTCATGTAAAAGAAGAATTGAAAGAAATTCCTGTATTAAAGCCTACTGTTAAACATGGATTGGTAGATCATTTTGGAATATTGTTTGATCCAGTATTTAGATTTGATACTTTTGTTGTTGGTGCTCATACAACTATAGCATTTTCTGCAGCAAAAGCAGTAGCAGAAGAGCCATGACAGATATATAATCCATTGTTTTTGTATGGTAATGTTGGACTTGGAAAAACTCACTTGATGCAAGCTATAGGAAATGAAATTATTCATCAGCATAAAGAAAAAGTTGTTGTTTATTTGCCTGCTACTAAGCTTATAGATGAAATAGTTTCTGCTGTTAGATCAAATAAACTTCCTAATTTGTATAAAAAATTTGAAGAAGTAGATGTCCTTATGATAGATGATATTCAATTTTTGGCAGAAAAAGAAAAAACTCAAGAAATATTTCACACAATTTTTAATGACTTTCAACAACAGAAGAAGCAGATTATTATTTCTTCAGATCGTCCTCCTAAGGAACTTATTCACATAGAGCCAAGACTTAAAAGTCGTTTTTCTTTGTGATTGATAGCTGATATTAAGTCTCCTGATTTTGAGACAAGAGTTGCTATTTTACAAACTAAGCTTGCGTCAAAAGGAGAATCTTTAGATACTTCGTTTTTGGAACTTATTGCTAAGTATGTTAAAGATAATGTAAGAGAGCTTGAATGAGCATTGAATATTCTTCTTACAAGAAAGAAAGTATTTCATGCAGAGCTCGGTGAACAAGATGTAATAGAATGTTTAAAAACACTTTGATATACATTAGAATCTGATTTTTCATCATATGTAGCAGTACAGAATACGAAATGAGCACAAAATTTTGGTCAACTTGTAGAAATGGTTTCTCAATATTATACTATATCTGTACAAGAACTTAAATCTGATTCAAGAAAGAAAGAGATAACATTACCTAGACAGATGCTTATGTTTTTGGCTAAAAAATATTTTCATTGGACCTTGGAAAAAATAGGAGACTATTTTGGAGGTAAAAATCATGCATCAGTAATCTATGCTATCGAAAATGTAGAAAAAAAACTTAAAATAGATGATGATGCACGTCATGATTATCAGGTATTTTCAGACCGGTTAGAAAAATAATATAAAAAAAGCACTCCGATTGCGGAGTGCTTTTTTATAATAATATGGTATACTCTATTATTTATTAATAGAATGTAGGAACAGTAATAGTAAGAGTTCCAACATATGTACCAGGAGCTTGGTTAGCAGGTACAATTACAGCCAAAGTTACTCCAGTAGTAGCTACAGTACATACTGTTTTTTGAGCAGAAGCAGCTTTAGCTACAATAGTATGAGATGTATTGATAGCTACATTTGATGCAGCAGCACCTCCAGTAGTACAGTTACCAGCAGTCATACTAGGTGCACTATGAGTAATACGTACATTTCCACTTGAGATTATATTGTTTGTGCTGTTTGTAAGATTAGAAGAGATAATGGTAAGATCCCATCCTCCCGTAGTACCAGCAAAGTCTGTACAAGACCATGTAGTAGTACCAGCAGACGTATTAAATCCACTAGAAAGAGTAAATCCAGCAAAGTCTGGTCTAACTCCTGTTGTTCCTAAATTAAGCGATGTACCATAAATACATGCAGATGTTCCTGAATTGATAGTGATTGTTACGTCACCATTTACTTGAGCATTAGTGTTGTTTGCAATAAGCATAGTTAATGCAGCTACCAACGATAGACCCAACAAGCCTAGTTTTCAAAGATTTTTCTTCATCTTTTATTTTTATAAAAATATAAAATAAATGAGAGTAGATTACTATTATTTAGTATATCTGTTTAAGATTATAGATGTTTTTTTAAAATTGTCAAATATTTGAAGACTTTTTTATATACTATATAAATCTCTCTTATAAACAATAAAAAAAACACTCCAATAGGGAGTGTTCTTTATAATGGCATTAATGCATTATAAGTAATAGTTTGTTTCTTAGTAGAATGTAGGAACAGTAATAGTAAGTGTTCCAGCGTATCTACCAGGAGCTTGATTAGCAGGTACGTCTACAGCCAATGATACATTAGCAGTGTCAATAGTACATACTGTTTTTTGAGTAGAAGCAGCTTTAGCGAT
This sequence comes from Patescibacteria group bacterium UBA5124, assembly GCA_002414185.1. GTDB lineage: Bacteria > Patescibacteriota > Gracilibacteria > Absconditabacterales > Absconditicoccaceae > UBA5124. Next base: position 86,974 of record DHYS01000028.1, on the reverse strand, counting down.
AATAGTGTGAGAAGCGTTGATAGCTACTTTAGCAGCAGCAGCACCTCCAACTGTACAACTACCGTTAGTCATAGTAGGTGCATCATGAGTAATGAATACATTTCCACTAGCAATTACGTTAGCTGTTTCATTTGTAAGATTAGAAGAGATGATAGTAAGATCCCATCCTCCAGTAGTACCAGCAAAGTCTGTACAAGACCATGTAGTAGAACCAGCAGAAGTATTGAATCCACTAGAAAGAGTGAAGGCACCAAAGTCTGGTCTAACACCAGTAGTTCCTAAGTCAAGAGATGTACCGTATACACATACAGATGTTCCTGAATTGATTGTAAGAGTAACGTCTCCTGTTTGTTGTGCGTTAGCATTGTTTGCAATAAGCATAGCTAATGCAGCTACCAATGATAAGCTCAACACACCAAGTTTTGCAAGATTTTTTTTCATTTTTTTGTTGAGATAAATGATAAAAGACTGTCAAACGGATTTACTTGCCATTTAGTAAATCTGTTTTGATTACGTTATCAATTATAATGAGAAAAAAAATCCTGTCAAATTTTATTAGTATTTTTTTACTCTATTCCTAATTTTTTTTTAAATATTTTTTTGTATATCATAAAAATTGGCTTTATTTCTTTAGTTTTGCATTGTTTTGTTTTTTTTATTTTTTTCTTTTTTTCTTTTTTGTCAAATCGGTTATTTATTAATTTGTTATTTACAATATATTTTGCCTTATTTTTTGTTTTATTTGATATGAAGTCTTTTGATTAGTTTGATTTTTGTATTGGTTTTTGTATGTTCACCTTATGTTTATTCTTTTTTATCCTTTTGATAATCTCATATGAAAAAGTTTTTTTCTCTTTTAGTAATGATTTTTTCTATCTTTTTATGATTTTCTGCAGCTCAAAATGTAGAACAAATCTCTGTAGGTTTTTGTAATGAAGGTACTGGTGAAAATACAGGAAATGTTAGCTCTCGTTATACGCTTTCTATTAATCCTGGAGAAGAAAGAAGTTTGTGTATCTCTGCACAAAATAATTCTGCACAAGATTTGAAGATTTCCTATTCTTTTCCTTTGGGAAATTTGACAGATTGGGGTACTCAAACCTGTGGTGTAGGAAATGATTTTGAAAAATTTATTGTTGGAAAATCAGATAAAATAATTTATCTTTCAGGTAATTCTACTAAAATAGTTCATGAAAAAATATTAGTACCATTGGGACTTAGTGGAATGTTTTATGGATGTTTAGTATATAATGTTGAATGATCTTCAACATGAGCTGCCGCTGGTGACTCAATGTTTAAAATAATTGTACGTAAAGCAAGTTTTCTTAATCTTTTTGTAGGAGGAGATGCTGTAGTAAGAAAAAGTATTTCTCTTGGTGATTTAACTGGAGGAGTATTTTCTACTAATGCAAAAGTAAAAGCTGAAGTGGCTGATGATAATACTGTTACTTTATCATTTTTACTTCAAAATAATGGTAATGTAGTACAAAATGTAGCTCTTTCTGGAATGATTTATAATTTTTTAGGATTTCAAAAACCATTTGATGCTGGAACAAAAAAGCTTATGCCAGGAGAATCTACTCTAGTAAGTATTAATGCTGGAATCTTACCATCATATAAATGACTCTATGATGTACGTGTATCTCTTCAATGAACACCATTTTTTGACTTTGATGCATCTGCATTGAGTCCAGAAACATTAACTTCAACTACTATTGTAGAAACGGCTAAATTTATTGTCTTTTCATGGATATGGGTTGTTGTAGTTGTGATTGTTTTGGGTATTGTAGTAAAAGTAGTTTTGCCTAGAAAAAGAAAATCAGCTGAAGTTATTGCTGCTTAATGTATATGATTTTATTTTGTTTGATTCTCTATAATGCGTAAAATGTATTTTTTCGTATGTTTAGTTTTGTTGTTTGGTGGAGTATTTGCTCAATCAGGTGGTTCTCTTACAGGAGACTTGGATATGAAAGCGATTATGACTGATAATGTTCAGAGCTTGAAGTTTGACTTTTGTGATACTACTAAAAATTATTTTTCTAATGGAACTGTATCATATACTCAAAGACCTGGTTCTTCAAATAGTTTTTGTACTCAATTAATATCACCATCGGATTATACTATAAAATCTACCTTTGTAGATGGATCTTTGAGTGACCATGGAACTGTAGTTTGTGATCAGAATTTATCTACATGAAATAGATTGTTTTTTCCATTTAGTGAAGAAACTTCTTTGGATATAGGTTCTAAATCTTCTCTCCAAATGCGTAATCTTCTTCGTGCTCCTAGTAATTTGACGTGAACTCATTATTTTTGTTTTGTGTATTGGATTGATGAAAAACAAGAAAATAAACAACGTTATATAAATGGTATGTTTGATATAGTAGTACGTAAGAGTGTTCCTTTGAAAATAACTATTTCTGGTAAACCATATTATTTTCAATGGTGGGATGATTTAGTTTGGCAAGTAAAGAGCTGGTTTATTGCTAAATAATTTGTATGAAAAAAATAGTATTTATATTTAGTTTATTATTGTTTGGTGCTGTATATGCAGATACATCTATTTGAGATGTGTCTGTTTTGTTTTGTACTCAGACGGGTAGTATGGTGAAGGATGCTTCATTTACTTTACCTTCAGGTAAACCTTATGAACTTTGTTTATATTTTTTAAATAATTCTTCAGAAAAGCTTAAAGTGGATTTTTCATTTGTTGATTGAATATTAACTTCTGATGTTTTACAAAAAAAAGCTTGTGATGCTAAACCATGACTTGTTACTCCTTTTGTTCATTTTCCATTTTCATGATTAACTGTTCCTTGAAATACTAAAATAAAATTGACAGGATATGTAGAATTTCCTGTGTGATTTAGTGGTAATATACAGTGATGTCTTGTATATAATTTAGCTAAAAAAACTTCATCAAATAGTATGTTTGATATAATTGTTCGTAGAGCAAATTTTTTTGATGGAGTAGTATTTTGAGAAATTAATAGATGAGAACGTTTTGAAAACGAGAAGAAATCTTATACTATGTACTCTACTTGATTATCTATTTCTCTTCCTTTTGTAAATACTTGAAATATAGATGTAATGGTTGAAATTAGTGGATCCTTGTATAATACTTTGGGATATGAAAGACCTTTTTATAAACAACAACTCTTGTCTTATTGATCGTCTTTGTTGTTGTCTTATTCTTTTGAAGATATTCCTTTTTATAAATTAGCATATGTTTTTTCTTGAAAGATTTTATTTAAACCATTATTAGATACGTCGTTGTTTTCTCTTTCGGAACTTCATGCAGAATCTTCAGGTGAAGATATCTACTATAAAATATTTTTAGTTCCTTATACTATTTTGTGATGGATTTGAGGTACTATATTATTCCTATTTGTTCTTAGAATACTATTTAGAAAAAAACATTAAAGATCACTCTTATCTATAAGTAAATAATATATTTTTCCTTTATAAGTACCTGTTGTTTGATTGGCAGGTACTTTTATTCTAATTTCTGGAAAATCTCCATATTGTCCTATAATATAACATCATGAAGAGCTGTTTCTATAAAAATATGTTATAGGCTTATNNTTTGTAATCCTATTCCTATTCTTACTTCACTATTTGGTGCTCATAACATAGTATTTGCGGTAGCAAGAGATTTGAATTCAATATTTGAATTGTCTATGTTGTAGGTAGAATATGTTAGGTGGTCAGCTTGTATTGTTGTATAATATCAACTACATCATCATACTTTATCTTGTACTTGAAGAGCATTTGATGTTATTACTCCTGTTTGAATACTTTCTGATACGTTGTTGTTTATCTGTCAAAATGAAATATTTCAAGTTCATCTAATTAAGAGATATCCTCTTTGAATAATAAAAGAAATTTGTCCATTTTCTTGAGCATTTGTGTAAAGTATTCAAAAAATATAGATTATACCTATGATAGTTAATATATTACAAAGAAGTCTTTTTTTCATATATCTGATTTTTCGATAAAATTTTATATGGTTTATTATAGTCACAATTTAAAAATTTGCAAATTTATTACTAGTATTATATGTAAAAAAAAGAATTTGTCATTTAAAGTTTTTTTGACCTTTTTTTCTTTGTCTTATTATGTCTTTTTAAAAAAGCTACTGATAACTAAAAAATATCAGTAATACTGTTTTCTTTGATTTGTTGTTGGTTTATTAGTTTCTTATTATGTTTTGTCTATATTTGTCTTATTGTTTTTTTTTGGTTTTGTTGATAATTTGTTGAAAAAAAGATGGTTAACCCTAATTTTATTCTTGATTTATTTTTGACTTTTCCCCCTTTATGAGAAGAAATTGCTTATTTGTACCTATATTTCTTATCTTTTTTGCTTGTGCTTTCGCACAAGATGGGTGGTTTTGATATTCTACATTACGTTTTAGTACGGGATCAAATACTTTATCAGTACTTTCTATGCCATTAACTGTTGGGCAGGGAGATAGTGGATTTTGGGTAGATATTACTAATGATTCTCCAAGTGATATTTCATTACGTTTAGAACTTGTATCTCAAATATCTACAAATGATTCTCATAATAATATTTCTTGTGATATGGTTTCTGGAACAAATTTTTGATCAAATTTTTCTCGAGATAAAAGTGGTTTTATAGTTAGTTCTAATTCTACTTTGCGTAAAAGAATTGATTTTGATTTTCCAGCATGTAGTAGTTGAATTTTTAATTGATGTATGGTTCAATTGCCGAGTTCTTCAGTTTCTTTATGAGATATGGATGTCATTCCATGAAAAGTGAATATGATGTATTTTACTGTAGAACCTAGTACTTCTTGTATGCCATTTTCTGTTAAAGTGTATCCAGGAAGTCGTCCTAGTTCGGATTATATANNTGAAAATAGACAATTAGTGTTGTCTGGTGATATACAAACAACTTCTTTTGGTTCGGGATCTTTTCAGCAATTTGTTGCTCCATGAACATACTATGTGCTCTATAAATGACAATCTCATTTAACTTCATATTTAAGTGGGGTAGTTGTAACTGATGGAGGACAGATTTCTTTAGACTTTACGACAGGAAGTAATTTGTATAATATTCAGAATGTTAGTTTAACACAAGATAATTGATATAAATATCAGATAGCGTGAGATATGAAAAATACACAATGAATATATGACTTTGTAGTGAATGGTAATGATATTTCTTCTATAGTATATTGATCTTGATTGGTAGAATGATGAATTCAAATGTTAGACCCAAAAAATCTTAATGGAGATACTTCAGTTAATGGTGCAGATATAGCAGTAATAGGAATTAATTTTCAATCTACTGATCCTTTTGCTTGAAGTAGTCCATTATTTGTTTGGTAAGCTTTTATCTTATATTATATATCCCCATGTTTTTATATCGCTTTCTGTTATTGTTAATTGTATGAGTAGTAACAATTCTGGGATCAGAAAGTTATGCTCAATACTATTTCTTTGATTCGGGTTCTACAACGTATCCGTATCAACAATGATGTAGTGAAGATTTGTATGTTAGAGTAAATACGGAAACGTATACTAATTGAGTAACTGCAGGTCTTTTACAATTGTTATTGGATCCTTTGACATATTCTTATAGTATGTCAGATACTTCAACAACACTTCAAACGGCTCTTTTTGTTTGATCGACACAAACTTTTAGTTCTTGGACATCTCCAACAGCTACTCCTTCTTGGATAGCTTGAAGTAATCATACATTATTACAAATAGATCGTAATAATGGTGCTACTGCCTATGTTGGAACAAATGGTTTATATGGAACATTGAAATTTGTTCCTTTATATAATACTTCAAATGGTTCTGTATCTATGGTATATATTCCAGGAGATACAACTAAAACTACTTTGTCTGATGGATGAGTAAATAGAATTAATTCAACATCACAAAATACTCGTCTTACTGGTAGTTATACATTCTTGCAACAGCCATGTGTAGCTGATACTACAGCTCCTGTTATGACTATATCTACTCCTACATCAGGAATTAAAAGATCATCACAAAGTGGTGTTATTTTTACGCTTACTGATAGTGTGTGAGTAAATGGAGTATCAAATGTTCCCTATGTATTTACATGATGAGCAGTATGGACAGGAAATCCATCAGGATCTATTACAAATCAATATGGTATAGATCTTTCTACTCTTAGTTTAACAGTAAGTGGAAATGGTTCTCGTATTACTTTCAATGGTTCTTCATTTAGTACAGGTGATTCTTCACAATCTCTTTATGCAGCACCTGTTGGAAAAACATGGCAATATAATACTCTTAATTACAATTCTGTAATTACTGGATCTGCATTATTTGATTATGGTGTAGAAAAAACAATCACTATTACAGGATATGTAAGAGATCGTGCAAATAATCTTTATACATTGACGACATTGACGTTTAATCAACCTGTAGGTCCTACATTGATTGCTGGATCAAGAAGTCCTGATGCTAGTGCTATATTTGTAAATTTAAGTGCGCCTATTAAAATAGGAATACAAGATGATTGGGCTGGAGTAAATAGCTGATCAATTTTGGTAACTGTACAAGGAATTAATGGTACTTCTTATGGACCATATACTTTTAGTTGATCTGCCCTTAATTTGAATCCTGTTGCTGGACAAGCTAATTATCCAGATCAGTATGTAAATATTACAAATCATTTGGATTTTCCTACTTCTGGAATGTTTCAAGTTAGTGTAGTAGCTTATGATATGGGGGGTACTATAGATACTATAGCTGATTATACATTTACAACAAGACCTAGTTGTTCAGAATTTCAATGTTGTAATCCAATTTCTCTACAATTATGATCAGGTACATCATTTTCTTATACGGGATTAACTTTAAATATTTTTGGTTGAATTAATCCTTATTTTTCTTGATCTGTGGGGACATGAGGAACAGGATATATCTATTGTGGAACAGAAAATGCAGGATTAAGTATTTATTCAGGAAGTAGTTATACTTCTGGAAGTTCAGTATTTTCTTCTTTCTTTGAAGGTTCAGAATTAATATTCTCAGGTAGTAATGTAGTTGCTTATCTTACATGAGCAAATAATGATATGATTTTGTTGATTAAATTAGGAAACTTTATTGTTAAGGTGTATCCAGGAAATCGTCCAGGAGGAAATCTTTCAAATTTATGAGAAATCAGATTGTATGATGCTGCTAGACAATTTGTAATGAGTTGAGCTATTTCATCAAATATATCTTGAACATGATCTTGGCTTGATAATATTCCTTCAGGTACTTATTATATGGTATATAAGGGACAATCACATCTAGCTTCATATTTGAGTGGTATTGCTGTTACACAATGAAGTCCAATGACCTTAGATTTTACGACAGGAGCTAATCTCTATAATGTGCAAAATGTTAGTACATCTACAGATGACTGATATAAATATCAAATAGCATGAGATATGAAAAATATAGCAGGTATTTATGATTTCGTAATTAATGGTAATGATATATCTTCTATAGTGTATGGATCTGGATTGGTTGAGTGATGAATTCAAGTATTAGATCCAAAAAATCTTAATGGTGATACATCAATCAACGGTGCCGATATTGCCATAGTTGGAATTAATTTCCAATTGACAGATCCATTCTTAGTTGGTTCTGTAACCTTTAGTTGGTAATTCTTTTTATTTTTATACTTCATATATATCATGAAATATTTATCTTTATATCTCTGAGTCCTCTTGTTTGTATTTTGAGGATTTACGTTTGCTGCTGATCCTAGCTTCTCGTTAGTGCCAGCATCTGGTTCTACATTAAAACTTCATTGTAATTATAATATTAATTTGAGATTAAATGCTGGAGGACAAGTATATAATGCTTTTCAATCTACTATGCAATATTCTCCTTCTGATGCTTCTTTAACACATATTTCTGTAAATTCTCCATTTACTGATTATGCTTCTTGAGTTATAGAATGAGAAAATCGTTATAGAGTATATGGTAATATGCCAGCAGGAAATAGTCAAAGTACAGATGTAAATGCTGCTACGTTTGGGTTTAGAACAATTGCTAATATTTTATCTACAACTTTAACTTTTGTAGATATTAATGGTAATCCTATATCTTTTTGACCATCTGGAACTGCGGATGGTGAATATATTATTGGAGTTAATGCTTGAGGTGCTGATATTTTGACATGAGTATATGATGCAACATATAATTATGTAATGCTTCCATGTATTCCCGATGTAACATCTCCGTCGTTTCCATCTACGTATATCACACCTACAGCTTCTTCTAGATTTATTCCTTCAAATCAAGTAGTATCATTTCTTACGTATGATTGGCTTGGTGTTGGTAGTGTATCTGGACCAACTCCATTGTGAACAAATAATAGACAACATTACTGGTATGCTGGATGAGCTACTACTTTGGCTAATTATGTAGCTTCTCCTACTACGGTAGATAATCAAGAGTGAGTAAATAGTTCAACTATTAGAGCTACCGTATCATGTGCTGGTTGTACTTCTTTTGGATGACCATATGTTTTGTCTGGTGCGTCTTTAACTATTACACCATGGACAGGAGATGCTTCTCGTAATCAATATACATGGGATAGTGCAACAAGATGATATTTTGTAAGTTTTGCTGCTCCAGCTGCCTATGAAGTTGAAAAACAAATAACTGTGCAACTTCAAGCTACAGATAATCCTAATGAAGATAGTGCAATACATACTGGAACATATTCATTTACGTTTAATGCTCCACAAAATCCTACTATTACTCGTTTACTTCCTTCTACTAGTACCTTTGTTAGTCCTAGTAAAACAAATCCTTTGAAATTTTATGTTGCTGATGATTGGGCTGGAGTAAATACATGATCTATTAAAATTACTATACCTACTATTATGTCAGGAACTGATCAATTGTTGACAGGGTATACATATTCTGGTTCTGATTTAACTATAACTCTTTCTGGAGGATCTGCAGGATTGGGTAATGCTGGAACTTATGTAGTACAATTCTATCCTAAATGGGATATGCCTGCAAATGCTACTGTTTCTATTACAGGTGTAGCGTTAGATCTTGCTGGTAATATAGGAACTTTATCAACATCATATACAACAAGACCAGATTGTTCTTACTTTGGATGTAGTGAAGTACTTGGTATAAATATCCTTGGTGGAACATCAGCAGGTTCTTATTTGTTTAGTGGTGCTTTGTTAGTAGTTACAGGAACAAATCCAAACTCTCCATATCCATATCTTACAGGAGTAAATAATGATACAGTAATGTGTGGATTACAATGGAATGGCGCTCAATTGACTGGAAATGTTTCTTTGTATAATTCAAATAATGACTCTATTAATGGAACTACTTATACAGGAAATACATTATATATTACAGGATTGAATTTCACTATAGTAAATGGTGTGATTGTGATTGAATAGTATCTTTATATTTTTAATAAAAAACATAATGAAAATAACAAAATTTCTGATTTCTTCATTTGTTTTGCTTGGATTGTTTGGGTTGTCTTCTTCTTTTGGGCAAGAAATCGGGTTCTCATATAGTAGTGGTGATCATTCTGGTAAAGGGTGTATCGTTTCTGTAGATATAGTTATGGATGCACAAGGAAAACAAGTATCTACTACAGATATCGTTATGGAAAGTTCTATGACATATGTAGATTTTGTACCTAATAAGTCTCTTTTCCCTTATTATTTTCCTCCAGTGGTAAGATCTAATGGACTTATTCATATTGTTGGATTTACAGCATTACCTGAACAAGTTATTATTGGATCTGGAACTATTGGTACTTTGTATTTTAAAGCTAGTGATACGGATCCTGATGCTTCGATAAGATTATATTTCCTTGGATCTGGAAATACTACAGATACTAATCTTAGTTTTGGAGGTGTAGATCAATTGCAAAAAGTAAATCAAGCATATTTTGTAATGGATCAATCTCCTTGTACTCATGAAGCAGCTGTTATATCAGGATGATTTGCTGGTATGACTTATGAAGATGCTTTGACTGAAACAGTAAGTCAAATTACAGATGACTATTCCTCAAGTAGAATGAAATCTTTCTTTGTTAATAATCTAACTTTAATTGTTGTTATCTCTCTTGTAGTGATTGCATTAATTGTATTAACAATACTTTATCGAAAAAAGATTATGTTCTATATTCATAAAAAACCTGTATGAAAAAAAGCTATTGGCTAATAATAGTTATTATATTATCTTTTTGAATATATGGAGTGGTTAATGCACAGTATTATTATTTTGATACGGGTACTAGTTATCCGTATCAACAATGATGTGCTGAAACATTATTAGTTAGAGTAAATACTCAATCACATCCATATTGACCAGTTGCTGGATTGCTTCGTCTACGTTTGGATCCTACATATTTTTCTTATTCAACTTCTAGTTTAGCATCAGATTTACAGACACAATTATTTGTTTGATCGTCTCAAACTTTTGCTTCACGAACATCTCCTACAGGTACTCCTTTTTGGGTAGATGAAGAATATAATCTTATTCAAATGGATCGTAATAATTGATCTATTGGTTATCGTGGTACTAGTGGTTTGTATGGTACTCTTTTTTTTGTTCCTCGTTATTCTCAAAATCCTTATAATGGAAGTTTTGGGATTGTTTATGATGGAGATACTATAAAAAGTACATTAAGTTATGGAGGAACAAATATTATTCAATCATCTCAACAAAATTCTCGTTTAACATGAATATATCTTATTGTTCAGGCACCTTGTGTTGATGACTCAAATTATCCATCAATTCAATTGTCTAATCCTACAAATAATATAACTAAACAAAGTTCTACTAATGGAATTCATTTTTCTTTGTTGGATGATAATGGCGTAAATGGAGTATCTAATGTGCCATATGTATTTACATGAGGATGAGTGTGGACAGGAAATCCATCAGGATCTATTTCAAATCAATATGGTATAGATCTTTCTACTCTTCAGATTTCTTTGGCTGGTAATGGACAAAGTCGTACTTTTGTTTGAACTTCTTTTTCTACAGGTAATTCATCCTTATCATTATATGCTCAGCCAGATCAGAAAACTTGGCAATATTTGGATAAAAATTATATAGTTTCTATAGCTTCATCATCGCTTTTTGATTATGGTATAGAGAGACCTATTACAATGACGTTATCAGTGAGAGATCGTAAAGGATTGCAAACTTCTCAATCTATTACTTTTAATCAGCCTGTAGGTCCGACATTGATTGCTGGATCAAGAAGTCCGGATGCTGGTGCTAGTTTTATTCCTTTTGATACAGATGTTGTTCTTTGAGTTCAGGATGATTGGGCTGGAGTCAATACTGCTAATCTTCGTGTAACTTTGCAGGCTACTAATGCAAGTGGACAAACTTGGTGACCTTATATATATAGTGGTAGTGATTTACATTTTAGTGGAGTAGTTGGACAAGCTAATTATCCAGATCAGTATATATCTATATCCAATCATCCATTATTCCCTGCATCATCAACAGTAACTGTTCGTATAGATGCTTGGGATATGCAATGAAATGCTGATACTATAGCTGATTATACTTTCACGACGAGGCCTAGTTGTTCAGAATTGCAATGTTGTGATGATAAACTATTACAAACAAATAATACAATACATACTTTGTTTATTTCTGATTTGTTTATTTCATGAGGAAATAATCCATATTTTTCATATACTCCTGGAGATTATACAGGATATGTTAATTGTGGTTTAGATAATGATGGATTACAAGTATATCGTTGAATAGAAGATGATCTAACTGGTTCTGTTTTATTGGTTTATGAGACGTCTTCAACACTTCGTTTTATAGGAAATAATATTAAAGCTATACTTTCTTGATCAACAATGTATCTTTCAAAAATATTTGAATATGGAAGTTTGTCTGAAAATAAATGATGAGCTGGTTGATGATCTAGTCATTTGACGTTAGATTATTGTCCAGATTGAGATTATAGTGATAGTTATTATGATATGCAATGTTGAACAGCTCCAGAAGCTACTCATAGTTCAGCAAAATCTTGTACAGTTACTAATAAATATTCTTATAGTGATGAGCTGGTTGAATCATTTCAATATGCTTATAGTGTGGGAATGACTAGTATGTGTCCGATAGAACGTGCTAATTTAAATGGAAATCTTCTTAGAATGCATTTGGCAAAAATGTTGGTAGAGTATTGAGTTAGAATAATATGAATATATCCAAATTTAGAAAAAAAATGATGTGATAGTTTTGATGATATGTCTTGAGAAAGTGAAGAAATGCAGTTTTATGTAAAGACGGTTTGTCAGATGGAACTTATGTGATTAGAATCTGATTGAGTAACTCCTAAAAAAAGTTTTGGTCCTAATCAGGAAGTAGATAGAGGTCAATTTGGTACTATATTGTCTAGAATGATTTTTGGATACTTAAATAATGTTCAATCTTCAGAGGATCAAAGTAAATATTATCTTCATCATTTAGAATTTTTGAAAAAAAATAATATTATTAAGAATGATGACCCAACATTAAGAGAAACAAGATGATTTGTAATGTTAATGATGAAGCGTGCTTATGACAATTGATTAATTGATTATACTCACTTTGTAACTTCTTCTAAAAATGGTGTACAAGTTTTGATTAGTTTATAAAAATTAATTATGAAAATTACTTCTTGGAATGTAAATGGAATACGTGCAGTTTTGCAAAAGGATTTCTTTCAATGGTTGAAACAAGATAATCCAGATATTTTGTGTATACAGGAAACAAAGGCTTTTGAAACGCAAGTACCGGCTGAATTATCTTATATGATGCAAGATTATGTAAGAATTTGGCATGCTGGTCAAAAGCCTGGATATGCAGGAGTAGCTACATTTGTAAAAAAAAGTCTTAATCTTTTGTCGAGTACATCTCATTTTGAATCCATAGAGCATTTTCATGAAGATGGAAGAGTAGTAGAAACTAAATTTCCAGAATTTACTTTGTTGAATATCTATTTTCCTAATGGATGAGAAAAGGCTGATGGTACAGAAATGCTTACTTATAAACTAGAATTTTATCATCACTTTTTGCATTATATCGATGCTTTAAGAGCGAAGGGAGAAAAGGTTATTGTTTGTGGGGATTTTAATATTTGTCATAAAGAAATAGATATAGCAAGACCAAAAGAAAATGAACATTCAATCTGATTTCTTCCTATAGAAAGAGCAGAAATGGATAAAATGGCTTCTCATGGATATGTAGATGTGTTTAGAGCATTAAATCCAGAGCTTAGAGATCATTATACTTGGTGGAGTTATAGAGCAGGTGCTAGACCAAGGAACGTATGATGGAGACTGGATTATTTCTGGGTTTCTGATGATATTTTATCAGATGTGCAATCTATTTATCATCAGACTGATGTCATGTGATCAGATCATTGTCCGGTGTCATTAGTATTGAAATAATTATCTTAACTCATTTTCTCGTATAGCTTTTGCATCTTCAAATGCTGTAATATATTCTTCTTTTGATTTTCCGTTTGGTGCTGACTTTGTTAAGAAATCTGAATTTTCTACAAATACAAAAAGCTGATCTATTTGCTCTTTATGATCTTGTATAAATTGGGTTACACTTGGTATCCCTTTTTTTAATTCTGGAAGTCTTTTAATTTGATTAATAAGAACATTGTGAACTAATCGATGAGGATATTGAATTTCTTTGTTTGTTGTTGCTATTATAGCCCCTTTAAAATAAGAAAATATTTCATAGGTTTTGAAAAATGTATGTAGCTCATGATTTTTATTAAAATTGATGTCATATGCTTCTTGCATATGTTTAGCTATTCAATTTTGCTTATATTCATCTTTGAGTATGCTATCTAATATTACTTCTCCACATTGTCTCTCAAAATCTTCGTTGCTTGTATTCTTTTTATCATAGACAACGTCACCTCTTGCTCATTCTCCAATATCATGAATATCCATTGTTGTAATAAGCATATTATATTGATCTTGTGATAGAAGTCCTAATTCTAGGTCTATTTTTCCATAACTTTTTGCTAATTTTCTTTGTCCTTTTGTGTGGTTCCAGGTGTTTCCATCTTCAGCTAATGTTCCTTTAAGGAATCCTTCCTTGTTTATAAAAGATTCTCGTTTATTATCGTTGAGATCATAAAGTGTTTCGTTTACAAACTGAGTTAGTTGTTCTTTGTCTTCTATAGATCATGTAAATTCTCTTTTGGTAAGTGTATGATAGATCTTCATTTTTTCCTGATCGGAATAGATATCCCAACGGGGAGTTCTTTGTAGAGCAGTAGTGATTTCTTTTGCTTTTGAATACTTAAGAAACTGTAAAAAATTTTTCTTTTCATATAGGCAACCAGATTTTTTATTGATTTCCATAACGATAAAATAATAAGTAAATATTTACTTATGTATCATTTTTTATATTGATATCAACTATATTATTTTATTTATTATAATATATGACTATATATTTATTGTATATGATATGTGTAGAGAAAATCTGATTTTAAAATTGTTTGAGCTATGTTTTTTATATCTTCAAGCGTAAGTGATTTATATTTTTGGAGTATTGATTCTAGACTTTCGATTTGGTTGTAGAGAAGATATTGTCCTCATAAAAAACTTGCCATTTCATCTGATGATTCTATTCCCATTTGGATTTGTCCTTCGTTGTATCCGATAGCATTTTTGAGTTCTTCTTCTGTGATATTTCCTGTAGCTATAGCAGCAAGTTCTTCTTTGATTTTTTGTATTCAAAATTCAAATCTATCTTTGTCGATACCTGCTCTGATGACAAATTCTCCATGATTTTGACTAGAGTAATGACTTGCTTTGATATAATAACACAATCCTTGTTTTTCTCTGATGTTTTGGAAAAGTCTTGAAGACATGTTTCCTCCGAGGATTGTTGCTAGTGTATTAGCTGCATATCTCATGTCACTGTGTCCATCAAAACCTGGTGCTGTAATAATGAGATGATTTTGTTCTGTTTTTTTATCAAAAAAAGAAGATTTTTCAGCTGGTAAATGATTGTCTGGAAATACAGGAATTTCTATTCTTTTTTTCTCTGGAAGTGATGTAAATAGAGAAGATATTTGGTCTTGGATAGTTTGTTTGTCTTGAATTTTTCCCGCAATAACGATGATGAGATTATCTTTTGTATACAGGTCTGCTTTGTGTTGGAAAAGCATTTCTTGATTGAAATTCTGAATATTTTCTATAGTTCCTATAGTTGGTCGACCATAGCTATTACTTCCAAAGTATCGTTCTTGCCACTTTTGCATAACAAGTGCCATAGGATTGTCTTCGTACATTTTAAGTTCTTGAATAACTACTCACTTTTCTCTTTCTAGTTCTTCTTTGGGAAAAGTGGCATTCATCATCATATCTCCGAGAACATCAATTGCATTGTGTGCAAATTCTGGAGCACATTTTACATAATATCCAGCATATTCATCTCCCGTATATGCATTAAATTTTCCTCAAAATTTGTCTACAGCTTCTGCTACAGCTTTGGGAGTAGGATATTTTTTACCACCTTTGAAAAAAAGATGTTCGAGGAAATGGCTGATTCCGTTATTTTTTTGATTTTCATAAATACTTCATGCTTTACACATAATTTCAATAGTAATAGAATTTCCTTCTTGCATAGGAGCAAAAATACAATCAATACCTGCTATTTTTTCTATAGAATAGTTCATTTTATAAAATACACTTGACAAATTAAAAAAATGGATTATAATACGGGCGTTTACATATTGGGTAAATGTCGCTTCACACACAGTGTTTATCCAATAACTCACATTGAGTATGACTTTAAAAAACACAAACAAAAAAACATTTTTGAAAACATTGAGTGGCGCGAAGACCATTCTAAGTATTTTCTTTATGGGTTCAAGTGTCTTTGCATCTTGATTTTCTTTGCCGACAGAAACGTTTTCTCAGCCTCAAGTTCAGCAAGTGGAAAAGAAAGATTTGTCTGAATTTGTTTCTAAACTCAGTGAAAGATTGCAATGAGTATTTTGAGAATTGTTGCATTTATGATCCAGTGTAGTAAATGGTGAAAAACTGGATACTAATCAGGTAGTATTTGCATCTACATGAACAGTTGAACAAACGGGATGATTGTTGGATATTGTATGACATACCTATCAATCTGATATAGAAAAATTGGTAAAATATGGAATAGTAGATGGTCAACGTCCTAAATTCTATCCTGATAATTTCTTGCGTAAATATGAGATGATTATGATGGTGGTAAAATATAGTCTTTACCAACAAGATCAACAAATACCTCAAATAGTTTTTTCATCTCGTGGATGGTTTGCTGATGTTGCGCAAAATCTCTCTTATGCTCCTTATATTGCTTATGCAGATCAACAAGGTTGGCTTGAAGGTTTAATACAAACTAAAGATCAGACAAAATATTTCTATCCAAATAAATTCTTAGTAAAACAAACTGTTTGTGATTTTCTTCAGGTAGCTTGTGATGATTTAGAAAATATTGAATCAGATATTACTAGAGCTGAATTTGCTCATTTGTTGGTTTGAAATAAAGATATTGTTACAACTGTTTCTTCTGAGTCAATTAATAATACTAATAGTACGCTTTTGAAAACATTAGGAAAAATGTTTGCAGTAGCTAAATAAGAAACTTTTTATTTTTTAGACTAGCAGCTTTTGGCTGCTGGTTTTTTTTATATATTTTGTTCCCGATTTTTTGACAAAATAAAAATTCTGAATATACTTAATAGTAAAGATTTTATTTTTCTTTTTATATATCATGATTTTTCCCCATCATCATGCTAAAAAGATAGTTCAACATATTCAAGTTCATCATAAAAAATATTTGTTTTTATGAGGTGTTGCTTGAAGTATTTTTCTTGCTATGAAAATAGTAGTTCTTTTTGGAACTAGTTTTGTTTTGTATAATTGAGCCAAGGATATTGGTTTTGCTCAAGAGATATCTTTGGATACTGGAGTGGTTTTAGAAGCTACTGGATCTCTTGATACTGAAATATCAACAGGAGATGTAGAAACATCAACAGGAGTAGTAGATACTGAAATATCAACAGGAGATGTAGAAATAGCAACGGGAGTAGTAGACACTGAAATATCAACAGGGGACATAGAAACATCGACAGGAGTAGTAGATACTGAAATAACTGAAGATACAACTGAGGAAGTTATTGAGGAAGTTACTGAGGAAATAGCTGAAGATACAACTTCTTCATTTATAGAAAGTCAGACTGAAGATGTGGTTCATGTTTGTCAAAATTGAGATCTTATTATGCAAGATTTTTTGAGTGGAGTAGTGTTTAAAGATGTTGCATCTTTTCAATGGACTTTATCTGGAACTTGTCAGCCTACTACCTATTCTTTCCAAGTTTATCAACAAGATCAACAATGGGTAGAATTAGCTCAATTATCTGGAAGTGCTCATGGTTTTTCTTTTGATACTAATCAGATACTTGGTACAGGATTATATTGGTCTGGATATATGGCAATTGTTTTTGACGAACAATGACATATGTTATATAATTCACCAGCCTTCACTATAGATCATATGAGTCCATCTTTGACAGGTATTGTTTTGACTTCGTCTTGATGATTGACTACAGGACTTTTGGGTATTGCATCTCCTTTGAAAATAATTTTTGATGCAAGTGAAGACTTGACGTGAATACAAGTACTTATTTCATCTGGAGAAGCTAGTCTGATTTCTCAATCAGGTTTGCACTATGAATATGGTCTTTATATGACTAGTTCTCAAAATAGTTGAAATGTAAATTATTCTATACAATTTTCAGATCTTGCGTGAAATACAGGACTAGTTGAATCAGGTACGGAATTTGTTTTTGATAAAACATTTCCAATAGTATCTTCTTTGTCTATTGGAATAGTGTCTTCAAAGATACAAGTTTCTTATACATCACAAGAAAATGCTTTGTCTAACATAATTCTTTCTTTACATAATTATACAACAGGAGGTATTATTAATGGAAGTGGTTATGTAACAGGATATGATTATACATTTACTTTGCTTTCTTGATATTCGTATGATCTTTCCTTGTCATTATTGGATTTAGCCGGTAATCAAACAACGTATAAATATCTCTTAAATTATAATGCTTCTGGTTTCTTATCATATTCTTTTGTGTCGGTTATTTATGGTACAGATTTTCAAAGAAGTATTGATAGTACATTAGGTTTACAATTTAATCTTACTGGAGGAATATCTCTTTCTTGATCAACTATGCAATCAGTTTTAAATTTGGTTAAAAAGGAAATTGATAAGTTTAATACGTGTAAGAATGATATTGATTTTACGACAATCCAATTACAAATAAAATGAAATCAATTTAATCTCCAAATGCCTCAGTTTAAAAATAATGAAGTAAGAAAAATAGTTAATGCCTTCTCTTATTATATTGTACAAAAATTGAATAAAACTGGTACTTTGGAACAGTCAGAATTGGATGATCTTACTAAGAGATTTAATAACTTCCTTGTGATATTAAAACTTGTAAAAGATGATGATAATGCATGTAAACAAAATCTTACTAACTATAATATTAGTGAGTTTAAAGATATTATGGAGACGTATGGAATTACGTGATTGTAATATTATATAATCTCAACCTCTCTGCTTGTCGGAGAGGTTTTTTTTATAGATGCGGTGATATACGTGTTGATAGGGAGTTTATCAATATATTTAGGTCGTTCGATGATGATGTAGTCAAATTCGTTGATTTGATCCAGAATTCCTTTTTCTGTAAGTTCTTGTTCTGATTGAAGTCTATACATATCTATATGAAGAAGCTTGTTTTCATAGATATTGATATAGGTGTATGTGGGACTTTGTACAGGAGTTTGTGTAATATCTAATCACTGAGCAAATCCTTTGGTAAAGGTTGTTTTTCCAGCTCAAAGATCTCACTCTAGAAGAATAATTTTGTGTTTTTGTGCTAATGATTTTCAGAAATCTATCATTTCTTGTTCTGAGTTGATGGTATATTTCATAAAATACTACGTAATGAATAAAATGGAGTGATGTTGGGTTTGGATGTTTGCGTTGTAAATTGAATATAAATATATATATCCAATCAGATGGTTTCAAGTCTTTTATTCCTTTCTTGCATATATGAAATTTTTTCTTTTGGATGGATCAGGATTCTTATATAGAGCATATTATGCGTTTCCTCCTATGATGGATAGCAATGGTCGTAATGTAAATGTTGTGTATGGTTTTTTTCGTATGTTGATCAAAATATTGTCTGAAAAGCCTGATTATTTTATGATAGCATGGGATTCTCCCGTGAAAACTCATAGACATGAAGCGTATCCAGAATATAAAGCAAATCGTAAAAAAATGGAAGATGATTTTAAAGATCAAATTCCTTTGGTTAAGGCTGTAGTAGAAGAATTATGATTACCTAGTTTTATTGCTCCTGGATATGAAGCAGATGATATTTTGGCTAGTTTAGCTATGAAATATAAAAATCAAACGTGATTAAATCTAGATATTTATTCTGCAGATAAGGATTTGAAACAACTTTTGGCAGAAAATATCTATTGTGTGGATCCTATGAAAAATACAACATCAACGCCTCATACTTTTATGCAAGAATTTGGTTTTGAACCACAGCATATTGTGGATTATTTGGCATTGATAGGGGATAGTTCTGATAATGTGTCTGGTGTGGATGGTATAGGTTCTAAAAAGGCTATGGATCTTGTGAAACAATATGGAACTATAGAATCTATTTATGAGCATTTGGATGAATTATCTGCTGATCTTAAAGAGAAGCTTCTTGTTGGAAAAGATAGTGCTTATCAGAGTAAAGATCTTATTACGCTTCATGTTGTCCCGGAATTAGAATCTAGTGAGCTTAAACAGTTTGCCTTACATATAGATTTTTGACGTTTTAAGGAGGTTTTGGTAGATACTCATCATTTTGCTTCTATGCAGAAAAGTATAGATGAANNTCGATGATTTTTAGTTAATAAGGAAAAGGAGCGTTGGATATACCAAGCTCCTTTTAACTTAATGTTTTTTGTAATGCTAGTTCCTAAGATAGGAAATAGCATCGTTTTCGAAGAAATCAATAGCTGCTGCTTTGAGGAGATTTTCCTCATAAGTTCCGATTAGTACACTTTCGACTAATTCATCAATGGTTTTATCTTTATTGCCTGTTATTAGTGCAGATAAGTCATTTATTCCATTAAATTCTAATCTACTAATGAAAGATTCTTCGGCGCCGCTTATTTGGCTTTTGATGTTTTTTGAAAGAATCACCATATTTCCGGGAAATACGAATTTGGTTCGTACTTCAGGATTTTTGTGTATGGCATCTAAAATCTGAGCCTTAAGATCTAGAATAGTAGCATTTACCAATTCTTTTAATCTTTCTTCTTGGTANNTGGTAGTTTGCTGTGATTGGAATGGCTATTCTTACTGTATCAATTCTTCCTGTAACAGGATCAACTACAGTTTGGGGGATAGTATTTCCATTAGGATCGGTAATCATTTGGTCGACCATAATATATCCTAATTTTAATTCTTTCCGATATTGAATAGCACCATCTTTTATGATAATGTCCTCAGGACCACCCAAAGAAATTTCTTTTGTTGGGATGCCGTCACCATCATCTTCTTCCTTTTCACACGAGGTTGTTACATTGATTAAAATAATGCCCAGCATCATCGTAATCCAAATCTTAATCTGATTTTTCATATTTAAAGATTTTATTTGTTTTCTTTTTATTAGACTATTGTAATGTTACTATATATATTTTACATATAAAATCAATACTATTTTAGTTTTTTTTAAAATGTCAAATTATTTTGTTTTTTAATAAAAAAAACGCCCATTTTGAGCGTTTCTTTCTATGTAATATATTTTTTATTTTAGTTTTATTGAAGTTCGAAGATCATTACTTGACTACTACTTCCTAAACTTTGTCAAAGAATATTATTTACTGTAGATTGAAGTTGATCTGGCGATGATTTAGCTATGTTGTAAATACCAAGGTATTGAGCTAAAATCAATCTTTCATCTTGAGATAATTCAGATACCTTTTGTTGAACTACTTCACTAGTTGTTTGACCACTAGTAAATGTTTTTGAAATAGCAAAGAGTTTTTCTTCGTCTATATTCTTTCCATAGACATCTGCTATATCTCCTATAGCTTTTCCACTTTCAATTCTATTTATAAAAGTATTTCCTATGAAGCTGATATAAGAGGTTGCGTCTTGGAAGTATCTTGCTATAGCAAGTTTTGTTCTTGTAAAGATAATATCTTCTTGAGAAGAAACTCCAAATCCAACTTTGATATCTTCATCACTTACGGTAAAGGCATATTTTGCTCCTAAGTTGTTTGTATTGAAGAGTTTGAGATATCCTTCTTGAGTAAGTTTTACTAACATGCTCATTGCACCGTCTTCTTGGATTTTACCTGAGATAGGATCAAGTTTTGCAAAGAATCTTTGGAAGAGTGATTCATTACCTTCACCCATACCAACTGTTCCAATATTTGGATCAATTACTAGGTATTTGATATTGTTGAGTGCTAATCTTTGAGATGTTTTACATCCATTTCCATCAGAAGCTTGTTCTCGAAATCGACTTAACATACCATCACTTTTGATATTCCATTGGTTTTTGAGGAAGTATTGCATATAAGTACCCGCAATGAGTACACCATCTTCATTTTTTCTATCGGCTACATAGTCGATAAATTTATTGTAATGAGGAAATTGTAGATCAAAGATGTTTTTTCGAGTATATCCGTTTTGAGTTACTTCCTTTTGTTGAAGCATAGTATCAAATTCAACAGTTTTTCCTATACTCATTTTGTACCATGTGAATGGTCCATTTCCTCATTGAGATGCTATTCTAATAAGGTTGAAGAAGAGCTGAAGTATTCACCAAATAGCAAACAAAAAGAGTACAGTATACATCAGATTTTGTTCTTTTTTAGTTTTGTAGATGATTTCATAAATATACATGATAGTTGCTAGGACTGTCCATATGATTAGTCCCATACCATACCATAAAATACCTCAACCAATCATCCACCAAATAGTCCATCAAAGAATGCTTATAGAACTAATAGTGATAAGTCTTTTTTCTCTTGTGATAAGTCCATAAATCAATCCTAAGATAGTAAATATCATAGCAAATATCCATATAAATCCGATATCTGTATAATAACTACTTAAGTTTTGCAATGACCAGTTGAATGAGATATTGAGAGGTATGATGTATCTATAAGGAATAGATATTTTTCCTTGTTCTGCCTTGATTGAGTGAGATTGATAGTATTGTCTTAAACTTACTATCTGATCTCTGAATTCTGCAGGATTGTAAGAGTCTTTTGCTGTAAATCCTTTGTCATAAAACTTTTGTAAAGATCCACTTAAAAGATTGTATGCTGTAGATCCTACATGCATTCTAGATAATACTACTTCTAATGTTTGCACGTTGAAATTGTCTACTGCAGTACTATTGCTACACAATAATTTTGCATCACGATTGAGTCCATAACAGGTATTGTTGCTTGGGTAGAATATTCTTAATAATCCATATCAT
Organism: Patescibacteria group bacterium UBA5124; assembly: GCA_002414185.1. GTDB lineage: Bacteria > Patescibacteriota > Gracilibacteria > Absconditabacterales > Absconditicoccaceae > UBA5124. The sequence continues at coordinate 64,360 of DHYS01000028.1, read as the reverse complement.
AAACTTCGTCCATCAGATTTTGAAAGTTCTTTTCGTCCGTATCCTACGTATCTACCAACATCTTCATTGGATACGGTAGCTTTTTTAATAGATTTTTCTAATTCTTCTTTGGTATACGAAATCTTTTCACATTGAGCTGGTAGTATTTCATTTTGTGCAGCAAGGTCTACTTGAGTTTGTGCAGCAAGATCATCAGTTCATGTAGAAGCTAATAATACTTTACTTTCAGATTTTCCTAAAAGTAATGTTTTAGTAAAGTTTCCTAGAGAAAAAGATCAATCTTTAATCTGACTATACAATTGATGAGGTCATTTGAATATAGCTAATACTATTATAATAGATATTATTCGAATTACTATATTTTTAAGATATTCTTTTGGGTTTGTGTTTCATTTTTCTTTTTTTGCTAGGAATAATTTAATAATTCCAATGATAGTGATGAGTAGTCCGATTAGAGCTACTCGTTTACCAGAACTTACAGAAAGTAAATCTGGAGCATTTGCAATCTTCATAATTCCTGTGATTCCTGTAATAGCTATACCTAATCCTATGGCTATGATATTGTTGAATCGTAATGCTACAAGAAGTAATCCAAATAAAGCTATATCTATGAAAGCCGTTGGTTTTGCCATACTTGCGAGAGCAAAGAATGCTCATGAAGTAATAATATATTTTAATGTTTCTTTTCATCTTGATTGTTTTTCTTTGATTTGATTGAGAAATATAAATCAAGAAAGAATAGCTAGCATAGTAAGTGTCATTACTCCCATATCTGTTTTGTTATCAACAAATACTAAGAATGCTCCCATACCACTAGTTAACCATAATATCACAAGAAACCATCCAAGATAGAACGTTATGTTTTTTGTCTCTTTTTCGTGTTCTTCGTTATCATGTTTTGGAGCAAAGAAATCTATTATTTGTTTAGTAGTTCCTAATCCCAAAAGAAGCACAAATATTCAGCTTAAGAAGTTCATGGCAACGGCTATAGTGTCTGGTTCTAGCCAGAAATTTTTGATAGATCCAGCTAATCCAAACCAAAATGTAATGAACATATGTCGTAATCCTGGGACCCAACTTCCAGGTCAGTTGTTTCCTCGTAATACTCCGTGATTTTCTGCTATGATTTTGGGAATATACATATATTCGTGGTTAGCATCCCAAGCTGTAGAATAAGGTATGAATGATAATTGAAATCCAAAGAAATAGTAGATAATTGAAATAATAATAAGAATTAGCCCAATCCACATAATAGGATTTTTGTGTAATGAATCTTTTTTGAATGAATGAAGCATATTTTCAATATTTTCTTTGTAGTTATGAAGTTGCTTTTTGTTTATGTAGAGAGAAACTGCTAATCATATAAACATAATTCGTGCAACTATTCCATAGAAGATATCAAATATTACAAATAATTTTACTATGAGAAGGAAAGCTCATAAACCAATTCAGAAGCTGATAAACATTTCTTGTCGTCTGTTTTCTGAAAACTTGATTCGTTTGTGTGAAATCCAAGTACCTAAACTAAGTGTTCCTAGTACAAAAAACATTCCTAAAAAATAAAGGAGTAATGTATTTATACATAGGATAATAAATCCTGTAGATCCAAGGATTGAATCTTTGATTAAGGTATGTGCTATACTAAAGATTACTAATCCTGCAGGAAGCCACTTTACCATAAAATTTTTTAAAGAAAAATTTTTGTTTCGTAGTATATACCCTATAGGAGCAGCAGCAGCGATGATTGCTCGGATAATGAGTTTTCGATTTGTTCGATCTCAAAACATAGTGTAATAATAAGTGTGATTTGTCATAAACTCTCCATAGATGCTTACTCAGAAGAGTGTAAGTACTAGAATACTGATTCCTAGAAAAATCTTTTGTTTCATAGAAGACAATAAAAATTAAAATAAATATTATTTCTCTTGTAGTAATGTATGATGTGTTTTCAAGACTTCTTTTGTCTTGCTTCTTTCGAGAAAATTGTTATAGGTGAGGTTAGTTTCATGATACATGTGTATATTACATGTTGCGCGATACAGAAAACAATTTATATTTCAATTTCTCTAGGTGATGCAACAGGATGAAAAACTTTTAGCGTTGCTTGATGTCGTAATTGATACGTACATTTCTAAATGAGAACCAATCGGTTCTAAGTTTTTGCATTCTTTGGAAGATGTAGAATATGCTCCATCTACGCTAAGAAAATATCTTCATCAGCTTGAAGAACAGGGGATGGTATATCAGCCATATAATAGTTCATGAAGAATTCCTACAGTTCAGGGACTTACTATGTATTTGGATAATTATCTTGCACAGCAGGAAGAAGAAATGTCTGTGGATGTAAGTAACGCTAGATCTAGTATGAAATATTTGGTTGAAACGCTTTGAGCTATTACTGATTGAGTAGTGGTCTGATTCCTTAGAAATGATGAGTATTATTATTTGGGTATCAATAATCTATTGAAAGATGATATGCTTGATGAGTATCAAGCAACGAGAAATATAGTACGTTTTATTGAAGAAAAAAGATTGGTTAAATTTATGGATGGAAAAATACTCAAAAAAAATCAAATGTATTATACCTTTATTGAAGATGAGAATACCGTTATTTCTTGTTTGTATGCAAAAATACAGATGAATGATTATGATGGTGTAATTAGTATTATAGGTCCAACAAGAATAAATTACAAGAAAAATGCATCTATCTTGAAAAAAGTATTGATGTCGTTGGATGAAAATAATGCATAGGTAGTATTCAGATTTTTATTTTTTATCTTGTTTATATGGTTGATAAAGAAATAGATAAAGACAAAGAGAGTAGTAAACAAGATAATTTTGAATGATCTTTGAATGCATTGAAAAAACAAGTATCTTCTAAAGAAAAAAAAGAAAAGAATGAAGAAGTTTCTTGAGATGAATTGCAAAAATTGAAAGATGTTGTACATGCTAATTCAGATATAAAATGATCTTTGGATAATTTGAAAGATAAGGTTGTTTCTAAAGAGCGTGTCGAATCTCTTGATAAAAAATCAAAAAAAGAAAAGTCTGACATTCAATATTGATGAGATTTGAAAAAAAATGAACAAATAGTTTCTTCTACAAATCAAGAGGTTATTATTGATACATGGCAAAATCAATCTAATCGTGATGCTGCTCCAGAAATAGCATGATCTGCTAAAATGCTTCTTGAAGATGTTACAAAAAAAGATTCAAATAGTATTGCAGAAGGCTTTCGTAAGGCTGCTGAGTGGTTTCTTTCATAGTTTTTATTTTCTACTTTTTATTGTTTATGGGTGAGATTATACAGAGTGCAGGTGGTATTATATATTATATAGAAAAGGATTGAGAACCTAGATATCTTCTTATAAAAAGACATGCTTTGTCTGGGAAAATAGAATGGGTATCTCCTAAAGGTAAGATTCAGCCAGGGGAATCTATTGAAACAACTGCTATTAGAGAAGTAAGCGAGGAAACCTGAATTCCTATCAATCAGTTGAAACTTAAACAAATGCTGTGAACTACTAAAATAAGAAATATTGATAATAAATGACCAATAGATAAGGATGTTACTTATTTTCTAATGCAGTTTGTAGGAAATCCTGATGTAGTAAATATTGCTCAGGTGGAATGATATATAGGTATTCATAAATGGACTAATTTTCAAGAAGTTTTGTGACTTATTTATTATCAAGATATTAGAGAGCTTATTAGAAAGAGTTATTTGCTTATCAAGCAATGACAAAAAAATACTGATGTTAAAAAACAATTTTTGGAGAAGTTAGGTAATTAGCGATATATAAATCAATTGAATTTATATGGAAATTTTGTATAGTATGATATCAGTGTTTACTTTATTTTTTTAGCTTTATACCATGACAGAAAAACAACCTCAAATTTCATACAACTTTTATAATATTCCTGAAGAAAAACAGGATGTTATTAAGACTATTGTGGGTAAAAATGTTGAAGGTAAATTGGATACGTATCTAAAAAAAATTACTTCAAAGACTGATGCTGAAGTANNAATGAAGATATGAAGCTAAATTTTTGTTTGATTGTGATGGAAAAAGATTTATATACACAAATAAAACAGCTTTTAAGTATGTGGAAGATCTTGTAAATCATGCGTTTGAACGTTTTAAGGAACATTTATCAAAGTAATTATTTGTATTAAATAATGTGGTTTTTATTTATTATTTATCGGTATTTATGACAACAAAAGTGAATTATCTTACCAAAGAAGGTTATGATAAATTGGTTCAGGAATTACATAATTTAAAGAAAGAACAATTGCCAGCTGTCTTAGAGAGATTGGCAGAAGCTAAATCTATGTGAGATCTTTCAGAAAACTTTGAATATAAGTCTGCTCTTGAAGATAAGGATTTTATTCAAACAAGAATGAACGAAATTGAAGAACTCTTACATGATGTGGAAATTATTCAAGAAGAAAAGAAATCTGTTAAAAAAGCTGATAAAGTTGTAGATTATTGATCTAGAGTTACTTTTTATGTGGAAGGAGAAAAAGAATATACAGCTGATATTGTTGGTACAGGAGAAGCTGGATTAGATAATGGTGAATTAAAACTTTCTTTTGATTCTCCATTGGGTATTGCTATCAGAGGTAAAAAAATTGGAGATGTGGTAAAGATGAGAATAACAACTGGTAAAAGTGATGTTAAAATTATAAATATTGAGTAGTACTAAAGATATATATTGTTAAAAAAATCCTCTTTAAGAGGATTTTTTTGTTTATTTCTCTGATACTTTGGTTTTCTTTATTTTCCATTGATTTCGCATATCAAAGGTAACTTCACAAGAAATAACTTTATTCTTTGAAATGTCTCCATCAACAATGATAGTAATTGTATTTGGATCGTTTTCATGTCTAATCTTTGAATAATTTATATGTTGCATATTTCCGTCTTTGGTTTGACAAGCATCTTTGATTTGTTGTCCTTTGTTTGAAATGATGAAATATTTATCAATGATTCTTATCATGCTTGATATATCTATGATTGTATCGTCTTCAATATTTTTGAAAATATATCCAAACATATCACCATCAAATACTGTTCGTAATCAGGTTCCATGTTTGTAAAAGGTATATCATCGGTATGAATCAAATGTTTCTTTTTGAGTTTGTCCGTAATCATCTATAAGATACATACAATTTTTGTTTTTAAGGACTCTACTACATAAGAAACGTTCTATACTAAATAATTTTTCATCATTATAATTTATTGTGACTTCTTTATCTTTTTTGTATGCAGATAATTGGTTTTGATTGGTGAAATCAAGATATAATAAATCTTTTACAAAGAAAAATATATTGTCTTTGATGATTAATCATTGGTTTATGTCTTTTATTGCATCTACATCAATAACAGGTATTCATTTATAATTGTCTGTAACTTTACCTACAATTTCATTGGTTGCTCATAGAAACTTATTAAGGTTTATAGAAGCACTTTTGATATAAAATTTTTGAGAAATATTGCTAATACTATGGGTATATATAGGAAAATTGTTTTCCACTTTAATTTCTCATTTTATTGTAACTTCATTTCCTATTTTACTTTCTTCGGCACTGATAATTTTGGGTGCAGTAATTTTATTATAAATGGAAGTGGTAATCTTGCTTACAAGAAATATTCAAAACACCATAATAATAATAATCAAAATAGTTTTTTTTACATTTCTCTTTTTCTGAAATGTTCTAATTAACATAATTTGTAGTAAGAACTTAAAATATATAACATATCGATAAATGTAATCAGTTTATATATATTTTCTATTAAAAAGCAAGTGTTGAGGTTTTTCTTAGTTTCTGTTTATGTTTTTGAGATATCTCTTTTTATGGATTTTTGATTGCTCCATTGTCTAAGTAAATAATATCATCAGCAAATTGTAAAATGTTTTGATCGTGTTCTATCATAAGTATTGTATCTCCTTTGTTTAGGAATTCTTTGATTACTCTAAGAAGTTTTTCTATGTCTGACATGTGAAGTCCTACTGTAGGTTCATCTAAGAAATAAACAGAATGTCCTTTATATGATTTGAGAAGATGTTTTACTAGTTTTAGTCTTTGACTTTCTCCTCATGATAAGGTATGTGCTGGTTGTCCCATTTTGAGATATCCTAGTCCAATATTGTTCATAAGTTCAAGTTCTTCTCTGATATGATCTATTTCCTTAAATAAATCTAAGGCGTCACTTACGTACATTTCTAATATTTCAGAGATGTTTTTCCCTCTCCATTTGATATCGAGGATTTCATTTTTGTATCTTTTTCCATGACAAAGATCACAAGGAATATAAGTATCTGGTAAAAATTGTAATTCTACTTTTTTGTATCCATATCCATCACATGCAGTACATGCTCATTTATCTGAATTGAAGCTAAAGTAGCTTGCATTAAATCATAGATATTTACTTTCACTTGTTCCAGCAAAGAGTTGTCTGATATGATCAAATGTTCAGATGAAGGTAGCTGGACATGATCTAGGAGTCTTTCCAATACTGGTTTGATCTACATAAATTACGTTTTTGATTTCTTCATGTCAGGTAATATTATCAACCGCTATATCTTTGTAAAACTCTTGAATAGCAAGATTTTGGTAGTGTTCGTATTCTTGTTTATGAATTACAGGTGCTGCAAGGATTTCTTGTCGGTTTCGTCATTTTTTGAGTAATTGGAGTCTTATATAACTTTGAATAAATTTTGTTTTTTCTTCAAGGAATCTATATAGGGTAGTGTACATTAGTGTAGTTTTTCCTGCTCCAGAAGGTCCTGTAATGACTGTAAAACTTCATAATTTGATAGATACATTGATGTTTTGAAGGTTGTATTTAGCAGCTTTTCTGATATTTACTGTCTTGTTTGTTGGTTTGTGTTCAAAATCAATATTTATTTTCTTTTTTCCTGTAATATATTGAGCTGTTAATGCCTTTGATTTTAAGAATTCTTTATATGGTCCGCTAAATATTAGATTTCCACCAAAATCACCAGCTCCTGGTCCTATTTCTACTACTCGATCTGATGCCATAATAAATTCTTCATTGTGTTCTACAACAATGATAGTATTTCCCATGTCTTTTAGCCTTTTGATAGATGCTATTGCTTTTTGGATTTCTTTGTCATCAAGTCCGATTGTTGGTTCGTCGAGAACGTAAATAATTCCTGTAAGTTTGTTTCCTAATTGTTTAGCCAATCTCAATCTTTGAATTTCTCAACCAGAGAGTGTATCTATACCTCTATTTAATGTGATATATCCTAGTCATAGATCTTGAATAGTTTGGATTCTATCGATAAGAGGATTGGAAATTCTTTGGATTAATGTCTGATCTTTTTTTGAATTTTTTCTATATTTTTCTAGTGTCGAAATAANNATAGTGAGATCTTTTGTAAATTGGAAATATTATGTTTTGTTTTATCTGTAGAAGAAATGAATACATTTAAAGATTCTTTGCGGAGCTTTGCTCAGTTACATTCTGGACATGCTCTCATATCTAGCATAGCTTGAAAATCTACAGTTAACAAACCTTTTGCATATTGATCTTTGATGATTTCTTCTATTCCTTTGTAAGTTAAACTCATATATTTTCCTCCGTAGTTTACTCTGAGAAGTTCATTATCTCAGAAAAGAACAGTATGCTGAAATCGTTCTGGAAGATCTTTCCAGAGTTTATCAGGATCCATACTGTATTTTTGAACTAGTTTTTGGAGGATTCCTTGTCCTAGATTTGAATCTCTTCGAGGAAGGATAGCTTTGCTATAAGGACTCATAGGATCTAATATTTTATCGATATCTACTTGTAATATTTCTCCTATTCATAAACAGTTTGGACATGCTCATTCTGGACGATTTGGAGAAAAATGTTGGGTTGTGAATTCTGGATAAATGATATTACATGTAGGGCAGTACATTTTGTCTGTGAACCATTTTATTTCTGAATTAGTTTCTCACGAAGAATAGATTCAGAATTTTTTTGATTCTGTAAGAATCTTGATAATATCTTCTTTGAGTCTTCATAACTTGATTTCTTCTATGGTTACACGATCATATATCCCATAGATATTAAGCGGAAAATAATTATCTGGAACATTTGGTGTTTCGAGATAAAAATATTCTATAGGTTCTAGTGATTGTGCTGGATTTTGTGTCTTTGTTTTTTTTCATTTGTTTTTTATGGTATTGGTGATAGTTTCGCTTACGATTTCTTGTTTTTCTGGTTTGTTTACTAGGAGATATCTGGTAAATCATTTTCCTTTTTCTACGCGGTTTCTATTCTTTTTCACGAATTCCATGAGTTCTGTTTTGGTTTGGAATGATCATGATTCTTGAAGAAGATATATTTTTTGACCTTCATAGTCTGATTTGATGATATCCATAATCTGATTTATAGTTTGTGGTTTGATTTCTTGTCCACAACTATAACAATACGTTTCTCCTAGTTTGGCAAAAAGGAGTCTAAGATAATCGTCTATCTCTGTGATAGTACCTACAGAACTTCTTGAGTTACCTGTTTTTTTGTTTTGTTCTATAGCAATAGCTGGTGATAAACCTGTACAGTGATCTATATCGGGTCTTTCTCCGAGATTGAAAAATTGTCTGAGATAACTGGAAAGAGATTCAATGTATCTATATTGTCCTTCTTTGTAAATAGTGTCAAAGGCTAATGATGATTTACCAGATCCAGAAACTCCTGTGATAGTAATGATTTGATTTTTTGGTAATTCTATATCTATATTTCTTAGATTGTGAGTTCTGACTCCTTGAAAGGTAATCATGTTGTCATTGTGTATTGGAGCTTGTATTTTTTTTGCCATAATGTAAGTCTATAATTCTATAAAATTAGGATATTTAGTCTGTTTCCTCTAAGATAATTTTTTGAGAAAATCATCCATTTTTTTCGCGTTTGGTATCTTGGATATCTTTGATTTCTTCTTTGGAAAGTTGATAAAATTTTATTATTTCATCAGTTACTTCTAAGACATCAGCTAGTTCTTTTTTGAGTTCTTCTATGTCTTGACTATCTTGGAGTTCTCTTGCCTCTTCAACGAGTTTTTCGAGTAATTTAATCTCAAATTCTGCTTCATTTGCAGTATGTCGTTTTGCTTTTCATCAGTTTGTTTCAATTTTTTTGATGATATGATCTCTGACAAGTTTGTTGTAAAGCATAGGAGATTTGAAGGGATAAAATTTTATGGTACTATAACTAGTAGGTGTTTTCTAATTCTCGTCCAAGGGTTTTGATAAATTTGGGTAATATTCCATGTCTTACAGCTCAGCTGGTATAATCCCCATATCATTCATATACATATTTGGGATTGATAGGATTAACTACTCATCATGATATTAATCAACCATTGTAGAGTGCCGCAAAGTTGATGATACCTGTCGTAGTAAATCATGTATATGTGAATATAGATCAGATTTTACTTTTGTAATTTCCATATTTATTTTTGGAAAAATCTATAAAATCTTGAATTGTTTGTGTAAATAATTCTGGTGTAATTTCACCTGTTCCATAGTCTTTGGTCAGTATTTGGAAGGGACCATCACCGTTTTGTGGAAGATAATATCCGCAGTGACTTTCTCTATATCGGATAGCAATCGTTAATGCAGTAGGAAAATTGTTTGCAAAACTGATATTGTCGAGTGTATTGTATCGTCATGTACAATTATCAGCCATATCTATATCTAAAACTCCTGTATTATATTCTTGTAAAAATGATAGAAAACCTGTTTTTATTGTTTGTTTTGTTTTTGTTTTTTCTAATGTAAATTGGTTGTAAAGATGGTTGTGGAGTTCGTTTAATAAATATGAAATTCTTTCGTCAGAAGTGACTTGTGGAAGAAGTGTTTTTATTTGTTGGTCAAAATCTCGAGTATCTTTATTGTTACCGGATATGATTTGGTTGAGTGTTGTTTTGAGTTGAGAAAGTGTATTAAGATCTCCTGATGTGGGAGAGTAGGCATAGGTACTAGATACTAAACAGCTTAATAATCATAGTAAGATAAGAATGTTTTTTTTCATTACAAAAAATATGTATAAATTCTTAGTATATACATATCTTTTGTGTTGATGCAAGTATAAGAAGTATTAAGATATGGTAAATATGTTAATTTGTGATATTACCACCATATTGTATTTTTCTCAATTCTTCATATGTTTTAGGAATATGTCTATCATCTCATCATAACATAGTATGGAATTTTTTAATATCTTCTTTTGTTGTTTTAAATTCTTCAAAAGAATCACTATTAAATTTCTTTTTTCCATATCTTTTATACCATTTTTCAAACATTTTTTCTCGGTCAGGATTGCTTTCTATTTTAAATCCATTTATTAATCAACCATATATTTCTTTTGTTTTATCTATGAATCCCTTTGTATCAATAGCTTTTATTAATCTATTTTTATCATCATTGGTTAACTGTGTTTTACCTCATTTGAGCCAAACATCAAGTTGTTCATTGAATTTGTTTGATTTACTTCAGAAGCTACTGTATTCAGAATTTAGATCAATATTCAGTCTTTCTCAAGCTTTTCATATGATCTTTTTTGTAAATTTAACTCTTGTTTGCATACTATATCATCCAACCAAAGGAGTAGTCCTTGCCATATCTTCAGCAAATTTAGTCATTCCATTGATAGCTCAATTAAATGGTCACTTTCAACTTGATATTGCTGTCTTGACAAGAAACCATAGCAAAAATAATGTAGCGAAATAGATGATGAGATTTGAAAATATATTTGCTCATAGATCTTTTCCTGTGCTAAATATTTTATCGTTTATAGTTGCTTTTGAGACTCCTTTGACTTCTAAATTTACTCCAGGATTTGCTCAAGTATTTGATGATATAAAAATTCCGTTTAAGTCTATTTCATTTTGGCCATTCATCATTTTTTGAACGGTTGTTATGAAAATAAGTATCAGTGATAACATTCCAATAAAAACTACCGGTTTGAAAATTGCATTAAGAATACTTCCAATATCCATATTTTCCATAAATCATTTTCATTTTTTGAAAACGGCAAAAAGAATAATTATAGGAGAGGCTGCTATTACTACTCGTAGATATCCTACCCTTATAATATTAACTACCATAAGTATAGCTAGAGTTACAACGTATAATAAGATAACAATTGTTTTTAGTCAAAAATTTATGATAATACTTTTTGCATCTTTTTTTTCATCGCCTTTAAGATCCATAACGTCTTGGATTTTTATGGTTGAAGCACCAATAAATATTAGAGGTCATGCGACGGAATCAGATTTTGGTAATAGTTTATCTAATATTTCTTTGGCTTCTTGAGCTGTTGTTTTATTAGGATTTGTATCTGCTTCTTTGGTATTTATATTCATATTTTCATCTAATTTAATTTTTTTCTTCATCATATTAGTTTCTATAATTTGTTGTATTTGTTTTTCTGAGGTAGTTCCATCTATAATAGAAGCTGGAAAAGATCCAATGGCTGCTGTGGCAATGGTGGAAATATCAATTACTGCTCCTACAATAAACCAACTTGCTTGGATTAATATTCCTGCAATAAGTGTATTTGTAATTGTTTTTTGGATACTTCATCCTTTTTTGATATATTGAAATATTTCGTAAACAAGGAATCCAGCTAATCAAAAATTGGCAAAATTCTTAGTAATATTCCAAATTTGCCAGAGATATTGATCTAAGTGTAACCATGTTCCATAGATCATATCATTGGACATAAATTTTCCTGCTAATATAGCAAACATAATCCAAGACCATGAAAAGAATTTCATAAGATTATTTAGAAATGTGGCGGTTTGTTCAAGGAAATCAGTATTTGTTGTTGTTTGGGCAAATGTTGGATTTGTAAAAAAGAAGACTCCGATTATCAAAATCAGCATCAGGTATTTGATGTTTTGTTTTTTTCATAATTTACTGATAAAAGAAGTTGTTAGCATAGCTTTTATTTGTTGTTAGTGGTAGAAGTTGTTGTGCTTGTAGTAGAAGGTTTTTCTATTAATTTCTTATCTATTTTGTTGTATGTGTAATCTTTGTCTCCTATTTTTATATTAAAATCAGATCAAATATTATCTGGATTTATCTCATTTTTACTTATCATATCAGCTAATTTTGTGTTTGCTTCATCTATGGTTTTTATATTACTTAGATTATCTCTTATTTTATTTATAGAATTACTTCCTCCTGTTTTATTGTCTATATTGTTCATAACATTATTGTATTGTATATCTGTAAATACATTTTTATCTCTTTGTTCTTCTGCATATCTTTTAATAGCTTCTACTGATCAAGTATTGCTCCATACACCAGTATTATCTATTCAACTGTCTTTGAAAGATTTATTTAATCCTTCTATATCATTATTTGATAAAAATCTAGCAGNNCTCACTTCATAAATTTTCCAAATTTTCACTCTAATGATGCTTTCATATTTTCTTCTTGTGATTTTGTGTCTACTATATGATTATCTCGGTAGTCATTGTATTTACTAACATCTGTAAAATTATTGTAAAGATCTCAAACTCCACTAGGACCTAAAGGAGTAGGTACGATAGGCATAGTTTTGAGAAAATTTTCTCAAAAAGTTTTTACTGATTTACCTACCTCTGCACCTATACTTCCTGTAGCTTTAGTGATTGCTGCAAATACAATAAACCACATTATTCCTATACCAGCAAGATTTACAATCATCCAAGAAAATCGATCTCCTGTAGATCCAGCATAAACGCTTACTGATTTAGGATATTCTATAGAATATCCAAAGAATGTAAGGGTATCTGTTGTAGATCATGACTCATATGATGCTCAAAGGTTTTCCAATACAGCTAGTTTATCTGCTGTATCGGGTTGTAACATATTGTTGAGTGTTGTCATAAATATTAGAGATATACTTAATGCAAACACTGTGACAACGGGTGCAAATACTATTTGAAGAATATTTTCTATGCTAATTTTTTCTCAAAGTTTCCCTAAACTTTTGCCTAAATCAAATACTTTGGCTAAAACAACTAGAGGACTTGCAGCTATTACTAATCGTAAAAATCATATTCTTATAAAGAGAATAATTGCTAGAGCGATAAGAGGAAAAAATAATCATATAGCAACTCATGCTTTGATAATAGTTTCTCCTATACCTTTACTTACTGATTCTTTAGCTACGGTAATATCAGAAAGATTTGCAAAATCCATAATAGAAGCATAGATGGTTACTAGTGGTCATACAAATCCTTTGGATTGATCTACAATATCTCCTATAGTAGTGGCTGCGGTCTCTTGTAGCCATCATGAACCAAATCCATATTCTTTACTTTCTGAGTCTATTGCTGGTTTTGGAAGATTATTACTTCATATTAGTTCATTAATAAGACTTAATGTCTCTTCCCCTAAACTAGAACCACTTGCAGCTTTAGTAAATAAATCCTTACAATCATCCGTCTGTTTACTATTAGTTTTTTCTACATCTATGATAAATTTACATCCTTCTAATGCATCTGTTATTTCGGCTAGTTTTTCTCGATTTTTATTGAGTATGGTAGTATAACTTTTTGCATCTTCTGCGGCTCGGGTATTAGGAAATTCATTAAAGAAAATTATTTGATTTCATCTATATACACAAAGATTTCTTAGTGGCTGTTTTCCTTCTGTTCTGATTTCGGCATTTGTTCATTTTAATTCTCCATCTAATAATGTATTTTTAAATTTAGGATCTCATAAATCTCTTCCTATTATATACGACTTTCCTTTTGCTGTTGCGGTCTTACAAGGGGCTATTAAAATATCGTTTTTAGATCCTTTTGTATATGTTTTGTATCGAAGCTCTAAATCTTTCTCATTGATTTTTTCTATATTATTTAGGTCTAAACTACTTTCTGTTACTAGAATTTGTTTATTTCTAACACTTTCGCTTGTTTTGAGAATACTCATAGGCATACTTCATATAGAATAAGTTGCAATAGTAGAAATATCTATCACTGCTGCCATAATAAACCAGCTTGCTTGAATTAATACTCCTGCAATAAGAGCATTGGTTATTGTTTCTTTTAGTTTTTTATTTCCTCAAGCAGTAAAAATATTTTTAAGTATGCCGGCTAATACAATAAATCATAAAGCAAAATTGGAAAAGTTTTTGATAATATTCCAAAATTGCCAGAGAGGGGCATCCATATGTAAAAATGATCCATATACCATTGAATTATCTAAAGCAAGACCTGATAAAACGAGTATCGGCCAAAGTATTACATACATAATTTTTAGTAATATATCTAGTATTTGCAAAAAAGTTATTTTGCTAGAATCTGTTGTATTTGTGGTATTAGCATCTTGGGCATGAGCTAAATTATGAGGATTTTGAATACCAAAAACGCTTCGAGATATTCCTATTATTATAAGAAAACCGAGTATTCTTTTGGTTATTTTTTTGAATATTTTGTTCATAGATCGTATGATAATAAATATAATATTTACTCACTATTAAGTATATTGGCGCTCCTATAAAAAAGAAAGAAAAGTCTGGATTTATTCTTTTGTTTACTTGTATTTTTCTGGAAAGTTTATATAGTAGGGGATGCTAGACTTTAAAACTTAAAATTATACATATATTATGTTATTTTTGAATATTTCTTCAGATAAGGTACATATTTCTGATGGTAAAGAGGAACAATTTTTGGAACGTAGTTGAATAGAAAATGTGTTTTGACCTGTGCTTGTGCAATGGTATCGTAAACGTCAATTTGATCAGGTTTTTGTACTTAATTGACCTGGTTGATTTACTAATTTGAGAGTTTGAGTATTGGCTATAAATATGCTTAATTCACTTCTTGGATGACATCTTAAGGTATATAGTTGTACAAAAATTCAACTTTATAAATATTTGGTTAAAAAGTGATTTCTTCCTAATTTTTGACTGATCTATCTAGGACAAAAAAAGAATATTTGGAAAGCTGATTGTCAAAAAGATGAATATCTGCAGGTTGTTTTGTCATCTGTTTTGGATGAGATTCCGGCTCCAATAGACAAAGCCGGAATGACATGAGAGAATGTTTTTGTGGATTATTTGGTAGATAAGGAGTATTGGGGAAATTTATCTGAAAATATGGTACAGTTTTCAGTAAAAGATGATGTTTTAGAAATTGTTTGGCGTGATAAAACTACTGTGGTTAGTATTGGTGATCTTTGATTACAATCAGATTATCAAGTGAAAGCAGAATATTTTATTGATGCAACAGTTAATTAAATATTTCTTATTTGTCATTACGAGGAATAAAACGACGAAGTAATCCATATTAAATCTATTAGTATAAGATGGATTGCCACGCTACGCTCGCAATGACTTGTTTTATGTTATAAATATATATCTATGAGTCGTGGACAAAAAAGTATTTTGGGAATTGATTGGGGGAGTAAATATGTTTGAGTTGCTTATATGCATGAAGAAAGTGAAGTAATCTTTCCTGTTGGATATTTGCTTAATGATCAGATGATATTTTTTAATATTTCTGATCTTATTTTTAAATATCATGTGAAGACTATTGTATTGTGATGGCCTAGTAAGCAGAAAGATATTCAAGAAAAAATTACTAAATTTATTAAAAATTTAGAATTGATTGTAGGTGATAGAGATATTGCAATAGAAAAAATGGAGGAAGATTATAGTAGTGTACAGGCTGGAGAAATTGTCTCAGATACCTTTAAAAATATCGAATGATTTAAAAAAAATCCGTTGGAAGATACTATCAGTGCTATGATTATTTTGGAAAGATGGAATACTAAATAATAAAAAAATCGGCTAATTAAAGCCGATTTTTTCTATACTGCTTCTTTGGTTGGTTTAGTATAAATTCTTTTTTACTTCTTCGAAGTCACTTCGAGGGCGTTTTCTAAAATTTGTGTATTGGATAGATTCGTGTCATTTACCTGCAAATATAAGGATATCTCCAGGTTGAGCTATATTAGTTGCGCATTGGATAGCTAGGGTTCTTTCTGGTATGATAAATAAGTCTTTTCCTAAAGTTCTATTGGTGATTTTTGATTGAACTTGCTGAATAATAGAGAGCCTGTTTTCTGTATCTGGATCATCATCAGTAATAATCATAATATCTGCGTATTGATTAACTATATCTCCCATGATAGGGCGCTTTTCTTTGTCTCTGAGTCCTGGTGCTCAAAAGGTAACTATCAGTTTTCCTGATCATTTGATAGTCGTTAGATGTCAGAGTGTTTTTTCTAAAGCGTCTGGTGTATGTGCAAAATCTACATAAGCAGAAATATTGTTTTGAGTGATTTTTTGCATTCTCCCTTCTACTCCTGTAAATTTTTCTACAGAAGTTATAGCTTTTTCTATAGGAACTCCTATTTCTAGAGCAACCCCTAATGCAGCTAAAATGTTTTGAATATTAAATTTACCAGGGAGAGAAGTTGTGATAGTGTATGATTTTCCTAGATATGAAAAATCAAATATAGTTTGTGAAGCTGATTCTTGAATATTGTCAGCTTTTAGTATTGATGAAAAGTTGATTCAGTAAGAAATTTTTTTGTCAAAAGGCATTTCTTCAAATCGTTTTCTTCCTCGTTCATCATCTGAAGGGAATATAGCATATTTGTTGTTCTTTTTGTTGTTGAGTACATAATTGAATAATTTTTTCTTGGATTTTGCGTAATTATCCATTGTCTTATGATAATCCAGATGATCGTGTGTGATATTGGTAAGTACTGCGACATCAAATTGTACTCCTTCAAATCTATATTGGTCAATCCCTTGAGAAGAGGCTTCCAATATAGCTATTTTACATCCAGAATCTTTGGCAATGGCTAGCGTAGATTGGAGATCATAAATATCCAAAGAAGTCATTTTCTTAGTATTTTTCATGTCTTTGGTTCCGATTTTGATATTTGCAGTACTGATAGATACTGATTTGGCTACGTTATCATTGAGTATTTGATGGATAAGATTTACGGTTGTGGTTTTTCCGTTGGTTCCTGTTACTCCAATGACAAAAAAATGTTTGGAAGGATGTCCATACAAAAGATTAGCTATCTGACCATTGTATTTTTTCCAAATTTGGTAAAGTACACTGTCTTTGATTATTTGATATATCTTATCGTAGGCGATAAGTTTTTTAATAAGAGCTTTCATCTGATAGATGTCTATAAAATCATAAAATCTTTACAATTTTTTGTCTTTATAGGTTTTTATTTGTTTTTTACAAGTCGTCATCAGATAATAGCGGCTGTTTCTGTCCTTAATACATTTTCTCAGAGTGTATATATTTGTGGATGATATTTGTTGAAACGGTCATAGTCTTTTGGTCCTAGTCATCATTCAGGTCCTATTATTCCTATGGTTTTTCATTTTCATTTGAAAATATCTGATTTTGTTTCAGATTCTTTTTTGTCGAAGATGATGATGTTTTCGTCAGAAATACTATCTTCGGGGTGTTCTCTATAATTGATTTCTGGAATAAATCGTCATCGAGATTGTTCTGTAGCCTCTTTTACTATTTTTTGTAACCTGATAGCTTTGTTTTTGTTTCGTTCTTTGATAACTGATCTTTCTCCAGGTCGAAATAATATCTTAGCAATACCTATTTCAGTGAGTTTCTGAGTAATAAGTTCTATTTTGTCCCATTTGTTGGACATAGCAACCATTATACATGTGTTTTGGATTTC
This sequence comes from Patescibacteria group bacterium UBA5124, assembly GCA_002414185.1. Taxonomy (GTDB): domain Bacteria; phylum Patescibacteriota; class Gracilibacteria; order Absconditabacterales; family Absconditicoccaceae; genus UBA5124. Next base: position 46,680 of record DHYS01000028.1, on the reverse strand, counting down.
AGAAGAAATATCTTTCGAGCTAGATTCTATTATAGATCATAACAATTTGTTTGAAAGTTCGGTAATCTTGATGAGATGTCTTGTTGTGGTATTTGCTAATGTAAATTGAACATGGATAAGGTCTCCAATTTTTAATCTCATTACCTTTCTACATTGCTCTATAGTTTCTTTATCAGTAACTGTTAGTATTCAGTTTTGTGTAGTATGTTCGATGTGAAAAAGTTGCATGATAATAGAGGTATGATAAAAGATTTATTCTCATGAAGTATGGATTGTTTTGGATGTCTGTGATATATTAGGATCGGCACGCATCATCATTAGCATTACTCGTCCTCTTAGTTCTTTCATATAAGGATCATCGATTTTTTTCATAATTTCTTTTTCATTGAGAATGTTGAGGTGTTTTTGATATCGTTCAACATGTTCTCCTGCAGAAACATTGTATGTTCAGTCATAGAGAAGTCTAGAAAATATTGTTGCAAATTGAGCTCTGCTTACAATTTCATCTGGATTAAAATTATCAGCTTTTACTATACCATCAGCTTCCCATCACATTAGTCAGAGTTTGCATGCTAGTTTTGTATAGTATTTGGTTTCTATCATATAATCTGGAATATCATTGAATTCACAAGATATACTATTGTTTGGTTTTTTTCAAACTACTTTGATGGCATATTCTGAGATCATTTTTGCCATATCTCTTCTCAAAAGATTTCCATTGAGGTTTGCTTTATATATGGTTGGCATTGTGGTAATTCCTAGACTATAAGCATATTCATAGGCGCTAATTAGTTCCTCATTATAAAATACTTTTGCTATAATATTTACTTTGGCTGGTTCTTGAGGATATTCTTTTTTGATTTGAGTTTCTGTTTCTTCTATGAGTGTGATCCATTTTGTTTCTCATGAAATCGTAGGAGGTACATATATTATTCATCATCATCCTGCACTTGATGAAGGAGTAGATATACAAGATTTTTTGTTGCAAAAATATCAAATGTTTGATGCAGAAGTATTATTGACCTCATCTTTACTAATAAGCATTCGGTAGAGGATTCCTTCTGGAAAGATACTTGTGTCTATGTAGGCTTCATTGTTTGGTGTTGTCTGAATTGCAACACTATGAGTAAATCCTGTATCGGTTGCAATGATGATAGTATATTCTTTGACTCATGCTCCTGTATCATTACTGTTTGCTCGAGAAAAAATAGTTGGTCAATTTGTGGTATTGGTTGGTCAAGGATATATTATTGATGTAGGTGTTGGTGGAGTGGTATCAATTCCTATGTATATCGGAGAATATGTTAGTATTTCTCCTCATTTAATAAATTGGAGGTATAATTGATGTATTCATTCTCATCAATAAATAAAAAGAGGTAGTGTTGTAGAATAAGCACTAGCTTGTGTACCGCTTATCAAAGATGGTGTAATATCTCATGAAAGTATATAGGTGCTACTTGTATTAGAGCTAATAATAACTGAAATATTTCCTGTATTGGTATAACTTATTCAGCTTTGTATGCTTATATTTTCTCAGCTGATAACTTGAAAGTTTCAAGAAAAAGAATTTATAATCTGTAAATAAATATCTGTTTTTACACTATTTTCTCCTAGAGAAAAAGAAAAAAGAGTTCCTACAAGGAATGCTGTACTATATGCAATCTTTCGGATCTCTTTTTTCATAAATTATGTTTTTTTAAGAAATATTACTTATGTTTTTTTGTAGGTGATTTTTTGGTTGCTGTTTTTTTTGTAGATGATTTGTTATGTTTTTCACTTTTAAAATGCTTTTTGATGTGATGTTTCTTTTTGTAGAAGAGTACAAGAATGATGATTATTAATCCCATGAGAACTCCCATCATGATATGTGTTCCTGTTGTAACTACTACGACAGTAACTTCTTCTATAATTTCTCCACTTTCTCCTTCTTTGCTTTCATCTGTAGTAAGACCATCTTTGATAATTGCTTGGTGAGCTACTGTGTATTTGATCTTGAATGGTCCTTTGTAGAAAGGAAGATCTTCTACTATACCATTAATATTTGTTGTTTCTTTGGCTATAATACTTCTTTCTTCTTCAAAGAATGTTTTTTTGTATCCAAGTAAGCTAGAAATAGTTCCTTTGATAGATACTTTTTGTTCTGCAGTACCTTTGTTTTTGAGTGTTGCTTGAATATATAATTTTTCTTCTTTGGTATTATAGTGACTTAAAATTTTAGGATTGTTTGAAATATTGTTTTCTTGATCTTGCATATCTATAAATCCTATTCCCATAGTTACTACCCCTTTTACTAGAGCATCTATAAAGTTTGCTCTACGAACCATGATAGTAAACATTTCTCCATTATCTTTTTTACCATCCATGTAGTATGTTACACATCCATGGATAGCTCCAGCTACTTCTTCTGGAAAAAGAAGTTTTGCATGTACTTCTGTATTTCCTCTTGCTTTGATGAAAACTGGTTCTTGTTTCCATGTAATATATTTTCCAAAATTTTGGTTTTCACCTTCGTTTTTACATGCTTTTTTTTGATCAGCATCATTGGTTACGGTTCCATCTACGAAGTTTAGATTTACGTAAGCATCTTGATTACTTCCATTGATAACTTGCATACAAATATCTTGTTCTTGTACTCAGCTAATATTTAAGAGTAAGTTTTTTTCTAATGTTCAAGATGTGTTACAAAATCTTAATGCGATATCTCCAATATCTGCACCAAAACTTATTGCTGTAGAAGATATAATAAAAATTCCTAGAGCCAAAATTGCTTTTTTCATGTTTTTTATTAATAGATAAATATTCTGATTTCCTAGATAATGAAAATCAGTTGGTATGCAATAAAATATAGAATAAATGATCTTGCTTTCCTTAAATTTTGGTTTTTAATTTTCGTAGAGTGTATAGTTAATTGTCGCATGATAATTGTCTACGTTTTCATATGCTTTTAGCATGATCTGTAATCGAGGAGCATCTCCATATTTTCCTCTGATGAAATTATTTGTGTCTGGATCTCTGTGAATATATGTTATGGGATTGTTTAGTATTGTATAATTTAATAATCATGAATCTATAGATACGCGTGGATTGTATGTTCATTCTAAGGTAGTAATTCCTGACGCTTTGAAAGAAATCAGACTGTTGCTTATAGTATTGTATGTTCATGAAAGATTTGTAATAGCTATAGTAGTATAATATCCACTGTCAGCACCTATTGGATCGTTAATCCAGAATTCATTTGAAAATTTTTGTTCAATTATTTGCATAGTGTCAGCAACTTCAAATCAGCTACTAATCATAGCTGGTCATCAAATACTTAGTGGTTCTGTACAAATCCAGTTTACTGTTGCAGTAGATGAGCCAGTGATTCCTATAGTATTTATAAATTGGAATGTAAAGCTTCAGTTTCCACTGAATGTGTATTGGTTTGATCAAGAGTTGTTTGTGATTGTAATGGGTTCTGAATATCAGGTAAGTGTCGCAGTGACAGTTCCAGAATAACATGTTCCAGAATTAATACTATAGAGAATATTTGCTGTAGGAGTTCCAATCACATCAAATAAAGAGCTTGTTGGTCAGCTGATTGTCCCATCACTTACAGAAATATTTACTCCTGTTTTGGATTGTAAGAATGTTGTATTTAATGGTGTTGTAGATTGTCAATTAGTAAATGTCACTCATGTTGTGTATAGTGCTGGTATTCATGCTCATGTATATGATAAAGTTTTGCTTCAACTATATGAGGTGACAATATTGTAGAACTGATCAGCAGCAGATATACTTGGTATCACAAATCCGCTATGTGTTGTTTGATTCTGTGTTGTTCATGTATTACCATATCCCCCGATAAATGTTTCTCCAGGTAGTGTGATAGCAAGGTATTTGAGTGATCCAAATGTTTGAGATATAGCTCAAAAACTTGTAACGTCGTTAGTGATTCCTATTATACTTGCTGTACCAGGATTTGCAGATGTTCTTAGTATATCTCCGGCTGATGGTAATATATTTCCTGTGATAGCTTGTATCTGGATATTGCTTAGTGTTATGGTGTCTTTTTTGTTTGCATTACTATCTGTAGAGAGTGTTATTGTAAGAGTTTTTTCTGTTATGCTTAGTGATGTTGCTGTAATATCTCTTCAGTTCATATATGTCACAGAACCAGCTCCTGTATTAAATTTCCAGTTTTCTGGTGCTGTAAGTATAAGTGTTGTATTTGTTTGGTTGGCTGCAAAATCGGTATTGTTTGCTTCGGTTATGATGATATTGCTTAGTGTTGTGTATGATGCTCAGCTTGTTGAGTTAGCCGCTTTATCTGCAGAAATACTTATACTATTGTTTGCTGCTGTTACTATTACACTAAAGTGGTTTGATTCAAATACTACATATGGATATCCTCATATGCTTTCTACATGCACTGTTGATAAATATTCAAAAATTATTCCATCTTCTGATGAATAAATATCTATGAGATCTCCGATATTTTTTTCTGGAACTGGCATTCTAAATATTGCATAAGTATCACTATATCCTGTATCTTTCAAGAAGATGTGATTTATACTACCTACATCCATAGCAGATAGAATAGTTTTTTCTAAATAACCAGAATAACTATCTGTGTTTTGAAATACAGGAACTTCTAATATCCCTGTAAATGGAGTAGCTCATGTATTTTGTAATATTGTTCATCATTGGATTTCTACTTCAGATATCTGTCCTGATATTGTATTTGATGATTGCAATATGATAGGTACTAACAAATTTCCTGTTAATCAAGAAAAATTTATATCAGTACTTCAGACTAAAGTATCTGGATCTTTTGTTGTTAATGTCGAAGTAGTGGTTTGGTATCCTAGAGTAATAAGTTTGTTGGTTATAATTTGTTCTAGTGTTAATTCTTGAAGAGGTATTTGTATCGTAAATATGGCTCCTGTTTTGTTGCCTGCTAGATCAAATACAGTAAGTATATAGGTTCCAGAAGTATAAAATTCTGTATTGTTTGCAAAATTTTCATTGTAATAATTAGTATTTATTCAACTAAGTATTGCTCAGGAGATGTGTTCATCATAAAAATTTATCGTTACACTTCATGTATAGGTTATTCATGATGCAACTCCTGTGAATGTCGGAGCTATTTTATCTATTCCTGTTACTGTAGCTGCAATATATCATGTTGTTCCAACTTTGTCTATATATTGATAAGTGAAACTTCCATTTCAAGTAAATGTATATTTTTCACTTCATCAGTTGTTTATTATCATATATGTTGGATCTAGCCCAGTTAATGTGCTGATAACACTTCCACTTGTCCATCACATAGGAGAATATTCTATACGTAATCCTGTAAGAGAACTAGGTTTTATTACGAGTCATCCTGTGTACGTAACAGATCCTGTTTTTCCATAGATGTTTGTATAATTTACTTTTACATCATAAGTACCAGCATTTAGCCCTGTTGTGATAGGAAGTGTTTTCCATTTTCCTCATGTAGTACCTGTTGTGTAATATGTATTTCAGTTAATAGATAAAGTAACTGAACTTATCTTTGTTGGTAGTGTTCCATAGAGTGTAGGGGTAGTAGAGAATGTTGTTAGTGTATCTAATGATGGCGTTATCATATAAATACTTTCTCTTTCTGTAGCTGAAAGTACTTTGTTGTAGATACGTACATCATCTATATATCCACTGAATAAATTGGTTGTTGAAGATCCTGGATGTCTACCTATTCTCCAGCGAGGATTGGTAGTAGAAAAGTTTACATTTGCAGAATTTGGACTAGCAGGGTTTTGATTATCTACATAAATTATTCTACTTGAAGAACTTTCAAAGACTCACATAATATGATATCGAGTATTTGGTAATAATGTTGTTGTAGAAGTAGATAATTTACTTCATCCAATTGCAACAGCATTGGCATTTACTAGTTCTATTCCCCATACTGAGTTGTTTGTTGCACTATTTCCAAATAATACGATGGATTGTGTTGTGTTTACTCTGCTAGTTTTGATCCATGCTGATATAGTAAATGGATATCCTGTGATAAATCATGATGTGTTTTCTATATAATCATCCACTCAATCTAAAAATATAACATCTTCTCAAGACTCTGTGGTTTTGAGTGGTCAGTTAATTCATGTGAATACAATTCAGCTTATTATTCCTTTGTTGGTAAATACTGTTCATCATGTTGTTCCGTCTAAATGTGTATATAATCCAGAAGTTTGTCTACTTGCAGAAGTATCATAAATAATGCTGTCTGCTACATTTCTTAGTAAATTGTTACCGCTAAATTGAGCATATACTCGTTTGATTCCATCGCCATCAACTCCCGAAAGTGTCCAATTGAATCCTGTTTTATATCCTGTCCATGATGCAGCATCTCTTTCAGTTATAGTGTTTCCAAATCTCATTTGTGTTGCTCAACTAGCTACACTGTTTAGGGTTACAGACAATCCTGTTGTACTCGTTGCATCGTTGTTTATGACAAAACTTCCACTCCAAATTCATAATGAAAATATAGTAAAGTGATCTGTTTGAAAACTAACATACGGTTTCCCATCAATCTCAATAATAGCTACATTATCTTGATGATACCAATGTTCTCCATCTTGAGAATAATTTACTATAATAGTATCTCCTGTATCTATGTTTGTTGGTACAGGCATTCTAATAGTTGCATTGATTTTGTTACCACTATTATCTGTTAGTTTTATTGATTCATCTGCACCTACTTTGATGGTTGATATGGTGTCTATGTTGTCTAATTTTTTGGAAATATCGTATATTTCTGGAGCTTCTATGATTCCTGTGTATGCATTACCACTATCATTGTTGAAGGTAGTTCCTTCAGGAATCTCTACTTCAACTGTATCTTGGTTGTTGCTTGTTTGTAAAATAACTGGTAGTAAAAGTTTTCCTTTTTCTTCACTAAGATCAATACCGGTATTTCCTACAAGAATATTTTCATCTATATCGTGAGTAAGACTTTTTTGAGTTATAAATCATTTTGATAATAATTTATTTCTGATTTTATTTTTTGTTTCTTCTACGGATAATGTACTATCTTCTATTGAACTATTAGTATCTCATAAAAGTAATGTATTTTCAAAAATATTAAATCATAAACTATTGAGTATTGATTCTGTTTCTGTTTTTTCTGGTATATTTTCTGATTTATCTGTAACTATTGTAGTGCTAATAGTATTTTCTAATTCCTCTTTTGTATAATTTTGAAGAAGTATATTTAATTCATATCTAGTTGCAGGTCCCATATATCATCGTATTCTTTTATTATTTCAAATTAATCATTTTTGTACTTGAAATCTATAAACCGCTTCGATAGTTGGCGTAGTGTAGATATCTGTTAGATCGTTGTTGTATAATCAGATTTTTTTAAGTAATTGTTTTAATGTAATAATTCTAAAATCTTGTTGGTTTAGTTTGTATGCTTGAGTAAAATAAGTATTTCACCATATGCTATTGTTTTCTATGATTGTTGTTTCTGGTTGTGTGGTTCATATGTTACTACTGCTAGTTGTTGAAGAAACTGAAACGCTTGAAGAGCTTGAAAAGCTTGTGTTTGTTGAAGGTATTGATAGTGTTTCTTGAACTTCTATTTTATTGTTTTCTGTTAGTGTTTCTTCTTGTGCTGAAGGTGCCGATAGTGTTTCTTGAACTTCTGTCTCTTGAATTTCTGTTTCATTATCTTCTGTAGTATTGTTTTCATCAAAAGATTCTGATTGCATTTCTGTTTCTATAATTTCTGGATTGTCTATGTTTTCTTGAGATTCTGTGTCTCAAGTATTGATAATTGTTGTTTGATTGTTATCGCTTTCTTCTATGATAGTTTCATTTTTCTTACTTTCGAGAAGAGGTAATCCTTTGGAAATGAAAGGAGAATATTTGTTGAATAGATAAATATTTATTTGTCTTATTTCTTCAGAAGAAAGTTTTTGATGGTAAATAATGATTTCTGCAACATATCCTCAAAGAGGTTTATTGTTATTGATAGCACCCAATCCTAGTTTGATAGGATCTTGTACAAATCCTGAATGTTCTGTAATATTTTTGTTGTTCATAAAAACATTCGTTTCATTTTGGTCGCTAGTGATATTGATGATTCTAAATTCATCCGTATTTCGTGGTGTTGTGAAATTGATTTGTCCAGAAGCATAATAGATAAAATCATTATTTTGAAATCCTATAAATCGGTTTTTGATTCCTCATTCCAGCATATTAGCGTAATCCGTATGGATGGTTTCTCTGTTGTATACCAAAAACATTGTGTATGGTTGATCTAAGGTGATATTGGTTTGCATACCATCGTCTTGATCATCAAAAAATAGAGCAGGGCGGTTGTTTACTACGCCTGTTACGTAGAGAGGGCATTTGTTGAGATTGTCCATAAACGCTTTTGGAGCAAAATTTCTCTTATCTTGCCAAAGTGTTACCAGATTGTTTCCTGTAAATGAAAATGATTCATAACTGTTTGCATCAAGCCAAACAAGAAGTCATGAAAGGTCTAGAGGAGTATTGATTTGTAGTATTTTTCCTGTTGTTTCAGTGTTGTTGGTTCCTGTTTGTGTATTTCCTGTTATAATAATTGTTCACGTAATTGACGTGATTTCATTAGTTCCGGTTTGTTCTAGAATAGTTTCTATTGTTCCGGTAAATTCAGATCATGTAAGTACTTCAGTAGTATTGTTTCCTGTTTCAGTAGTTATTATTCCTGTAGTATCAACTCCTGTTTGTATGTTTCCTGTTTCAATAATTGTTCATGTAATTGTTGTGATTTCATTAGTTCTGGTTTGTTCTATTATAGTTTCTGTTGTTTCAGTAAATTCAGATCATGTAAATACTTCAGTAGTGTTATCTCCTGTTTCAATAGCACTGGTTTCTTCAATACTTACTGCTTGATCTGTTTCTTGTATTTGTTGTTCTTGTTGGATTGTAGTATTTTCTATAATTTCTTGAGCAAAGATATTTCCATTGATGTTATAATATCCAAAACAAATAATTAGTAAAAATATATGAGCATATGCCAATAAAGCATGCTTATGTTGGTGAGTGATTCTTACTCCGTGATGAAGTATTTTTTTGGAGTGGTGAATTGCTCTTTTGGTGTGATGAATGATGTGTTTGTGGATTTTTATCATAAATCAGTTATTTAATAATGCAGAACTACGTCTGTAGTATAATTATATTGAGTATTTTGATAGGAACAAATAGGGGTGGATTATTTGAATATATTAGCTTGTTTTGTGTGTTTTTTATTGTTTATTTGTTGACATTTTTTTTTATGATATGGAAAGATATCAAACTCTTTTATTTTTTTAATTTTTTTTCTTAAATTGTTTCTTTTCTGGGACGCGTGCAAACCCACCCTAACCCTCTCCCGCTTTGCGGGACTCCTAAAGTCTCCTTAACAAGGAGGGAATAAATATAAAAAAACTAATCCTAATGAGATGATTACAATGAAATTCACAATTGTCATCATCATCTTGCCCGAGAAAATAGGTCACTTCAACATGTCTGAACAAATAAAAAAATATGAATACAATAAATATATAAGCGAGGTGGGGCCCTTTAGGGATCCGAGCTATATGGACTACCAAAGATAGAAAGAAATGTAAAAATAACTAGTCTGTAAAATAGAGTCTGTGAGTCTTGAAGTGACGAGGGGTTTTTCCGTCGCTTTTTGACCTGGAAGCAAAAAGCGACAAATAAAGAGTTTTGAGACTTCTCTCAAAAAAAAATGTAAATATAATTTAAGAAAAATATTAACTAGATTCCGGCTCCAAATCCTTTAAGCCGGAATGACATAGAAAGTAAAAAATATATCAACAAAATTTCTCTCGGAAGATGAATTTAAATTATTTTTTAATAAAAAACAGCCTTATTAGGGCTGTTTTTTCTGAATATTTTTAGATTTTTTATTAATTTTCGATGATTGTGTATGTCAAAACACCGTGGTAAGCACCTACAGATTGATATGCAGGAATAGTGATTTGTAACCAAGGGAACGCAGCATATCTACCTAGTTTTCCAAGATTTGATCCAGCATCTCTCTTGATGAATGTAATTGTAGAATTGATAGGTGTATAACTAAGTAATGTATCACTAACTACTACATTTGTATTAGCAGTACCTGTGATCAATTGTGTTCCAGTAGAATCTACTTTCATAGAAACGTTAGCTCCTGAGATAGTACCAGCAGTACCAGTAAGATCAGTTACTGAGATAGTAGTATACCAACCAGAATCAGCTCCTTTCATATCATCTACTCGGAAGTAATCTTCTCCAGTAAATTGTTTACCTGTAGTAATATCTGATGAAGATACTGGGAATGTTCCGAAATTGAATGATCCAGTGGCTCAGATAGTTACGTTACCACCTAAGATGTTAAGATATACATCTGTGTTTACTTGTGCGTTTGTTTTGTTGATCATAACTATAGCTGCAGTCAAGATACCAAGCATAGCTAATCCTAGTTTCATTTTTTTTACCATTTTGTTCTTTAGGAAGAATATAAAAGTTTTTTTGAATGATCTATAAATAATTCATCAATCATTTTTTTAATTATAAAACTTTTTTTTTATTTGTCAAATTTTTGAGCTTGATTTTTTTTGTGATTCTCTTACCAGTGATGTGTTTTATTTTTTATTATGATATTGATGTGAATTACTGAATTTCTGGCAACATATATTACTGCTTTTATAGCTAAGACATGATATATTACGGTTTTTTTGTGAATGATTATGGAGAGTATGATATTTCCTGTACCGAGTGAGGCAGTGATGCCATTTGCTGGTTTCTTGGTAGCGACAGGGCAGTTTAGTTTACGAGGGGTAATACTGGTCTCAACATTGGGTACTTTTGTAGGATCTTTATTGTCATATTATATAGGATTGTATGGAGGTCATTTGTTTATTAGAAAATGGGGAAAATATTTTCTTATAGATCAGGAAGAACTTGAAATGACTGAAAAATTCTTCAAAAAACGTGGTGAAATTACTATCTTTATTAGTCGTTTTATTCCTGTGGTAAGACATTTGATTAGTTTGCCAGCTGGTATGGGAAGAATGCATTTAAGTAAATTTATTATTTATACGGTAATAGGTGGTGCTATTTGGAATACATTTCTTGCTTTGATTGGTAAATATTTAAAAGAAAATTGGAATCAGGTTATGAAATATAGTCATGTGGTAGATATTGTAGTGCTTGCTATTTTGATTTTGATTTTTGCTCTGTTTGTAATTAGACAAGTAAGAAAATGGAAGAAAAAAAATAAGAAATAATATAAAAAAGGAAGCACTTGAAAACAGGCTTCCTTTTGTTTTTTTAAACTTTTTCTAATTCTAATTTTGGTTCTTCTTTTTCTTTTCTTTTTTGTTTTTGATGTTTTTCTTTTTGAGGCTTTTCCTTTTGAGGCTTTTCCTTTTCAATTTCTTTATATTCTATATTTATAATAGAATATTCGCTATTATTGAGTATCAAAATATGATTTTCCATCTCAATCTTTGACGCTACAATACTAGTAAAAGAATTTATTTCTTCAGTTCTTACATTAACTGTATCTCTTTCTAATCTGGTGATAGTAATTTCATTGTTCTTTTTGTTTTTTTTGTTTACTTTGGATAAAGGTGCAATTGTTAAGATTACTTTTTTCATAATGCTCTTTTTTAGTTTTTTTTAGTTATGTTTTTATATAATTTTTTTAGAAAAAATCAATTATTTTTGAAAAAAATCTAGATTTCTCTAGATTTTATCTCCTATTTAATTTTTAATGTTTTTTCTTATCTAAGTATTCTTTAACTACTTCTGAAAGAGCTTCCGTAAGAATAGAAATATTTTCTTCAGAAATAGCTGGTTCTTTATTTGTTTCATCTTCATCTGGGATTTGGCTACTTTCTTTTAGTGTTAGTAATTTTTTGACATGTTTTTTGGGTTGTGATACATTTTCAAAAGAGAATTCTATGCCGTGTTCTAGTTGTATGGTGATATCTCATTTTCCTAATATTTTATCCCAAACAGAATCTTGAGAATGAGATATGGTTTCTATTTTGTTCCAATCGAAGAATTCTGTCTTGTACTTATATAATCAATCCCGAGAAAATATGGTAAGACCATCTTTGGAAAGAATCAGACAGTCTATGTATTTATTGAAAAAATCGAAACAATATTTAGCAAAAAAAATAATTCCTATACTAGCAAAAATCCACTTGAGCATAGGCCAGTGGATGTAATTGCTAAGTCCTAAATAGAGTATATAGAATACTCCTAGGAATATAAGTGTTTTGATTGTTTCTTTAAAAACAATACTTCCATTGTGAAAAATGATGTATTGTACATCTTCTTGATTGATGTATTGTTTGATAAAGTGTTTGATGATCATAGATACCGTATGATAAACAAATTATTTTTTCATTGAATCAATTTTCTTTTGCTTTTCAAGGTATTTTTCCATTCTTCCCTTAATAACTTTCTTGATTACTTTGTCTTTGTTGTATATAGGGTGACATTTGTAACATGTTTCAACCTTGATTGGTCCTGGAACAGTTGTATTGATAGTAAAAGATTCTCCGCATATGCAGTTTACTTCAACGTCTTTAAAATAATCAGAGTGAATTCCTTTTTTCATTTGTAATAATAATAGAGATGTAAAGATACGTTACGTAGAAATGTAATTGTTTACAAATTGGAAACTACGTTTGGTATATAATGAAGTGTATTAACGTGTGAATGGGAAATGAGTAGCTGAGTAATCAAAGAGTTCTTCTTCTGAAAATCGATGTTTGATTTCGGCTTCAGCCTCTTCGACATTTCCTGATGCGTGAATAAGATTTGGTATTCAAATATTTACATCATCAGCATATCCAAATGATATATGTGCATAATCTCCTCTAATTGTGCCTGGAGCTGCAGCTTTTGGCTCAGTAACTCCTACGATTTTACGTACATATTCAACGACTTCCACACCTTCCAAAACAATAGCGATCATAGGTGCTTTCATCATAAAATCTATAGTAACATCAAATGCTTTTTGTCCACGACGAGAAATCATTTGTCCTATCGTTTCGTAATGGTGATAAAGAAAATCTTTATCTGGTTTAACCATTTTGATACCTATGATATGTAGACCAGCTCTTTCAAAACGAGAAATAATTTCTCCTATAATAGAACGTCCTACGGTATCAGGTTTGAGAACCACCAATGTTTTTTGGACTTTGCTCATGATTTCGACTTAGCAAAATAAAAGCATTGGCTATTAGTACGATTTTGTTCTTCGATTTCAAGATGAAGTGAATAGCTTAAATTTTTTCAGATATCTGATTGAGGACAGTATTGATTTCTTCTTTATATTTACATGTATCAAAAGAACTAAATTCCTTAGTACATGTTTTTTTGATGAATTCTTTTGCTTCAGTTTTTTGGTTAGGTTTTTCTCCTATAAAAAAACATCTCCACGAATTATATCTATAACACCTTCAAAATCTTTATTAATATGTATTTTGTTTTCATTACAAAATATTTTTTTTCTGAGTCTACTGTATTAGGAATTCTATCAGGCATGACTATACTATAATAAAAATTAAAAAATCAGATTTTAAAATTATATATTTTATTATTATTTGTTGTTGTTGTCAATATATTAATATCCTTATAATAATCAAGCGAATAGATAAAAAATTTGCATTTTTTGAAAATATCTTTATACTTATTTCTTAGCTATTGATTTGTCTTTTATTCATTAGCTTTGGTGTACTTTATAGTTGTATATACATATTTATTATTTTACAAAAACAAAAATGACAGAACAAGAACTTATTGTTAGTTTAAATCCGCATCAAGCTGCTTATATCAATATGGATTTGAAGAATCCAACTAATGGTGATTATATGCTTGCAGTATTTCATCTTATTCCTGGTGGAAAATTAAATATCTTACAAGCTGCTTGTGAAGCTGCTGCAGAATCGAGTACAGGAACAAATTTTTTGGTACAAACAGAAACAGCTTATTCTAAGATGCTTAATGCCTTGGTATATAAGATTGATCAAGAAAAAAACCTCGTATGGATTGCATATCCTTGGAGACTTTTTGATAGAGGAGGAAATGTACAAAATATTTTGACGTATATTGCAGGAAATGTCTTTGGGATGAAAGAAATTCAAGCATTGAAGCTTTTGGATGTTTGGTTTCCGCCTGCAATGTTGGAACAATATGATGGTCCTAGTTATACTTTGGATGATATGAGAAACTATCTCAATGTGTATGATAGACCAATTCTTGGAACTATTGTAAAACCAAAAATGGGACTTACTTCAGCAGAATATGCAGAAGTGGCATATGATTTTCGAGTAGGAGGTGGTGATTTTGTAAAAAATGATGAACCTCAAGCAAATCAAGATTTTTGTCCGTATGATAAGATGGTCGCTCATATCAAGGAAGCTATGGATAAGGCAGTAAAAGAAACAGGACATAAAAAAGTCCATTCTTTCAATGTATCAGCAGCTGATTATGATACTATGATTGAAAGATGTGAAATGATTGTACACTCAGGTATGGAAAAATGATCATATGCATTTTTGATAGATGGAACAACAGCCGGATGGATGGCAGTACAAACACTTAGAAGAAAATATCCTGATGTATTTATTCACTTTCATAGAGCAGGACATGGGGCATTTACAAGACCAGAAAACCCTATCGGATATACCGTATTAGTCCTTTCAAAATTTGCAAGATTAGCTGGAGCATCAGGAATTCATACAGGTACTGCTGGAGTAGGTAAGATGGCAGGTACTCCTGAAGAAGATGTAACAGCAGCTCATAATATTTTTGGTTTAGATGCTCCGGGACATATTTTTCAACAATCATGGGGAACTATTCCAGAACATGATGAAGATCGAATTAAAAAAGTACAAGAAGATCATCACCAGCATTTGACTAAGGAAGATGATACTTGGAGAAATCTTAAAAAATGCTGTCCAATTATTTCTGGAGGATTGAATCCGACACTTTTGAAACCATTTATTGATGTGATGGAAAATGTAGATTTTATCACGACTATGGGTGCTGGATGTCATGCACATCCAGGGGGAACACAAAAAGGAGCAACAGCTTTGGTACAATCATGTGAAGCATACAAGCAAGGGATGGATATCCATGAATATGCTAAAGATCATATTGAACTTGCTGAGGCTATTGAATTCTTTGAAAAAAAAGAAAATAAAGATATAAGACATGCAGAGAGAAGAGAATCTAATTAAAAAAGTTAATATAGTTTAATATCGTTGAATTTTGTTTAATAGAAGGAAGTCAGAACCAAAAGTCTGGCTTTTTTTTGTTTGTCTTTTTTGCTTCTTCTTTTTTTTGTATTGACTTTTATTTATTAAAAGCTAATATGAATTTTCTATTTAGCTATTATTTGTCTGTGATGTCAGTGTTCTTAGATAAGATGAAATGATTGTTTTCTTGAGAAACTTCAAAAATGATTAAACAGAATGTTCCTATAAACGATCATTTGTTAAAGACTTTAAAAAATAATCCATCATCTATTTTACTTGATTTTATGTCTAAAAAAACATTTCCTCCTCAGATAGGTATTGATTTTTGGATTGATGCTATTTCTAAATCACAAAATATTGATTATGTAGATAGTTATGGAGAAACTTTGTTGATGCTATTTATGAGATTTGGAAGTCCTTCTGATGTTCAGTTTTTGTTGGGATTGTGAGCAGATCCTTTATTCTCTTCTTNNTCTTACAATGAAGATGAAGAAGAAACAAAACATCCTTTATTAGATGCCGTACTTACTAAAAATGATGAAAATATTCTTGTGTTTTTAGATTATTGTCAGCAACATTGAAAAAAACTTTCATTTGAAATCCTTTATCTTTGTAAATCACGTGTTGTTAATCGAAATACTAGAATATTAGATCGTTTTGATCTCTATCAACAATGGAAATTTAAAAATTCTAAATAAAACCTTTATATCTTTATTATAATCTGATTATTTTCTTGATAGTCAGATTTTTTTTATTGCTTTTTTAGTTTGATTCTCTAGTGTATTGTCGAGCTATTTATATTCTTATTTCTATTGTTTATGTATCAACCAAGTCCAGAATTATTGAAAAAATATGCAGATGTATTAGTAAAATTTGCTCTTCGAAGTGGAGAAGGTGTAAAGCCGTGAGATGTGATTTTTGTACAGATACCAGAGTGTGCGAAGCCTTTTTATTTACCATTGCAAAAGGCAATTCTTGAAGCTGGGGCACATGGGATATTTGAATATTATCCTGATGGTGTAGCAAGACATTTTTTTGAACAGGCTACACAAGAACAGCTTACCTTCTATCCAGAACATTATCTGCATGGTAAAGTAGATCAGATGACCCATGTGATTTCTATTATTGCTGAGCATGATAAGTATGAACTCAAAGGAGTTGATCCTCAAAAATTGGCTGCAAGGACACAATCTCGCAGAGAATATATGAAGAGACGTACACAAAAAGAATTGGAAGGAAAAATGACATGGACATTAGGATTGTATTGAACTCCAGCTATGGCAGAAGATGTTGGTATGACATTGGAAGACTATTGGCAACAGATAATCAAAGCATGTTATCTTGATTTTGAAGATCCTATAGTAGAATGGAAAAAAACATTTTCATCAATACAAACTATTATAGATAAACTTAATGCAATGAAAATCCAGACTGTTCATGTTGTTTGAGATGATGTAGATCTTACTTTGAAGATAGGATCTGATAGACAATGGCTTGGTGGATCCGGAAGAAATATTCCTTCATTTGAGGTGTTTACTTCGCCTGATTATAGAGAAACGAACGGTTGGATTAGATTTAATCAACCTCTTTATAGATATGGGCAAAAAGTAGATGGAATATTTTTGAAATTTGAAAAAGGTGAAGTAGTAGAATTTGATGCTAAAGAAGGTAAGGAATTGCTTACTGAAATCTTTGAGATTCCAGGTGCGAAGTTTCTCGGTGAATTTAGCCTTACGGATGGCAGACATTCTCATATTACGAAATGTATGGGAGAAACCTTGTATGATGAAAATATGGGAGGTCAATTTGGAAATACGCATATAGCAATAGGAAGAGCATATGAAGAAACATATGTATGAGAGGTAAGTAATTTATCAGAAGATCAGAGAAAAGAGCTTGGATTTAATCAAAGTACAGAACATATTGATATTATTTCAACGACAAATAGAACAGTTACGGCAATATTGGAAGATGGAAGTGAAGTGGTGATTTATAAGGATGGGCAGTTTACCGTATAATTAATGTATTATGTATCTTTATGGATTTAGTATGTTTGCGTGAATAGATAAGGTGGTTCGTTGTGAATGATCAGATTTTTGATTTTCTGAAGGAGATTTACTAAAATCTGGAGAAGATTATTTTCTCGTTTTATGAAAAAATATTGCGTTTGAAGAACAATATAAATCTATTTTTCCTGCTAGTCGTCGTTTGAGTTTGGTATATTCATGATTGCTTAGTAAAAAAACATTAACTTTGCTTCATTGGATGGTTGGTGAATATTATACGGTATATAGAAATGTAATGAAATATTTTTTATCAGAAGATGTGGGGCAGTTGTTGAGCAGAGAAATAAAGAAAAAAAAATGAGCAAAAAAATGACAAACATTATATGTTTATCCAGATCTTTGGAGTATGTCGATGATGGTGGATGAATCTGTATCAAAAGAATCGTGAACAATTTTGTTATCTTCATCTGATAGTCAGAATAAAAAAGATAAGTCTTTTTGGGAGATAAAAACTGGTAATATCGGTACTATTATCACAACGCATGCTGAACTGTTTCAAGATTTTGCTAAGTTAGAAAAGATTGTTTTTGTGGATCCACATAAATGGTACTATGCTAATCAACAAGATCCTAGATATAAAACTCCGGATGTCGTAGCAAAATTGGCTGAAATTTGGGGTATTTCGGTAGAAATCTGATAAAATTTAATAAATATAGATAAAGTCAATTATTTTTTTTGATGCATATGTACTTTGTTTGCAAAGTAAGGGAAAAAGAAATATACTTAGATATATTCTTTAAAACCTTACTTTTTGTATTATGGTTATGTGATATAATTCTAGATGGAAAGCATATTTTAGAGTGTTTCTTTTGTTTTTTATAGTGCTTGTCCTTGTTTGGCTTGCTTTGAAAGCTGGTATTTTTTGGATGGAAAAAACTTTATCAGAACAAGATGATGTGCTTAGCTGACAAAATGCTCAATTGCAATCATATAATGAATTTACAGGATTTGTAAAATTGCAAGCAGTAAAAGAATTGGAAGGTAATTATTCTGAAGATATTCCTTGGTCTACGCATATTCAAAAAGTAATTGCTATGCTTGGAGATATAAAAAATCTAGATATGAGTCAGGATGAAACATTAGTTTTGTCTGATTTTAATGTAAGTTTGGATAAATTGTCTGTAAGAGGTAAAGTTTCTAATCTTTTGTTGTTGTACTATACTTCTGCAGAAAAGGGTATGACGTCTTTGATAGATAGATTTAAAAAATTGGATTTTATTAGTGATATGCGTATCAAAAATTATACAAAAAATAAAGATACCGGGTTCTTTTCTTTTGTTTTAGAAGCTAATGTAAATAAGGATGGAAAATAATGAAATAATCAACAGACTTATGTCAGAAACATCTACGTCTTCACCTTTAGAAAGTGATGATGAAGTAAGTATTTCAGATGCAAGAGTAGTCTCTATCAGATACAAGATTTATGTTATCGTTTTGTTATTTTTACTTCTTTTTGGAGTTTTAGATTATCTGCTTCCTACTTGGGATAAATGGATGTCTTTGCGTGATACATCAACCAATAAAGAATTTCAGATAACTAGTTTTGATCAAAAAAAACTTCAATACGATCAAGATAAAGCATTGATTACCAAAATAGAAAGTAATGAAAATGCTATTGTTGCTTGTCTTAACTATAAACAAGGATGTAAAGATCTTGATCAAGATTTAAAAAATAACTTTTCTTTTGTAAGATCTTATCTTCAATTGAATAATCTTTATGATCCAAAAATGGAGATTAATGAAAAAATATTATTAACAAATATCAATGAATATCTTTTGAAAACAATTGTTTCTACCGGTGGACAGCAAAGTAAAACAAGAAATGGAACAGTAAATAGTATTTCGTTTGGAGAGCCTAAAGTAGTTGTAAGTCAGCTTTATTCTATTCCTGTTAGATTAAGTGCAACGTTTGAAACAAAAGATGAGTTGTTGGCTTTTATAGAAAATGTAGATAAAAATATTTTGGAAAATAAAGCGTATCGTATTTTGTATAAGATAGATGAAATTGGATATGATATTATGAATTATGATAAAGAACAAACAGTAGATATTCGTATGCATGCCTTTTATTATAAAGAATAATTGATGGAAAACGAAAAGAAATCTTTTTTGGATGGAATTATTGTTTCGACTTTGCAATCGATTGATAAGTCTCGTTTTTCTAGTAAAGATAAAATTATTTTCTTTAAAGAACTTTCTTATCTTTTGAAAGGTGGAGTATCTGTAGTAGATGCTCTGAATTTGCTTATAGAATCTACTGATAATTTTGCTTTGAGAGATATTGCAAAAACGATTCTTACTTATGTGAAAAAAGGTAAACCTTTGTCGTATGCACTCAATAGATTGTCAGATTATTTTGATGAAGGGGATTATAGTATTATTAAGACTGGTGAAGTATCTGGAAATTTGCCTAAAGTATTAGCCTCATTAGCTGCTGAATATACGTATGTCGATGATATCAAAAATAAATATATTTGAGCTATGATTTATCCTATTGTTTTGTTGGCTGTAGCGATAATAGCAGTGATTAGTTTGTTTATGTTTGTTTTGCCGGGAATCTTTTCTATAGCGGATAGTTTTCAATGAATTCAGATACCTCCTTTGACTTTAGCTCTGAGAAATTTTGCACTATTTTTGCAAAACAATTGGATTTCTTTGTCTTGGTGAGCAGCTATTGTATGATTTTTTGCATTTATATTTTTTTCTACAGAAAAAGGAAAGAAAAGCTGGTTTACATTTTTGATTAATGTTCCTTTGATTGGAAAAATGACAAAATATTATTATGTTGTAAAATTTTGTAGATATTTGAGACTCATGCTGAGTTCTGGTATGAATTATCTTCAAACGTTTCAGCTTCTTAGAGATATCCTTGGAATCGCAGCATATCAGGAAATGATAGAAAGAGTATTGGCAGGATTACAGAGATGAGAAAATATTTATGATAATCTCAAACTGGAAACAGATCTTTTGCCTCCAGATGTGCCAGCTATGATCAAAGTAGGAGAACAAACTGCAAACCTTCCTACAACATTGGAAAATGTTTTGACTATGTATGATGGAGAATTGAATGTCTCTATCAATCGTTTATCAAAACTGATAGAACCTGTGATGCTTATAGCAATATGAGGTGTTGTGCTGGTAATTGCTCTAGCCGTGTTTGGATTGATTTTACAGATTATGGAAGGTGCTGGTGTTGGTTAAAAATTTATTGAAATAATATAGGTAAAGTATAGTATGGAGGAGATTTATATCTCCTTTTTTTGTATGTATTGAAAAAAAAATTGATATACGCTTTTGGAAATAATGATAGTGATAGCTATTGTCGCAATTTTGATGACGATTACTATGAGGTTTGGATCTCGTCGTATTGATGATCTAAATGTGCAAACCATAAAAGAAGAATTTGTACAAACGTATTCTACGATATTTTCTCAGGCTATGACGTCAAATTATTCTGCGGGAAAAAGGTATGAAAAACTTACTCTTCTTATATGATCGGGAAATCATGGATTTGATTATTTGTTTAGCTGAGAAAATGATTTCTTTCTTTCGTGATTTGAAAATCAAAAACTGACTATTACAAATGTAAAATTGTGAGATGATTACTCTGATAATATATGAATAGCTCTCTATCCTTATCGTATGTCTTGTGATATATCTGCTGATTGAATTACGTGAGATATGGCTTCTTTTGCTATTGTTGTAGGAAGAGAACATGTTCGTTCGTGTTTTCGTGTGGAACATGATTTGTGTAAACTTCGTCAGGTTGCGTGTGAAGAAAATTCAGATTTATAATATATGTTGTATCTTATGATGTTGAAAAAAAAGTGATTTACGCTTATAGAAATGATGATAGTGATTGCTGTTTTTTCTGTTGGAGTATTGGCTGTGTTGAGGATGGTGTTGTATAATATGAGTGTGATGGATGGGATAGAAACTAAGACTACAGCTACATTTTTGGCTAAAGAATCTATGGATCTGGTTTATTCTCTTAGAGATTCAAATCGTTTGGCATGACTGCCTTGGAATTGTGTAGTAAATAGAGCTTATCAAGAAACGGATGTAGATTTGGATATGGTATGTAGAGATTATTTATTTTCGTGAAATATGGATTCTTTTTGGCAGATTGGTTTTGATCCAGAAGAAATTATATCAGTTTCAAAAGCTGATTTCACTTCAAGTTTTGATAAAAAGTTGGAGGATAATGCTTTGTATTTGTTATCATGAGAACAATTGGGTAGTATTGTTTATACATATGACACTCAATGATCTCCTACGATTTTTGCAAGATATGTGGTGTTTACAGGAGTAGTTGAAAATGGAAAAATATTGCCTATGGATCGTATTGTAAAAGTGGAATCTCACGTGCTCTACAGAAGATGATTGACTACAGGAGATGTGGTTTTGGAAAGTTTTATCTGAAATTATTAGTGTAGTATGTTTACAAAAAAATCATGATTTACGCTATTGGAGTTGATGATAGTGATAGGAATAGTCTGAGTATTGTCTGTGGTTTTGTTTAGAACTTATGCTACAGTTTCTCAGATTACTTTTCGTTTACAATCAGAAAAAAACGTGATGGGAGAAGTATTTTCTTTTTCACAAATTCTTCAAAATATTTCAGAAAAATCGAGTATAGATTATACTAAATATACTTCACTTGAAGCTACAAAATGATTTGTTGATACCTTATATCTAACGGGTGAAGAATGAGCTCTTGCTTTATTTACTACGGGAAACTGTATAGATCCAAATCTGGGAATTACTGGATTCTCTGCGGAAGTATCTGCTGATCCTTGTATATTGGTACTGCAGCGTGAATGAATGAAAGATATCTCTCTTACTCAGTCAACTATTGTACAGCTTTCTCGTGTGAAATTTAAAGTAATACCTCGAGAATCTAATGAATCTGTTTTACAATCTGAAAATACTGAACACGTTTTTCTAAAACTTCAACATCCTGGATTTTGGATGTTTTTGACAGTGTATAGTCCTAGTTTCTCTTCATTGGAATGGACTAGACGTGTGGTTTTGCCATTTCAACAATTTTATAGTCTCAAATAATATCTATGAAAAAGAAATGAAATATTAGTCTGATGGTATTGTTTATTTTGATTGCTTGTTCTCTGTTGGGATTACTAACAGTGCATTTTATCAAAAATATGTTTGTACAATATTCTCAAGTTGCTTCTTATTATAAAACGTATTACTTATCAAAGGCTGGTATTGAATTAGCTTTAACTCAAGTTAAATGACGTGGTTTGTGATTTTCGTATGGTGTATGATCTGGAGATGATGTAGTGTTGCAAAATTTTATATTTAGCTGAAGTCAGGGTTTTGAATCAACGCTTTCAGGTAGATCTTCATTGCTTTCTACGGATGTTTGGTCTACTACTTGTACAAGTCCTTTTGTGATATGATCGTGAAAAACTTTGATGATTCCTTTGTTTTTTGATAATTATGAGTGATCTATTGTTGAAAGTTTTGGTACGGGAATATCTTATACAAATAAAAGTGCTTTATTGGGACAATTTACTTTGTTAGAAAATCAGTCGCCTTGAACGGTTTCTCTTGGATTCTTGGTAACTTTATGAAATGAATTATATCAAAATGGAATAGTGTTTATGACAGGAATGTTTGAATGAAATATTTTTGAACAATTTAATAATAAAATAGATGGAGTATTTTCTTCTCTTGAAGATTTTCCTTTGTTGAGTTGGAAGACCTCAAATGATTTTCAAAATTACTTGGTAATAGCTAATACTTCTGATCATGAGTTTTCTTTTTGTTTACAATTGCCAGAAGGTGAATCACTTCCTTTGCAGCAATATGGAATCAAAAGTCTTGGTGCTGCAGGATGACAAAAACTTGGTTTAGAAGCTATTTATAAACAACCTGTTCCATCGTATTTGATTGAGACGAGTTTAGGTATAGAATAAATATTTAAGAAAAAAATCTCACATATCCATGTGAGATTTTTTGTTATGTGTGGAGAGAGAATGACTAGAGTTGACTCATAAGATCACCGAGTTTGTTTTCTTGTTCCACTTTTGCTTTTGCAGCAATTTCTTCTTTGTCCATAGTATCTAAGACTGCTTTTCGTCTTTTGATTCTTGATTCTCTTTCTCATAAAATAGCTACTTTTTCGTTTTCATCTTCAAATTGAAGTGCATGAAGATTCATTTGTTCTTCTATGTAGATTTCGTAGAGTCTAAGAATCTGAAATGATCGAAGTTCTGAAATAGTTTTTACTACACTTTGATCTCCGCTTTTAACTGCTATGTAGAGTTCTTTGAGAGCTTTACCTTCTTCTTTTTTGAGTTCATAATCACTACTGAAAGATCCGATTACTAATTGTTGGAGAAGATCTCGATCAAAGTCGTCTTTGAGTTCTTCTGGAATATTATATTCTACTGGAGAAAATTTAGAAAGGTATTCTGTGTACCAGTCTTGATCTTTTATGTCTCCTTGAATTGGTCCTATGAATTGTTCGTATTTTTCTACAATTTGTTTTTTTTCTGCTTTTTCTCTGAGTTCTTCTACGAAAGCTTGAAAATCAAAAAGCATATTTTGCATACGTAAAAAATAAAATTTTCTACAATATAGAAAATATTTCCTAGATTTCAAGGGGAAATTAGAATTTGAAACCTTATGTTGATAATTGTAAATTAGATTATGGAATATAAAATTATTTGATATTAAAATGTACTATTAAAATCTAAAAAATATCTTGATTTTTAATAGTAAAAAAATAAAAGTTGACGCACTTGCTGAGGACAACAGGTTCAAAAATGAGCTCTTGTAGTTCAACGGGATAGAACGACCCTCTCCTAAGGGGTAAATACAGGTTCGAGTCCTGTCAGGGGTATATACATTACACTATCGGAATAACCATCTGCGTGTTTTGTATCAGATTTTTTATCTTTTTATTTATTATTCTCATGGTTAAGACAGTTAAAAAAACAGAAGAAGTAACTTTCAAGAGACATGACAAAGACACATGATCTCCAGAAATGCAAATTGGATTGCTTTCAGATGAAATCAAAATGCTACAAGAACATGTAGCAACTCACAAAAAAGATTTTGATGCAAAAAGAAGTCTTTTGAAAAAAGTAGCTAAAAGAAGAAAATTCTTAAGATACTTGAAAGAAACAAACATTGATACGTACACAGCTATTTCTAAAAAAGTTGGACTTAAAGTTTAATTATATAGATTGTTAGCAAAAAATTATTCTTTTTTATTTTTATAACGTTTTATTTTTATGGCTAAAGAAAAAGTAGCAGCTAAACCTGCTAGCCAATATACTATTCCTTTGATCAAAGAAGGTCAAAAGGTAAAAGGTACTGTTTTAAAGAAAATTAATAATGGAGTTTTAGTAAACTGTGCAGATGATGCATTTACTGGAATTATCCTTTCAAAAGAAGTTAAAGAACTTGAAAGATCTGGATATGATTTGACTCCAGGTAAAGAAATAGAAGTAGAAATAGTAAATCCAAATATCAGACATGAAGATGGTCATTATATTGTTTCTATTACTAAATTGCTTCAATTTGACGTATGGAAGGCTATTTTGAAGAAGTTTGAAGCTGATGAAGTGATTACTGTGATCCCTACAGAAGCAAATCTTGGAGGTTTGTTGGTAGATATGCACGGTATCAAAGGATTCGTTCCATTGTCACAATTGGCTCCTATCCACTACCCAAGAGTTGAAGATGGTGATCAAGAAGCTATCTTTGAAAAATTATTGGATTTGATTGGACAAGAATTGAGAGTGAGAATCATCAATATCGATGAAGAAGAAAAGAGAATTATCTTATCTGAAAGAGAAGCTCTTAAAGAAGAAAGAGAAAATGTACTCAAACAACTTGAAGTTGGAAAAATATTTGATGGAGTTGTGAGTGGAGTATCTTCATACGGACTTTTCGTGACTATCGGAGGTACAGTTGAAGGACTTGTTCACATTTCAGAAATCACATATGGACACGTTAATGATATTGATAAGCTTGGAAAGATTGGAGATAAGATCAGTGTTAAGGTTATTGGACTTGAAAATGGAAAGATTTCACTTTCTAGTAAGAAATTGAAGGATGATCCATGGACAGAACTTCCAAAACATCACAAAGTTGGAGATGTTATCGAAGGAGAAGTGATCAGATACGTTCCTTATGGAGTATTTATCAGAGTGTTCAATGATATTAATGGATTGATTCACCTTAGTGAATTATCTCAAAAGACAACACAAAATCCAAATGAAGTTGTTAAGCTTGGACAAATTGTTAAAGCTAAGATTATCTTA
The DNA here is from genome assembly GCA_002414185.1 of Patescibacteria group bacterium UBA5124. Classification (GTDB taxonomy): domain Bacteria; phylum Patescibacteriota; class Gracilibacteria; order Absconditabacterales; family Absconditicoccaceae; genus UBA5124. The sequence goes on along the minus strand of DHYS01000028.1, from coordinate 21,036 downwards.
CTTGATCCTAAGAACAGAAAGATTGGACTTAGTATGAAGTGAGTTAATGAAGAACTTAATGCTTCTGCAACAACAGAAAAGAAGGAAGTTAAAAAGGCTGCAGCTCCTAAATCAAAAGGTTTGGAAGATGTAGTTAAGAAGTTGTCTGAAGAAACAGCTGAATAATTAATATATTGCATATATAAGAAAAAAGACGTGATTGAGTTCACGTCTTTTTTTTGTTATAATCAGTTGAAAAATCTGGTTATATGATCGAGGAGTGGTTGATATTCTTTGTACTGATTGCATTCTATTTTAAATTCTTTGGATCATGGTAATCCTTTGACATAGGAATAGAGATGTTTTCTAAACTCTAATATTTTGCGTTCATTGGTTTTTTCTCCTTCTTCTTTGGATTTTGCTGGACTTTCCATAAGTAGTTTTAGGTGTTTGCAGATGGTTTCGTATTTTTCTTGATGAGATGGAATATGTGGCGNNGCTGCCTGACCGATCATAATTCAATCCAGATTGTTTATTTTGTCTGCTATTTCATCATAAGAAATAATTCAACCGTTTCCTATAATTGTTTGGTTTGGTAGTTTCTCTTTGAGCTTATAAATAAAATCTCGGTCTGGAAATGGTCCGTATCATTGGGCGGTTGTTCTTCCATGGATAGTGATCATATCGACATATGGACTTGCTTCAATGAGAAAATCTATTTGAGCTTGTTTGTCTGATTCTGTACTTCCTGTCCTTGTCTTGATGCTAAATGGCATATTTATGACTTTCCTGAGATCTTTGATGATTTGTAATGTTTTTGCTTTATCTTTGATAAGTTCGGCTCATCCTCAGCTTTTCATAACGTTGTTGGCTGGACATCACATATTGAGTTCGATGCCAGTAAAGCGATCAGCATAGTCTTTTTGTAGATTGATGACTGCTTGGAGTAGTGTTTCTGGATTTCCTCCAAAAATTTGGACAATAAGTTTGGTCTGATTTGGCGTGGTTTCTAGGTGATGGATTACTCCTTCTGGATTGCGAATAAATCCATCTGCGGTCATAAATTCTGTCCATAAACAAAAATCATACCTATCTTTGTCTCAATATGTATCTCGTATTTGTTGTGTGATATCGCGGCATGCGCAATCGGTAAAGCCATCCATTGGGGCTAGTCAGAGTATTGGTTTCATAATATAGGGTAATGAGGTAGTAATTGATGGTAATTTGTAGTAATTAAAATAGTTAAATGCTATAATTTTTCAATGAAAAGAAAAAAGCCCCAGATTCTGGGGCTTCTAACATTAAATGTTAATTTTACTTGTCGTATTTTTCAATAGCATATTTCCGTGTCATATATGCAATGGGATTTTTCATTGCAAGAATATTTAATGCGGCTAAATATGCGTTCGCATCCTTTAAAAATGTAGCATTAGGAACATCAGAGGGCATTCTCAGATTACTCCATACATCTTCGGGATTTGTTTTTGCAGAATTACAGTAGGATAAAACAGACCAAGAGGTGCGTGCTGAAAGTATTGGTCCGAGTCCATTGCTCATACCTACAACAGCTATAATTACTGCACCTTCAGGATATTTTGCCTGTAATTCACTAAGTTTTTCGGCTACTTTACCTGGTTCTTTATGTCCAGAGATAGCAATATCTTCTATTGCAACGCCTGGTAATGATTCGAATTTTGGCAATTCATCTTTATCGGAACCTCTCCAAATAATGATAGCTTGTTTTGGAATTCGTAATTGTTCTACAAGATTTGCTACTCGTAGATAATTTTCCTGAACTATCGCAAGCGGATGTCCTTCGCGGAACGTTTGTTTACTGAGTTCTTTCCAATCATCTGTACGGAGTCGCCAACTATCGTTGTCGATAACATCACCAATTACCAAGTTACCATCCATATCCCAACCAAATTCGATTTTAAAGTCAACTAAACGGTATCCTAGGGTATTCCAGGCTCCTTCTAACACTAAAAATGTCTTTTTAGTTAACTCTTCAATCTTTGATAAAGTCTCTTCTTTTATTATTCCAGGTATGGATGTTAGAGGAGAAACTTCCCAGGTTGGTTTCTTTGGATGTCGTAAAACCCAGTTTGAAATATTTTCTGGGTTTTCAATCCAAGGATCATCGATAATTTTGATTACTTCACCCACTAATGTGTCATAATCCAGGTCCAAAAGATTTTGCAGATCTGGTTTTTTCTTTTGCATTTCTGCTAAAGTTTTTTGTGTGTTTAAGTAAGGAAGTAATTTTTCTTTTTCTTTTGGCAGAGAATCGCGTAAATCAAGACTATCCAATTTTCCTTTCGAAGTTTTTAAAAATACTTCAAATAATAACTTGTGTGAAAAAATTGGGTTTCCATCGATTTTGTCTTGCGGATTTCTCTCAAAATATGAGCCCAGTCTGTATCGGCGAATAATTACCTCAAGAGGAATCATATGACATTTTTTTGCCAGGATTTCTGTATCTGATAATTGTTTTTTATAACAAGTTGGGATACCAGCCTTTTCTAAAAGTTCAAACATTCTACTTGTTGTTAATGTAGAACATTTCCCTTTTTCTTGCATGATTCGAGTTTTGTCTGGATCATTGTCTGCTGTTGTGTCGTTTTTGGCAGACATAATCACGAGGTCTTCATGACCTTCTACAGCCCAAATTTCTTTGGTCTTGCCTTGATTAATAGGTTTTTCTCCTGTTTTTTCGAATGTACTCATAGTCTTTTGTTTTTGATTAGATATTATGTTTATGATAATTTTTATTTATTTTTGTATCATAGAAATTTACTTTGTAAATGCAAATGGTTTTATTTTTGTAATAATGGTATGGTTGGGTTTGTTGTGTTCTAGTAGACTATACTTGAAAATGGAATGGGAAATAATAAAAGGAAGTCTGATTATAAAATAGATTCCGGCTCCAACAGACAAGGCCGGAATGACATGAGAATGTTTTATATTTTTTTATGGAGAATGAAGGTTGTTATTTTGGAAAATATACGCAGTGCTTATAATGTGGGAAATATCGTGCGTACGGCTGATGCCTTGGGGTGGAAAGTATGGTTTACAGGATATACTCCTTGTCCATTGAGTCATCCTAAAGTAAAAAAAACTAGCTTGTGAGCTGAAGAAACGGTAGATGTGAAGCAGTTTTGATATACGTCAGAAGCAATAGACTATGCAAGATCTCAAGGAATGCAGGTGTTAGCAGCTGAGATTGCTGATGGTGCTGTGGCTTTGGGTGATTTTGATCATCAAAAAAACTCCTCGCTAGCGCTCATTTTTGGTAATGAGGTAGAAGGAGTTTTGTCTGATACCTTGAAATTGGTAGATCAGGTGGTCTATATTCCTATGCAAGGAGTGAAAGAATCACTCAATGTAGGACAAAGTGCTGCTATTATGATGTGGCAGTTGAGATAAATTATTTAGCTAAGAAAGAATTGATTATACTTTCTACATCTTCACTGTATTCATCAAATGTTTTTGTAAGAGCTACATAAGTAAATATGTATGCTTTTTTTTCGTTGATAAGGAGATATTGTGCTTGCTTGATTTTGTAATCTCCTTGTGAAAATGTGTAAGAGATTTCTTTAGCAGGGATTTCGTTTATTGTAAGGTCTTTTTCGTCTTTTATAGCAAGATTTTCAAAATTGTTTTGAAGTGTTGTTTTGTTGTTTGTGTAGAGTGTTTGAAGATCGTCTCCAGATCCTAACTTTTGTACAGAAACTCCTAAGTTTTCTTTGATTTCATCTCCATTGTCTGGAGAAAATAACATAACATTAGCTCCATATATATTTTCTTGAAAGGTCCAAGTAGATGGTATTTCCATAGAAAATCCTTCTTCTTTGTTTTGATAAGATAAGGTTGTAGATTGGTTTTCTCAAGAATTGTTTCAATTGTTTGTACTACATCAAGCAAGTAATCCAGTAGTCAAAATCAGCATAAGAATTAAAGTTTTTTTCATTTTGCTGGTTTATAAAATAAAGAAAATGCTTTTTTTGGGTGTAGATAAATCCTAGATAAAAGCAAGGCAAATTATTCAAATACAGACTTTTCTCAAATATAGAAAGTATTATTTGCATGCTTTCGATCTGGTGTTTCTTGTCATGATTTGTTTAAGTATACTAGTTTTTTTGTAATAAATCAGCTGCGTATACTTAATTCATCTAATTCTGGTTTGGTAAAAATGTGATAAAATCTATGAAATGTTTTTTGTTCTCCTTTTCGTGGTAATAAGAGGTCATTTCGTTTAGATTTTCATCGAGAAATACCATATTTTATGAAAGCTTTTACTATGCTTGATAGATATGTTTTGAGAAATCGTTGTGAGAATGATCGATTTGTCATAATACACAATCATCAGTATTTGAGGACTCTATAGATATATTTCATACAAAGAAATCTTTCTTGTATAGAAGGGAGATGTTGTACACTAGCAATACCTACGATGATATCATATTCTTCTTGGTTTTGAACTGAGAGATATTGAATCATATCAGCACAGATAAAGTTCGTTTTTATATTTTTTGGGACTTGTATTTCTTGTGCTTGTTTGATGAGTTGAGAAGATAGATCTATTCATGTATATTCTATTTTGATATTTGATATGGTAGATAGATGTTCGAGAAACCTTCCACTCCCACATCAGATTTCAAGTATTTTGAGCTCTGATTTTCCTAAATTTTGAATGTTTTGGAGAATTATATCCGCATCGGACCATATTTTTTTTCTTGTTTGGGTATACTTTTTAGCTTCATTATTGTAAAAATTTCTTAGTTGTTGTTTGATAAGTGTAGTTTGGTGATGTGTTTTGGAAATTAGTTTATCCATACCATGAGTGGCTAGATATGCGTTGCTTGCTTCTTTATAATTGGTAATTTCACTGCCAAATCGATCTAATTTTTTAAATTTTTCACTGTCTTGAATAGATGAAAACTCTATCTCAATCATTCGTAATCATTCGAGTGATCAATGAAATTGATTGAGTTCTATCGTATGATTTTCATATGGAATAAAATAACGTGTTTTTTCTAAAGAATGACTTACTTTTTTTCGTTGAGATTTGAAGACTTGTTGAGATATTGTTTTTTCTTCTTCTTGTCTAACTAATCCATGTCATTTCTTTTGTGTAAGATAGTATTTGTTGTATTTCTTTCCAGATTTGATTGTGGTTGTTTGTCTTAGTCTATTTGATTTTTTGTTGCTATCTATGTAATATCCTTGAAGTATTTCATGTTTAGGAAAATCTTCCAGATGATCGGGAATATCTTTGATAAGAAATTTTTTTTCTATTTCGAGAGCCATGAGGAAATAGGGGTAGAGTATTATTAAAACAATCCTTGTTGATTATTGTTTTCTTCTTTTTCTTCTTTCACTTCTTTGTTGGATTTAGCTAGGAATTCGTCTGTATCAAACGTGATTTCTTCTCCTTCTATAAATATTTTTTTGTAATGTAAGAGGTAGAGGAGAACTAGTGCAGTCATTCTTACATCGTTTTTACAGTATTTTTTAAATTCTTCAAGAAACTTTTTATCTCCTGTTTCTTGGTATTTTTTCCAGAGTGTTTCTCCTTCGGCTCATGATTCTAAGGTTTTTTGAATACCAACCAGGGCGTTAGCTACTTTGTTTAGTCCTAGTCTTTTGCGAGTTAGTGAGTATAAAAACACAAAAAGATCTATGGTTTTTTCGTTTATTGTATCGATATCTTCTTGTTTTTTTGTAGTATTGTGTATACATACGGGATTATCAAATCGAATATTGTTGTATCCAATAATATATCCGTTGAAGTCTAGCATTTTCTGCACAAAATCTGGTAAGTTTTCTTGGCTGATATATTCATAATGCATTTTATTGTCTTCGATAGGGTACATTGCATATCCCAAAAGAAACTCTGCGTTTTTTGGATCATCGGCTATAGTTGTTTCTATATCGTATACCATGTAAGGTCTTCCATCAATATTGTTGTATATTCATTCAGAGAATGCGTCCATAAGTATCTGTTCGATAGTTTTTTGTCAGATTTGTCTTTCTTTTTTGATGATATAGTTTTTGATAATGCTATGCATTTCTCTTTTCCCTTCATCGTCGAGAATAATTTCAATTTTTTCTTTTTCATCTCTGATGATAAAATTGTTTTCTGGAGTTTTGCTGCAACTTAGTACTACATCTCATCTATTGCAATAATAAATATCTGTACCATCTCTAAATATTCTTTTGAAAAAATCTGTAGCAGACATGCACTGTTCTTTTTTGATGAATCTATAAAAATTTTGCNNTCTCAGAAATAAATTTTTCATAAAGAAGGAAACTTTCTAAACTATTTTCTTTAATAAATTCTATAGGATCTATAGTGAATTTGTCTAGATTTGTTTTGTTTTCATCATTGAGTGTAAGTTTTACGTTTTTTATCAAAGTAGGTAGACTGTTTGTAAGTACATCCTTGAAATATAATGGTTGTATAGTATGGCTATCTATATCATAGTTTCCTATAAAATTGATGTTTTTGATGCTAAATTGTACTAATATTTTGTCATTTTTTTCTACGATATCGCTTACATTTGTTCATAGGTATGTTTTGATCTTTTCTACAATAATAATAGTGTTTGTAGATCATTGGAAAGTTGTATTGTCTGATTGTGGTTTGTAGGTGTATAACTCTTCTAATAAATCTCTAATAAATCCTATTATGGTGTCTTGATTGATCATATTGGATTGTATTTTTACTGCAGTTTCTGGTTGTTGTATATAGTTGTTTATAATATTTTTTGCGTCATCATTTGAGATGTTGATATTGCTTACAATAAATTTGTTGTGAGATATTGATAGAGAAACTACTTTTCCTTTTCGTAAAATATCTAAGATGATTTGAGATTGATTACATGTCTGAAGATCTTGTCATGAGAAAGCTTCTTTGATATCAGAACATATAGTATCAGTACTTGTGCTTTGAGATCATTTTTGATTGAGAATAGTCTGATTTTGTTTTACATATTGTTCTACATCAGCAAAAGATCGAGGTTTTGATTGGATTAATTTGTTGATTGTTAGAGAAAAATCATCATGATTTTCTAAGCCTATTTGTTTTACATATAAGGTATTTTCTTTTTCTTGAAGTCGAAGTTTTGTTTGAATCTTTATGATTTCTTGAGTTGTATCTCGTTGATTTAATTTGCTTTGACTGATAGATCGAGTTCCTTTGAGGAGTATGTCATTTCCTGATAATATCTTTTCTTGAATATCAAAATTTGTAATTTGATTTAATAATATTTCTATTGTTTTTTTATTGTCTCCTGCAGTGTCTTCTGTCTCTATATATTGTTTTTCTTTGATGATAATATTTGTATTTATTTGAGTAAGTAATCCTTCATATCCAATAAGTGCGTTTCCGTTGTTTATATTATTTATTTTTTTGATAGAGTTATTTATTCATGATTTGTCTGTGAGTAGTCATGCTTCAGGACTCTCTAATCATGGTTTTATATAATAATTGTTAAAGTAATATACGATTTCTTTGTATATCTTTGAAAGTTTGTTTTTTTTGAGGAGTTCTTGAATAAATTCTAGATATCCATCAATACGGTCTATATTTACTCTTTTGTTGATAGAATCATCATACATGATTTGTTGAATTGATACAAGTTTGTAGATGTTTATCATATCGTTTGTATATACTTTGCTACTTATAGACTTGTTTTCTAATTCTTTTTGTACTTCTAAGAAGGAAGAAAATGTTAAAAATTTATCTTTGTTTTCTTGAGGACATTGAGAAAATAGTCTTTCTATATTTTCATTTGTAGTCTTTGAATAAAGAACATAATTGTTTAACTGGTTACATATTTTTGCTTTGTATTCTTCATTTTTTACTAGAATATCTTCTACTTTGCTAAATCCGTCTAAATCAAATTGGATATTGTATAAGAAAAATGAATTTATGAAGTCTTGGGTAAATTTATTACAAATTCAGTTATAAATCTTTGTTTGAAATAAACATTGAAGATTAAAATCTGATATAATATTGTTTAATGGTAGTGATGTTTGTTTGTTTATTGTTTCAAGGTCTTTATTGCTAGCAATGATAATATTTTTGAAAAAGGTTTGCATATCTTCTAGACTGTATTGGTTATTTTCATAGTAAGATAATGGTTGTAGTGGCATTGTATTTGATATCCAAAATAGTCTTGGTACTACGTATCACTTATAAGTTATGAGATTGTTGTATGATTCAAAATTTTGGTCATCTTTTTTGATTTCTCCTAATATAATATAGGTCTGGATATCTTGATTATCATTTCCTTGGTTGTTTTTTTTTGAAAAATCAGCTAATAATTTTACTTTTTGTACTTCTAATGAAGTATCTATTTTGATTGATGAAGTATATTCTTTGTTTAGAATTCTTGCAGTAGTGATACCTCAGATAATCAATAATATGATAAAAATTCCATATTTGAATATGGTTTTGTGAATTTTTTCATAACTATTTTTGAGATCTGCTAGCGTTTGTATATTTTTTTCTTTATCCATTCAATTTTGGAGTTTTTCTAAAAAAAATAAGTATCTTTGAGAATATGTATACTTTTTTTCCTTCTATTTGTCAAAGTTTTTTTGTTTTTTCCTTTATTTACTTAAAAATATTTGTAAAATTGGCTTATTGATTGTTGTTTTTGGCTTATAAAAAAAAGTTATAAATTCCTTGCAAATGGATTGGGTTTTAATATATTGGTCGCGTTTAAGACGTTTTTATATCTATTAATTATTGTGTAATGAAAAAGTTATTTGCATTATCATTGATTGCTCTTTCTTTTGCTGTATTAGCAGGATGTGCTAAACAAGAAGTTCCAGCTGATGAAGCTACTGCTCCAGTTGCTGAAGAAATGGCTCCTGTTGCTGAAGAAGTTACTGCAGTTGAAGAAGCTCCAGCTATGGAAGAAGCTACAACTGAAGAAGTTACTGCTGAAGTTGCTACAGGTACTGAAGAAGCTACAGCTAACTAATTTGTCTTTACGTTGAAATTTCAACATAAAACACTAAAAAGAATCTCGCTAATGCGGGATTTTTTTTGTTTTATAAAATACTTATGAGACTTCTTACCTATTTACAATCATTATGAGTTTCTAGAAGAATGTTTACTGAGATGGTAGATCAGTGAGAGGTTTTTGTAAATGGACAAAAGGTAGAATCTTATAAAACAGAACTTGAAGACTGAGATCAGATAGTCTATCGTAAGCAAATGGTAGTATGTATGCAATCATCTCAAATATCTGAAAAATGACTCATTTTGTTTCATAAGCCTGTAGGGTATGTGTGCTCTAAGTCAGATCCACATAATGCAACAATTTATGAGCTTTTACCGGAATCGTTTAAAACCTATTATTATATAGGAAGGTTGGATAAGGATAGTCGTTGACTGGTTTTGATGACTAATGATTCAAAATTGGTCGATCAATACGAACATCCACGTCATGGTATTACTAAAGAATATCTTGTTACGCTTAATAAATCCTTTCGTGAAGAAGATAAAAAACGTTGTATAGAATGAATAGAAGATGAATGAGATCTGCTTAAATGTGTTTCTCTAGATACTGCGTGATGAAAAGTAATTAGAATAGTACTTAATGAATGAAAAAAGAGACATATTAGAAGAATGATGAGTAGTTTGAGATATCATGTAGAGGATTTAATGAGGGTGAGAGAATGAGAATTTGAATTAGGGAATTTGAAAGAGGGAGAGTGGAGGGAAGTGAAAGAGAAGGAGTGATAGTCATTGCGAACGATAGTGAAGCAATCCATCGTTTATTAGTTAATTCATAGAATATGGAAAAAAAATGATATGTTTATATAATGGCTAATAAAAAAAATTGAACCTTATATATTTGAGTAACTTCTGATTTACAAAAAAGAGTATCTCAACATAAAAATAAATTATTTGAATGATTTACTGCAAAATATAATATAGATAAATTAGTATGGTTTTGTGAATTATCGACGATCCAAGAAGCGATAGAACAAGAAAAAAGAATTAAATCAGGAAATAGAAGAAAAAAAATAGAGTTAATAGAATCTATTAATATTGATTGGAGTGACTTAAGTGAATGAGATGGATTGCCACGTCGCTGATGCTCCTCGCAATGACAATGAGATGGATTGTCTGAGGTGATGACAAATATATTTTATTATCTATAATTATCATGGAGAAAAAACGAGAGCGTTTAATAGAAGTTTTTTTGAAGAAAAATAGTCAGATTAATTTGAGTGCAATTAGAGATGAAGAGTGAGTATATGATAAACATATTCGTGATGCTTTGGAAGTGCAAAATGTGTTTGATTTTGTAGATGGAATGGAAGTGTGTGATGTAGGTACTGGTTGAGGATTTCCGCTTTTACCATTGGCTACAGAATATCCAAATGTACATTTTACCGGTATGGATTGAGTAAGAAAAAAGTTGGATGCGATCCAAGATATGGCTAATCAATTGGATATCAAAAATATTGAGCTTCTCTGGAAAAGAGCTGAAGAATGTAAAGATAAACAGTTTGATGTAATCACCGCGAGAGCAGTGGCATATGTGGATAAATTGCTTCCCTGGACTAAGCATTTGCTCAAGCAAGGGGGATGCTGGATTTTGTTTAAACAGGTAGATGAACAAGAAAGACAGGATCTCTTGAATCTTTGTGGATCTTTAAATTTAAAACTAGAAAAAAGACATACCTATACACTTTTTGAAGGGGATATAGAGAGAGTGATTTATGTAGTGAGAAGACTTGGAGGGACATGGAAGCCTAGATAAGAATAAATAAGATGGATTGCCACGCTATAGCTCGCAATGACAAATTAATTTATACATTTTAAAATTTGTCATCCGTACATTTACCTAATACTAACCATATTGACATTTCAAATCAAAGAATAAATCCTGAAAATTTAAACTTTATTTACTTTTTGAAGGTAGTACGACAGAATGAAGAGTTAATATTATAGTGACAATAAAGAAAGAGATTTGTAGAATTAGAAATAATTAAAAATAATAAATTATATAATCTTTATTGCGGTCTAATATTATAATTTTTCCAAATACAGATTTGTTTCACCGAACAATTTTTTAATGTTATAATTCAGGGATATCAAGTTCAAATTCTGCCAATGCAAAAGGTATAAAATCAACTTTACCTAGATTTGGATCATCTGTGCTATCAATTATCGATGATTNNATTGTTAGCAGATCAACCGTTGGGACATAAACTAATCAAAAAATGATTCTGGTTATATTTTTTTATGTTTTTGACTGCGCCTGTTGGGTATTTGATCAAGGTTTTGGTATCTAATACCTTGTCTGTAGAAGATATAGGAATTTTCTATAGTGTATTGGGCTTGATTACCCTGGTCTCTGCATATAATGATCTTGGTTTAACTGAAGCATTGCAGTATTTCTTACCTAAGTATTGGCTTAATAAAGAATATAATCATTATAAAACTATCTTGTATGTGACGTTTGCGCTTCAGTTGATCACGGGTGTAGGTATAGCGTTAGCATTGTATTTTGGGGCGGATTGGCTGGCACTGCATCATTTTGGGTCTCCTGCAGCGGCAGAGGTAATTAAGACTTTATGCTGGTATTTTGTAGGAGTTAATTTTTTGCAAGCGTTTCAATCTGTGTTTATTTCTTTTCAAGATGTAGCTTCCAATAATATTGCTAATACAGCAAATCTCTATAGTACGTTGATTTTTGTCTTTATTTTTTGGTTGATGCAAGGACTGGATTTGTCTTCATTTACCTATGCATGGATTATATGAATGTGAATAGGAATACTCTCTGCAGCAGGAGTATTTGTGTGGAAATATAGGACAACACTCAAAAAATGATCATTTGTTTGGGATAAAAAAGTCTTATCAACTCAGTTTTCTTATGCGTTTTGGGTATTTTTGGGAGCTAATGTAGGATCACTTCTTGGACAAATTGATCAGCAAATGGTTGTAAATTTTCTGGGAGCTAAAGAAGCTGGATATTATAGCATATTGTTGTCACTTTTTGCTGCATATTCTATAATAATATCTCCACTGCTTGGTTTTTTGTTTCCTGTAGTTACTGAATTACAGACTAAACAAGATATACAGAAACTTACTCTTTTGCAAAATATCTTTTATAAATATTTTTCAGTGTTTGCTTTGAGTATAGGGGGATTATTTATTGCTTTTGGTCCTCATATAGCGAGTATATTGTTTTGATCTAAATTTTATTATTCTGGAGTATTACTTCAATATATAGCTCCATCTTTGATATTCAATGTGCTTTTATCTATAAATTTTGGCATATTAGCAGGAATTGGTAAAGCAAGGGAAAGAGTTAAAGTCTTAGCTTGGTGATTATTAGTAAATGTATTGATAAATATAGTCTGAATATTTGTTTTTAAAATTTGACTTTTAGCTCCTGTTTTGTGATTGATTGGAGGATGGATAACTATGTTTTGGAGAAGTTATTTATTGATTGATCGTAACTGTCCTATTAGTTTTGATTGGAAATATTTTTTATCAAATCTGATGTTTATTTCTGTCTTGGTTGCTTTGTCTTATTGGTATATAGGTCCACGTTTTGTTTTGCAAGATAGTTTGAGATATAGTAATTTGTGATCGCTTTTGTTGTATTTTGTGGGATATTATATACTTATAGGGGTAGTAAATTGGAAGAGTATAAGNNTAAAAAAATAATTAAAAAAATAATAGTATATTTATTTGTTTGTATACTCTATGAAAAAAGTATTTGTAACAGGATGTTTTGATATGTTACATAGTGGACATGTTGAATTTTTTCATCAAGCTAGTCAATATGGAGATCTGTATGTAGCATTGGGTAATGATGCTAATATTGAGTTTCTTAAACATAGAAAACCTGTCAATCCGGAAGCAGAAAGAAAATATATGGTAGAAAGTATTAGATATGTAAAAGAATGTTTTGTAAGTCCAGGTATGTGAAAGATAGATTTTTTGGAAGGATTGGATAGTGTACAACCTGATATTTTTGTCGTCAATGAAGATGGAGTAAGTGAAGAAAAGGAAAAGATTTGCAAAGAAAGAGGAATAGAATATATAGTTTTGAAAAGAATTCCTTTTGAAAATTTACCAAAGAGGAGTACGACGGATTTGAGAAAAAGTCTCGGCTTATAAAGTATATATTATTATTTTCTGTTGAATTGTTATTGTATATTATTACAATTTATGCATGTTTTTAGATGTTATAGGATTTGTTATATGTATAGAGAAATAAGTATTATTACCTCTTGTTACAAGTGAGAAAAATACATCAAAAGTTTTCTTCATAATTTGGAACAACAAACCATTCTTGATAGTATAGAGCTTGTTTTGGTTCATAATGATCCATCTGATTTTGAGATGAAAATTGTTGAGTCTTTCAAAAAGAAACATCCATGATTGATTAATCATATTATTGTTCCTAGAGAACCAATTTCTGTCTCTATGAATAGAGCTATCAAAAATGCTCAGTGAATCTATATTTTCAATCGAGATATCGATGATATTCGTACAAATAATTCTATAGAACTCCAATATACTACCTTGAAAAAATACGACTATGTCTATCTTACCTATGGTGATTTTGTTATTATCAAGGATTTTGAAGCTAGAGAAGGACAATATCTTACTAGTCCAGAATTTGAAAAAACTGAATTTGTTCGTAGTATGCATTGTGGACCATTTAGAGCTTGGAAAAAAGAAATCCATGAAAAAGTAGGATATTTTGATGAACAGCTTAGATCAGGTGCAGATTATGATTTGATGATCAGAATAGCTTACAACTATCCTATGAAAAAAACTCATGGATTGCTTGGATATTATCTCAATGCAAATACTGGTTTGAGTACAGGACAGGCGAAATTGGTATCTTTACAACAAAAGGAACTCTTACTTATCAACAAAAGATATAATGTTTTGGATAAGATAGATTTGTTTATCTCTGCGTCAGAATATAAGATATACGATATCAAAGAAGATGGAGAATTCCTTCCCGTCAAAACTTTTGTTCCTCATTATCATGTACATCACTATACGCTTTCTGATATGATCAAATCATTGATTTTTAGTGTGAAGTATGGACTATTGAGAATAATAAAATTTATTTATTTAAAGATAAAATAATGAAAGTACTTGTGACTGGTAGTGCAGGATTTGTAGGAAAAGAAATGGTTACTATGTTGAAAGACAACGGACATCATGTGATTGGAATAGATATCAATCCAGATCATTTGTCTGATGAATTTTATCAGCATGATTTGACTATTGTATTCAACAAAAAATTGGATTTTGATGTTTGTATTCACCTCGCTAGTTCTGTAGGTGGGATCTTGTTTAATGTGGNNAAAAAGCAGATATTATAACTTACAACAATCTGATTAATAAGAACGTTTTGAATATTATGACGGAAAATAACTGTGATCATTTGGTTTTCTTTTCTAGTATCAATGTGTTTGAATCAAATAATAAATTTACTCATGCAAAAATTGATGGATTGGATCAAATGTCTGGTTATGCCCTTTCTAAGGCTATTGGAGAACTATTTTTTGCTAACTGGATCAAAAACTTGATGGTAATTCGTCCTACTAATATTTTTGGGAAAAGCCAGATGAGAATGCATGAAAAATTTGGAGAATCTCATGTGATTCCTGATTTGCAAAGAAAAATTGAAATTGCATTGGATGAAATAGAAGTATTTGGAGATGGTTCCCAAGTGAGAAATTTTATTCATGTACAAGATGTGGTTCGTTTTGTCGTCAAAAATATGGCAGCAGAATGACATCATTATTGTAATCTTCGTTCTAATATTTTGATTTCTATTGGCGACTTGGCGAAGGAATTGATTAGAATCTCTGGTAAACCAGTAAAAGTTAAATTCTTGAAAGAATACATGAAATATGAACTGATTAAAATGGTCAATTTTGATATTTCAGAGTTGGAAAAATTTTGATATACGACACATGTAGATTCATTGGAGGAAGGACTTTCTCTTTAATTTTTCTTGTATCATGATGAAAAAGATACTGGTAATGCCTGTAAAAAATGAAGAATGGATACTGGAAACCAGTCTAGCTTCTAGTTCTTTGTGGGCAGATTATATTATTGTTGCAGATCAACATAGTACGGATAGAACTGAAGAAATCTGTAAAAAATTTGAAAAAGTTATTTATGTCAAAAATAATCATCCAGGATTAAATCAATCTATTGCGAGACAGTTGTTGCTTGATGAAGCAAGAAAAATTCCGGGAAATAATTTGATTTTTGTTTTGGATGCGGATGAAATATTGTCTGCTAATGCCTTACATGATACTCATTTTTGGAAAACGCTCGATACATTGAAAGAAGGACAATCGGTTGTTTTGCAGTGGATCACTTTGCGAGGATCTATAAAGACCTATAGAAATGACTGATCTATCCGAAGTAATAGCTGGAAGCATTTTATTTTTAGAGATGATAGAAAAGCAAATTATAATCTTCATTTGGCAACCTCAGAACCGAGAATGCCAGAACATTATATGAAAAATAGTATCCGTATTGAATCTGTAGTGAATCTTCATTTTCAGTTTGTGGATATGGGAAGAATGTTTGCTAAACAAAGAAGATATAGAATATATGATTTTCTCAATGCTGGTAAAAAGAACTTTTTGACTTGTCTCAAGATCAATTCTATTTATTATCCAACCAAGATGACTAAGGGGCTTGTTTTGACTCATACCGCTCACCAGTGGTTGGATGGATACGAAACTGTTTTGAAGAGTATTGCGGCGGGAGCTAAGGATGGTGTCTATTGGTATGATAAAGAATCCTTGGAAAAACTACATGAATATTGAACTAGTTACTTTAAGTATTTGGATATCCGAGATGTTGATTGGAAAAAAAATGCTCATGTGTTGGCTATGTCATGAACGTTTAAGGATCCAAGAAATATACTAGTTAAACTGTATCATAAAAGTCAGTATATGTTATCTAAAATGGTTGCTTGTATTCCTCAGTGACTAAAAAAATATTTATAATTTTTTATTCTTGTTTGGTTGTATTATGAAACTTATGAGTTTTTTGTTGGGAGTATTTGAAAAATTGACCTGAAGAAAGTTGCTTGTTGTAAAAAAACAATCCCTTTTGGGAAAAACAGCTGTGAAGTCTGATATATGATTTTGGTACTGTTGAGATTTGTATCTTACCTCAGATATTGCGTATGGAATTGCTGCCAATGGTGTTGTAGAAGAACATGGAACCTATCTTGTTAAGGATATTCTTACGTTTATTGCATCTCATAAGGATAACTTGGTGTTCTATGATATAGGTGCGAATACAGGGTATTATGGAATTATGGCTAGTTTTTGGGGTAAGGGAAAAACTACTACCTATTCATTTGAACCACTCAAGGAATTTTATCAATGTGTATTGCAAAGTGTAGCGCTTAATCAATTTACAGATCATACTGCTTTCAATTTTGCGTTGAGTAACAAAGCGTCAAAACAAACTATCTATTTGGCAGGTTCTGGAACGTCTTTGGAGTCTGATTTTGTTTCTCATGATTTTTCTGGAAAGAGAGAAATAGAATGTAAGGTCTTGGATCATGTGGCTAAGGATCATCAATTGAAAAAACCTGATTTTGTAAAAATAGATGTTGAAGGACATGAGTTTAAAGTATTGGAAGGAGCGAAGTCTGTGATTGAATCTAGTTTTCCTGTCTTCTATATTGAGATAGCTCAAACATTGAGAAATATAGGAAGACGTCATTATAAAAATGAATCGTTTACTGAAACTCTTTCGTTTTTGGAATCATTTGGATATGAAGTGTATTTGGAAAGAGATGGTAAAATTGAACCTGTAGATCTCAAACATTTTGTTGTAGATGGTGTACAGATGTATTTGTTTTTGCATAAAGAACATC
This sequence comes from Patescibacteria group bacterium UBA5124, assembly GCA_002414185.1. GTDB lineage: Bacteria > Patescibacteriota > Gracilibacteria > Absconditabacterales > Absconditicoccaceae > UBA5124. The sequence continues at coordinate 4,135 of DHYS01000028.1, read as the reverse complement.
ACAAAAATTTATTATCCTTTCTTATTCATCATGGATACTCAAAAGATAGCAAATAAACTTCCCAAATGGATGTTGCCTCTGGCACGCAAGGCCTATTGTTATTATCAAAAATATGCTACCGTTTTGGCGAGTAAAAAAGAGTCATTTTCTTATGTTCCTCATAAAGATAAAAAGAGAGTTTTGATCTATGGTATTAGTGCATTGAGCTTTGGTGGAACTGAAAAAAATCTTCAGATTATAGCAAAATATCTAGATAAAGAGGAATATGATGTGTATTTTATGTATGGAACGAAGCCAAGAAAACTAGGAAACTATAACCCTAAGATGATTGAAGAAAGACTCGAATATGTACAACAATGAGGAAATATTACGTTTATTCCTTTTGATTATAGTTCTTTGGGAGAACAATATCCTTTTGTGGTGAAAAATATGTTTCCTCATATCAAAGAGGTGATCAAGTATTATGCTATAGATGTCGTCGTGATGGCTGGTGCTGGTAATGCAGAATATCCATTGACGGAGATTGATTGTCTTATTGTTTTCTTGAATATTTTTGGGATTCCTAATGTATTGAGCAATATCAAATATCAACTCTGTATCTCTCATCTTGTTAAAGATATGATAGCTGACGTTGTACCAGCTTCAAAACTCAAGGTCTTCTATATCCCATCTGAATGACCTTTGACTAGTTCCAAAGAAGATGGTCTTGATCTAAGAAAAAAGTTGTGATTTGCGGAAACTGATATTGTTTTTGGAAGAATGGGAAGAGCAGATGATAGTATTTTTCACCCTATAGGGATACTTGCTTTTGAACAAGTGGTGAAGAAATATCCTCATGTGCATTATTTGATAGTTTCTCCGGCTCCCAAATTGCTTGAAATAGTAAAAAGTCATAATATTCCCAATGTCCATCTTATGGATCCTATCTATGCAGAAAAAGATGTCTGGGCATTTCACAATGCGATAGATGTGTTGGCTCATTTTAGGTTTGATGGAGAAACATGCGGTTTGAATATTGCTGAATCTATGCTTTGTGCAAAGCCAGTGATTAGTCATACGTCAACCATTTGGAACGCTCATCTAGAATATTTGAATAGCAACAATTCTTTTGTGGCTGATGTGGATAATGTCGATCAATATATCAAAGCTATGGAAATTTTTGCTCAAGATACACACAAAAAGCTGATTCATACGATGTGAGAGGAAGCCCAAAAATCAGCTATGGAACATTTTCATATTGATAATTATATGAAGCGTTTTAATCACGTTATCAAAGATGTGCTATGAAAATAGATCACACTCATGCATTTTCGATCCTTACAGAATCTCAATTGATTCACCAAAAATTGATTAAAAAAGCTAAACAATTGGCAATGTTTTTGTTGTGAAAAAAAATCTATGGACCGATGTGAGTAGTGAATAGTCTCTTACGTGGACTCAAAGAATTAGGAGTGGTTTCTTCTGTATATAATTTCAATCCTGAACAGGCTTATATTCATCCGATTGTTTGTGTACTTTCTGGTGCAGATACACTTCAATATGCGATTCACCTCAAAAAAAAGTGAATCATCAAAACTATTTATGCAGGACCAAATATCTCTATCCCCAAGGATAAAAATGATATTTTCTTCGATAAGCATATAGACAAAATTATTGTTCCTTCTCAATGGGTTGCTGATTATTTTGTTTCGTTGGATCATAATTTATCTTCAAGAATAGTGGTTTGGCCAGCGTGAGTACAGGATACGTGAATAGCAAAAAAACAGCAAAAAAATATTCTGATTTATAAAAAATCTTGTCCTCAAACACTGTTTGATTTTATTATTTCTTATATGCAAAAACATCATATCGCGTATGATACTATTGTGTATGGTTCGTTTACCAAACAAGAATATCAAGCGAAGATTAATGCTTCTTTGGGTATTGTTTATTTGCAGGAATCTGAGAGTCAGTGACTTGCCTTGCAAGAAGCTTGGATCAAGGATATTCCGACCTTGGTATGGAATAGATGATATCGAGAATATCAGTGAACGACTTGGAAGGATAAAAAAATATCTGCTCCTTATTTGACGGATGCTTGTGGTATGTTTTTCTCTTCTGAAAAGGATTTTGAAAAAGCTTTGCATATTTTTGGTGAAAAAATAGAACATAAACAATTTTCACCTAGAACATATTGCTTGGAGCATTTGACCGATGCTGTTTGTGCGCAACTTTATTTGGATATATTGTTATAATTATGAGAAAAATAGCAGTTCTTATCTATAGATTGATTAGTCCTTTGTTTGATCCAATCCATATGTGGTATGGATTTATTGGATATTTTCGTTTTTGGGTACAATTTTTCCAGACCAAAAAACATATCAAATGATGGTCTATGAGCTTGATGGATCTTTATCCACAACCACAGGATGCAACTAAACATACGCCTATGGATGCTCATTATTTTTATCAGCAGTTGTGGTGTTTTGAACATATCCTCAAACAAACTCCAGAAAAACATTTGGATGTAGGATCTACTTATCAAATGAGTGGGTATATTTCCAAAATCACGAAAGCATTCTTTATGGATATTAGACCAATACAAGCTAATTTATCCAATCTAGAAGTAGTAGATGGATCTATTTTGCAGCCGCCATTTGCAGCGCATTCGTTAGATTCGATCAGTTGTTTACATGTGATAGAACATATTGGATTGGGAAGATATGGAGATCCTTTGGATGCAGATGGATCTAAAAAAGCTTGTCATGAATTGGCTAAAATATTGAAACCAGGTGGGTTTTTGTATGTGTCTGTGCCTGTAGGTAGAGAAAGAATTTGTTTTAATGCACATAGAGTTTTCAATCCTAAAACAATCGTTCATTACTTTCATGAATTGAGTCTGGTTGATTTTTCTCTTGTTGATGATGCTAAAAATTTTGTAGAACATACCGATTATACCAAGTTTGATCACTTGGATTATGGATGTGGAATGTTTATTTTTACTAAGAAATAAGATGGTTGTCGTAAGGCTTATGGGATGACTAGGGAATCAAATGTTTCAATATGCATTAGGTCGTCATCTTGCACTCAAAAATACCACTGAACTTTATCTAGATACTTCTGGATTGATTTCTCCTAAAGAAAAAACTACTACAAAACGTGATTGTGAATTGTACTTCCTTGATGTACAAGCTGAAATATTGAATCATAATCAGATAGATTTTTCTTATACATTATTTGATCTTGTGCAATTTTATATCAAGAAATTTTTAAGAAAATTTCCTTATATGATTATTCAAGAAAGGGGTGTTTGGGATATATTGATTGATAAATTAGGTAAATATTCTTGATGGTTCAATTTTCATAAAAAGATTCTTTCTAAAAAAACTAACGCTTATCTTATTTGATTTTGGCAAAGTTATAAATATTTTGAAGACATATCAGATGAAATAAGAAAAGATTTTCTTCCTAAACATCCTATGAATAAACAAAATGCTGATTTTCTTCAATCGATTGGTTCGAAGACTACGGTAAGTATTCACGTGAGAAGGGGAGATTATAATGATAGCTATCATGGATTTTGTAGTCTAGAATATTATCAAAAGGCTATACAATATATGCAAAAACAATTTTCTGATGTACAATTTGTTGTATTTTCCAATGATATCACCTGGTGTAAAAAGCATCTAGAAAATTGAAATTTTGTTTATGTAGACTGGAATACGGGAAGTGATAGTTATCGAGATATGATTTTGATGAGTTATTGTAATCATCATATTGTCGCAAATAGTTCTTTCAGCTGGCGAGGGGCTTGGCTCAATATGTCACCTGATAAGGTCGTAATTGCTCCTCGCCAGTGGTTTAAGGTATCACTGGATACCCGTGATTTAATTCCAAAAAATTGGATATGTCTCTAACTTCTAAGATTAGTATTATAGTTCCTACGCTTGATCGTGTCAAAGATCTTACTCATTTTTTTGATATGCTTTTGGAAAGACAGCTGATTCCTTATGAGCTATTGGTGGTAGATCAGTCTCAAGATGATAAAAGTAAACATCTTTGTGAGTCTGCTCTCTATAAAGATCTCCATATTAGGTATTATCATATTGTGCCCAAATCTTCTGCATTAGCGAGAAATTTTGCTTTAGATCATCTT
>DHYS01000033.1:1332-3208 GCA_002414185.1 Patescibacteria group bacterium UBA5124 | reverse complement strand
AACTAAAGCTCTTGGATGAAACCACTTTGAGAACTTGGATATCTATCCAGCTATAATTCCCTGATGGTTTGATAATCAGTATACTTTGATGACCTGAAAGTGAGATCTCAAGAGATAGTCAAACTCCCCCGCTAAATAAAATACTTCCTTGAAATGATTCAGTAGTATTGTTTGTGATTTCTATCCATTCATCTGTACCATCATAATACACCTCAGAAATAATTAGTGAAGGGACTGATGGAATGTTTGGTGTTGTATTTCATGTAGACATGATTTCTCAGGTGATTGGAGGTGGTATATCCTGTGATCAGGTATCTTCTAAGAGTATTCCTGAATCGATTTGGATGGGTGAGGTTTCTGTTGGAAGTATTTCTTCACCTGTCGAAACAATTTGATCTCCTGTAGAAATAATTTCATTTTGTCCAGAGGATTCCTCTTGTGCCCAAGTAGGTAAAATAAGTAAGAAAAATCCTATCGATATTCCCAATCCTATTCGCTGTGCGCTCTTCATTTTTCACAATAAAAAATAAAACGCCTGAGATATAGCGTTTTAAAAAAAGAAAAAAACTGACAAAAGTAGGACAAATTTGTTTTGTAGGTTAGAACTTTGTTTTTGAAAGAAGAAATTTTGGTTTTGGCTATAGGCTGATTTTTTGTCTTTTTTTGGGAGAAAATAACTAAGAAAGTATAGCCTTCCAGATTTTTTCTTTGGCTACGTGAATAACAGAAAGTCTGTCCTTTTTGGTCAGATTTTTTTTGAAATTTTTATGTTTTTTGAGTTCCATGACGAGTTTATTGAGAAATCCTTCATCTTTTTGATCTATTAAGATATCTTCATAGTTGTCTTCATATCGATGTGCATTATCATATTGATCATGTGTCCAAGCAATAGGAACTATAAATAGTTTCATATCATAGAGTTTTTGTTCTGCAAGAGAGGTAGTCCCTGCACGAGTGATAGCGATATCACAGTTTTGACATAAAATCCCCATCTCTTTTTGAGTCACAAAATCAAAAATGATAACATTGTGAAATTTTTCAAATTGAGGTTTTAGGTCTTTGTTTAACAATCCTAATACAACAAAAAATACCATATCTGTTTGTATACTTTTGTCTGTCTCTAATGCTTTTATGAGAGATTGGTAGAGTCTACTTGATCACTGTGAACCACCTACCACCAAAACTCGTGGTTTATTTTTGTCTATAGTAGCAAAAGTATTTTCTAATTCTGGATAGTCTTTGAGAGATCAATCAGCAACAATTTCATCTGAAAGTATTTGTCCAACCGTATGAGATCAAGGAAGAACATTATCAAATCCTGTAAAGGTTGTGGTGGCAAATTTTGAGGCTATTTTGTTGACTAATCATGAGTGTGTATCTGATTCGTGAACAATAATCTTTTTTCCGAGAATTTTTCCTGCTATAACTACTGGTAGAGCAACATATCCTCCTTTACAGAAAATCACATCTATTTTGTATAAAAGAAGATAGTAGAGTGATTGCAGTATTCCTAGACCAAAAAGAAAGAGATCGCGAATATTTTTCACTCTTGATTTGAGGTAAGTTTCTCTACGATATTTTCCAGAAAACAATGAAATAAATGTTAGTGGTGGTAATATCAGATTGTCAGATTTAATAAGACNNACTATGACAAATATTTTGTTCGAGTGAACCTTTACTTCCAAACCAAAATACCTGAGAACTTTTGTCTTTAAACTCTGGTTGGATATGAAGAAATTCTATCAGACTCTTTATCGGGAAAACATGTCATCATGTTCACCCACCGGCCATAGCAATGTGAAACTTTTGTTTTTCTTTTTTCATAGAAAGAGAAAAAAAGTAAAAGACTTAAAATTGTTTGAAAACATATTCTTTT
>DHYS01000033.1:964-1279 GCA_002414185.1 Patescibacteria group bacterium UBA5124 | reverse complement strand
GACTTAAAATTGTTTGAAAACATGTTCTTTTTGAAGCTGATTTTTTTTCTTCTTTATAGTATCCATTTTCTTTTTATCCATTTTCATCTTGGTTATATAGTAATCATAATCATTTTGCATCTGGATCCATTTTCTTTCTGGATCATCGAAAACAAGAGAAAGTAAAATATCCCATTGAATGGTAATATTTCTTTTCCCATTAATCAGTTCATTTACTTCACTTACTTTTTTACCAATAAGATCAGCAAATTGTTTTTGCGTTCGATTTCTTTCTTTTATCTGATTGGCAAGATATCGTCCTGGATGAATCATCTT
>DHYS01000033.1:0-925 GCA_002414185.1 Patescibacteria group bacterium UBA5124 | reverse complement strand
TTATATGTGGTTAAATAATTTTATCTCAAAATATTACAGTTTCACAGAATTAGTGAATTTATATTATTTTGATCAGAAAATTCAATATCATTTTTTTATTATTTCACTATTTCTGTTATTATTTTTATTATTTCACAAAAACAGTGAATTCTCTTTTCTTTGTTTCAAAAAAATCAAAAACATCTCGCTCTTTTCTACTACATATCAGTTACTTACTATATTTTTCCTATTTCATTGAAACAGTGAATTCTTTTTTCTTTGTTTCAAAAAATAGCGCGTCGTTGACGCGCTACTGGTTTTATTTCTATTTTTTCTCTCTTTTCACTATTTCACTGAAACAGTTATTTTTCATACTTCTTTCTTTATTGTTTTTTATACTATTTTTAGTTCACTATTTCATATAATCTGTTAATTATTTTTCATAGATAATCAAATAGACCAAAGATGAAGATCACTTTCTTTTAATTTGTTTGTATATACAATATCTCAAAGTATTGGAGATCATAAACTAGCTAAATGAACTCTAATTTGATGTCTTATTCATTTGGTAATAATTACCTTTAATAAAGAAGTATTTTTTTCACTATTATAGTGAATTAATTGAATAAATGTAGATACATAATGAGATTTTCCTCTTCATTTTTTCTCATCTCATGGAGAAGTTATCGTTATCATTTTATCGTCACTATGAATATGATGCATGATCGGAGTCGTTATTGTTTTAGAAGTTTCTGACGAGTGATAAAATGGATTACCTTGTACTTCTGCTAGATATGTTTTTTGGATCTGTTCTTTTAATTGTAAACTCTTATATAACCTACTATCTTCTTGTGTTTTAGCAAAATAAAGAAAACCTCCTGTATCATTGTCTAACCTATTTACCAAACCAAATTCTTGCTCTTTAGAAAAATGACCTAGTTGATTG
>DHYS01000009.1 GCA_002414185.1 Patescibacteria group bacterium UBA5124 | reverse complement strand
CCTTATTGTGAAGGATTTGTGATTTCCAATACTATTCCTTTTGGATCTGATTGTACTATCAACTGGAAAAAATGGTTTAAAAACGGTTCTTCTCCTCTTCCAAAACAACTTGGAAAAACTGGTGATGAAGCTAAAAAATTTGAAGGTGGACTATCTGGATCGATTATATTCCCTATTGTTAAGAGAAAAATAATAGATATTCAGTTGGCAGATCCTACCTTAAAGATCATTGTTGGTGGAGGTATTATGACCAAAAAAGATGTCAATACAGTATTACAGTTTTCGATTGTAAAAGGAATCACTCTTGGTACGGTAGCTGTACTTAGACCAGGGAGAGTAAATTCGTTAACTACGTATGCAAATAAAAAATTTGCTGCTAAAGAAAACGTCTAAAAAAAAGAACNNAATAAAAAATAATTAATAAAAAAATTATGAGTATTAAATTAATCAATCCATTTGATGCGCATGCGCATTTCCGGCAAGGTGAGACTTTGAAAAATATTCTCCCCTATACCATGAATCAGTTTTCTGGAGCTCTTGGTATGCCAAATATTACTCCAGCAATCACCTCTTTGATACATCTTCAAGATTATATGGATGAGGTACTTCAATATGTTGACGAAGATAGATTTATGCCAATGTTCACCTTTTATCTTTCTCCTGATCTCAATCTTGAAGAATTAGAAAAAGCTTGGGAAAATCTACTATTTCATGGGATAAAGTATTATCCCAAGGGTGGAACCACAAACTCAGAAAATGGCGAACTAGGATTTGAAAATGTTGCTCATATTCTTTCGTTTATGCAAAACCGTGGAATTCCTCTGCTTGTACATGGAGAATGTCCGGAGATCGATGGTGAATTGGTAGATGATTTTGAGAGAGAAGCTAGATTTTATGAATATGAAATGGATGCTTTGGTAAAACACTTTCCTCATCTAAAAATTGTTTTGGAACATATCACTACCAGAGAAGCTGTGAATTTTGCGAAAGCATATTCCAAACAAGTAAAGGCTACTATTACCCCTCAGCATTTACTTTTTGATCGTCGGTCGCTGTTCAATTACAATGAGGCTACAGAAAGTTCTTATACATTAAATACAAAAAAAAGTGGTATAATGCCAGACTTTGTATGCCGTCCTCTTCTAAAGCATCAGAAAGATGTTGAATCTTTGCGAAATGCTTTGATATGGCAAGTAAAACATGGTAAAAAAGTCTTTGGACTTGGTACAGATACAGCTTATCATGCACCAGAAAAAAAATACTGTGAATGTGGTGCTTGTGGTGTATTTACAGCACCTATTGCCTTAGAACTTTATGCGATGGCTTTTGATCAGATAGGTATTATTAATCATTTATCTGTTTTTGCATGTGATGTTATGCCAGAGTTTTATAGTGTTAAAAACTCCTTACCTGCAAAAACCGTAATCCTCAAAAAGGAACCGCAACAAGTAAAAGAATCTTATTATGGAGCAAAAACTCCTTTTGCTGGACAGGTAATTCCTTGGACAGCAACTGTAGTCGATTAATATTAAAAAAAGTATCTCTCTTTTTTGGGGAGATACTTTTTTTTATTTTTTGACTATTAGTCACAGTGTCCTGGTCCTATGATTCCGTTATTGTAAGAATCCAAGAGACTTGCTGTCATAGTCATTTGAGTTTTTTCTTGGGCAGTAAATGTACTTGCTGGTGTTTTTACCGCAAATATTGACTCTGACCACGTAAGTGCAGCTTCTACCTCTGATGGTACACTAGCTCATGACCATTTATTTAACATAGCTGCGATATATTGATGAGCTAAAATATAATATGGATTACCTCACTTTGGCACTGTATTGAGTACTTGGTACCATGATTGATTAGAGATAAAGAATAATGCATCTTCTCCTGGTCCCACTCCCCAAGCAGTTTTATTATTTCCTTTTCCGTAGATATTGTGAGTCTTCCAGTATCATTGAGTATAGGTACATCCTACATCTACTACTGGTGGATCTGTCACTACGATAGGAACAATCCTTACTGAAGAAAGAATTCTCAATAATGTACTAGTAGTTAGTATTGCTGTATTTTCAAAATTGTACATACCAGACATAGCATATGGTCATACAATCATTGAATATGAAGCCATAAACTGTGTTCATGCCATACCTGTTCAAAGGAATCAGAATTTATCATCTTCTATAGTTGCATACTGATCTACTAATGTTGTAGGTTGATCAAATATAATTGAAACAGATGCTGATCATCATCATACTTTTCCTGTAGTTTCTGCCATTACGATATTATCTATTGGTGAATTATCTGGTAGAGTAACAGTATATGAACATATTAGCGTAGCTCCAGGAGCTAAACTATATGGAAAAGATACTGGACATGAGACAATAGCTCCAGTAAGCTGTTCAACAATATTTGTAATCATCGCTGAGTATTGAGGATCTGGGTTTAAGATAGAAATTGTTCCTGTTGCTCCTCGATCTTTATCAAGAAATCCTGTAGATTCTGCTACTACTGTATAATCTATAGTTCCTGTTTCTCCAACAACAAGACTAAGTCCGGTAGTAGAAGCTTCTTTCATAATAGACCATAGATACTCTCTTGTAAAGAATGGATTTGCTGTCTTTGTTAACTGAACTTCATAGTCATAACATGCTTCTATATGACTAAGCCCATAAAGATTTCCATTGTTTGGATTGGTTGGAGTTACTAATCATTGATCTCCCATAGATTCAGGATTATATACATAGACATTTGCATTTGGTCATCACTTTACAATCATTGCATCTATACTCATTGTAGAAGACCATGTAATTTGTCCTGAAGCTGAAATACTCCAGGTAAATGTTCCATTACCCAATGGATAGGTTCCAGGAATTGGTGGATCAACTTTGGCACCATACGCGTATCACAGAGATACACAACTTGGATTTCCTTCTAGATATATTGGTGTTCCAAATGTAAATTGGAGACCTAATCAGAAGAAAACACTTGTAATGAGTGATAAAAGAAGTTTGTGCATGTGGATGTGGTTAAAAGATAAAGAAATAGGAAGTAAAACTATATTTCTGTTACTTTACCAGCACAAGGGGGAACATTACAAGATAGCCTTTTTTTTTCAATAATCAATCATAATTAACAGCAAAATCAATATATAATTTTCTTATATTTTTAGCTTATTATGTATATTGTTGTTTAAGATTTTTTTTATAATCGTAGCTTTTAGTTGAATAAAGAATAGTTTTTTGTATAGTAATTTTTTTACAATTTTTGTGATTCTATGTCAGCAAATCAAAATCCTGTAATTCTCCGTTTTGATGGAGTAAACTTCGCTTATAATGATGGAAAACATCCTATCCTCGTGGATGCAGATTTTTCTCTTCGCCAAAATACTAAGATCACTATCATGGGACAAAATGGTGCCGGAAAGACTACTATATTTAAGATGATTACGGGAGAACTTAAACCCCAATCATGAAGAATCATCATCAATCAAGGATGTAGTATTGCTATAGCAAGACAAGTGATTCCTAGAGATCAATTGGATTTTACTGTAAAAGAATTTTTTGAAACAGCATTTGAAGAAAAGGATTATCAGCTTGATAGAAAAATCGCTGAAGTGCTCAAAGTAGTAAACTTTACTGCTCCTATTACTAAACAAATCAAAGATTTTTCTGGAGGACAACAAGCAAGATTATTGCTTGCCTATGCTCTTATCCAACATCCCGATATTCTCCTTCTTGATGAACCAACCAACAATCTCGATGCAAATGGAATTGGTGATCTGATTAGTTTTTTGTTAACTTATGATAAAACAGTAGTAGTAATTAGCCATGATGCAGACTTTTTGAATCTGTTTACTGATGGAGTCTTGTATCTCAACAAAATGACCAACAAAGTAGAACAATATTGGGGAGATTACTATGATGCAGTAGACCAAATAGCAGCCCAAATTGAAAAAGATAAAATGCAGAATGCGAGAGCTGAAAAGAAGATTGCTGACGCAAAAGAAAAGATCAATTTCTTTTCAAACAAGTGAGGTAAAATGCGTAAACTAGCAAGTAAGATGAGAGAAGAAGTAGAAGAAGCTGAAGACAATATTGTAGAAGTGAGAAAGGACGATAAAACTATCGGAAATTTCGAGATTCCTTTTGATAACTACGTAGGACCTATTGTAACCATCAATCGTATCGGACTTATGAATTCTGCTCACGAACTCACTCATCACAAATTTAATATCGTTATCAAGAAACATCAAAAATACATCCTTACTGGACCCAATGGAATCGGAAAATCAACGCTTCTTAAGAGCCTTGTCCATGCACACAACAAGGATGCTACGATCCATGATGAAGTAAAGGTAGGATATTATAGTCAAGATTTTACTGCATTGGATATGAGTAAAATTGTCTGGGATGATCTACGTGAAGTAGCTGGAGATACATCTGATCAAGATATTTATCGTGTAGCATCCAAGTTTTTACTTACTGGACCTCTTCTCAAAAACCCTATCGGAACTATGTCTGAAGGACAAAAAGGACTCCTCTGCTATGCGAGATTTGTGCTCCAAAGACCACATCTTTTGATTATGGATGAACCAACAAATCATATCAATTTCCGTCATTTACCTGTGATAGCTGAAGCGCTTAATGAGTATGAAGGAGCTATGATTATCGTAAGTCATGATAAGGGATTTGTCGATCAATTACAAGATTTGGAAAGTATAGATTTAGGAAAGTTAGTGAAATAAAAAAAGCCCTGCGAAATGCAGGGTCTTTTTTTATTATCTGTGTTTAGGTTTTCCCATACCTCTAAATCTTTGAGGTTTTGATGGTCTCGCATCTGGTCTAGATCATTTGTGTCATCATGGTCTGCGATCATCAGGTCTTTTATCTGATCTTTTTTCAAATCTTTTTTCCACACGATTGTCTGGTCTAGATGGTCTGCGTTCGTGTTTCTTATGATTTGGATTGCTACGAAAATTATTTTCTGTTTTAATAGGTTTTTGATCATCAAAATCCGGTAATTTACCATATTTTTGTGTGGGAGTGAGACGTTTTTTGGACATCATTTTTTTACCTCATTTTTTGTCCGTAGATCTATCTAAACGAAGATTTCCATATGCTCACATTTTATCATTAACAGCAATATGTTCTGATTGTTTAATTCTGATTCTATGAGTTTTTTCTATTTCTTGAACAAGTGGTCTTTCTAATGGAGAAACCAACATAATAGCTTTTCCACTAGCACCTGCTCTTCCCGTTCTTCCGATTCTATGGATATAACTTTTAGCATCGATAGGTACATCAAAATTGATAACCAATCCTACATTTTCCATATTGAGTCCTCTCGCTGCTACATCAGTAGTCACTAATATCTGGAGTTTGTTTTGTTTAAAATCGTTGAGTGTAGACTGTCTTTTTCCTTGAGACATATCTCCATTTAGCAATCCCGCATTGAATCCATCTCAGATTAAAATCTGATGAATTGTTTTTGTATTTCTCTTTGTATGAGTAAATATTATTGTTTTTTCTTGAGGATGTGCTTGGAGTAAATTTACTATGTTAAATAGTTTTTGTTCGTGATCTATAGGAATATATCTATGATCTATTTTATCTACCGTCACTTCTTCTCCTACTTTGATAAATTCATAAGTAGATATATGTTCTTTGATAATTGACTTCATCTCATTATTCATCGTCGCAGAAAAGGTATACGTTTGTTTTACATTTTTGAGATGTGCTCGAATTCTTTGAATATCACGCACAAATCCCATATCCAGCATTCTATCCACTTCATCGAGAATAAAATAATCAGCTACACTGATGTTGATTACTTTCTGATTCATAAAATCCATAAGTCTCCCTGGTGTTGCCACCACTATTGCAGGACTTCTCTTAAGATTATTTTTTTGAATAAGCGGACTTGCTCATCCATAAAGACATGCATAACTTACTCCATAAAATTTAGTTAAATTTCTGATTTCATCACCTATTTGGGTTACTAATTCTCTGGTAGGAGCTAATATCAACGCTTGAATAGACTTTCTATTTGTATCAATCTTATTGAGAATTGGCAACAAAAATGCTGCTGTTTTTCCTGTTCCTGTCTGAGACTGACCAACAATATTATGCCCCTGTAGAGCAATTTTTAGTACTTTTTCTTGGATTGGGGTAGCTTCTTTATATCCTATACTTTCTAAAGATCTTAACAAACCAGCTTTTAATCAACATTCACTAAACAACATACGAAAAAAATTATAAATAAATATATTCAGCTGTATGGTACTTTTGTAGGAGTGAATATCAAGAAGGAGTTAGCTATTATTTCTGAGCATCAAGGAAATTTCGGATCATTTCACCGGCAAAATCTGGCCAGGTATGAGGATAATATCCTCCGCGTTCATTGGTAGAATCAGAGTGAGGACACCAGATTACTGGAGCATCAGCCTGACATTTGGTATATAAAACACAGTTTCCTCCTGCTGGCCCCATAGGCGTCGTAGCCGTTGGATCACAAGAATTTTGTCTAAGCATTTGATCGCGGGCTGCAACTCCAGCACTCATAGGACTAAGGTTATCATCTGGATTTTGCATAATCAAAGCTGCTACTGGTCAACTACATCTATTGATTGTTGTACCTCCTCCCACACTTCCTATAGCACGGATTACGTCACCGCGGGCACAAGATAAACTATTGGTAAACCAAGCTCCCAACGAATGTCCTACGACAAATATCTGGTCTTTGTTGATACAATAGTTTTCACTAAATTCTTTGACTAACTGATCAAACAAAGCAAAATCTCTTAGTTTATCTGAAGGATCTCATCCATTACTCCAATTACGTTTTGGACCTTCTTCAGGTAATCCACTAGGATACACTATGATAGCGTTTCCATTTGATGCTTCTTCTACATCATAGTAGGTACGCACCATGGTATTTGGATTAGTACGACCATGAAAAGCAAAAATAAGTTTGGTAGGGGTATCTTTGTTGTACTTATTACCGATGACGGTAATGTAATGACGAGCCAATCCATTTACTATGGATTCAGTAGGTGGCGTCGTCGGTGCTGGATTACCACATCATAGACTCTTTACATTACGGATTCCTGTAAATTGAATTTTTCCTTCTTTTTGTAAGAGTAATTGATGTATCAAGTATGCCATTTCTCCACGAGTCATTTCTTTGGTAGGAAGAAGTGCATATTTAGAAAAAATACTATTATTATGAACAAAGTTGATGTATGGTTCGTACCATGTCGTCTTACTTGATTGATCTATCGTTTCATTGAAGGATTCCAGACTGATCTTAAGTGCTTCTGCTATTATTACATTTTGTCCGGGCTTAAATGTACCATCGTTGTATCCTTTGATGATCGCATGCTCTTTAGCATAACAGACATATTTAGCATACCATTCATCATGTACATCAGGAAAACAATCGGTTTGTTCTGAAATATCGCCACTCAAATCCGCTTCCAAAATAATTTTCAAAATCTCCGCACGATTGACTGCGCGATCAGGACCAAAAGTCCCATCCGTATATCCTTTGACAACTCCACGATCATAAAGAAACTGGATACTCTCACGATACTTATGATTACTAATATCAGAAAGAGAACTAGCTGCCTGAGATTTGTTTATAGAAACAGAAAAAAATACTCAAACAACTATACTAGTCATGAGGAAAAGACTGTACTTGTGTGAATTTTTCATAGTATAGAATAAACAATAAAAAAACTTTTTATTCTGATATATATGACGATAGGTTTTCCATTTTATTTTTAGGATAAAAAAAACCACGAGCAGATATACCTCTCGTGGTCTTTAATTTTTGCACTAAAATTACTTTTTATTTTCTTGAATCCAGGTTTTTGCATCCAAAAACATGTGAATCCAAGGAGTAACTTCATCATTTTTCCGTTCTTCTGGGTAATACGCCCAGTTTTCTGGATAGATACCTCGTTCAGGATGGGGCATCATTGCAAGATGGCGGCCATCTCCTGAAACAATACCTGCAGCATTATATGCACTACCATTAGGGTTAGCTGGATAGCTTCCGTAATAATAGGATATTGCTACATTATGGTCTGATGAAAGAGCAAATTTTCCTTCACCATGAGCAACCCAGATACCCAATTTTGAACCAGCTAATGATTGTAACATCACGGCATTTGAGCCTTTGATTGATACACTTACAAATCCTGATTCAAACTTACGGGAGTCGTTGTGTAACATTTTTGGCTGATCACCATAGACATCAATCAAACCCAATTCCACCATAAGTTGGCAACCGTTACATACTCCCAGACTTAATGTATCTGGACGAGCATAAAACTTGTCTAAGGCTTCTTTGGCTTTGGGATTAAATTTGAATGCACCGGCCCAACCTTTAGCAGAACCCAATACGTCTGAGTTGGAAAATCCTCCAACAAACACAATAAGGTTTACATCTTCCAATGTTTCTCGTCCGCTAACAAGGTCTGTCATATGCACATCCCTGACATCAAGTCCAGCAAGATACATCATCCAAGCCATCTCACGATCACCATTGGAACCTTGTTCGCGAATGATCGCGGCTTTGATCCCTGAAGGTTTTTGCCGTTTGAGTTCAAGTCCATATTGCTCAAGAGTCCCTTTAAAGTTTTCTGGAAACCGGAACGAAAGAGCTTGTCTTTTGTAATGAGCAAGTCGATCTCCAGACGCTTTTTGCTTATTATCTAAATAACATGATGGATAAAACCAAACATCCCGCAATATATTGATATCCAATACTATCGGATCATAAGATTTTTCCCCAATCATATATTTAGATATCCTCATAATATGTGATGGTAAATATTCACCAATATGAGAGAATTGTAATCCTGACAATAAATCTTCATCAAAATCCTCTCTCACTTGGATAACCACACCGGGATTTTCGCTAAACAGTATGCCAGCAAATCTTGATTCACTGATATACAACTCCATTCCACCTGCTGTATTAGCAAAGTTCATTTCAAGGAGCGTGGTTATCAATCCACCACCTGAAATATCATGCCCGGCAAGAATCTGATCATCAACAACCAGCTTTTGCACTTTTTCAAATGCTAAACTAAAGTATGCAGGATCAATAACATCAGCAGTATTTCCTCCAATCTTACCTTGAGTCTGTGCATAAGCACTACCACCCAATCCATATCCAGATTTCCCAAAATCAATATAATAGAGTTTACTACCGGGAACCTGTTGGAGAACTGGTTTGATTGATTTCCGTACATCAGTAGTTTCTGCAACAGCTGAAATAATTACGGTACCTGGAGAATCAACTGACATGTCTTTGTATTTTTGCGTCATCGACATAGAATCTTTACCCGTTGGGATATTGATACCTAATGCAATAGCAAATTCACTACATGCTTTGACTGCTTCATACAGTCGAGCTACTTCTCCTGGAGACTTGGTTGGCCACATCCAGTTTGCACTGAGTGATACGCCTTTGAGTCCATGAGTAAGTGGCGTCCAGAGAATATTGGTTAACGACTTTCCAATAGCTAACCGAGAACCAGCCCCTGGATCAACCAAAGCTGCAACAGGAGCAAAACCGATACTGGTTGCAATCCCTTTTTTACCAACATAATCATATGCCATTATACCCAGGTTATTCAGCGGAAGCTGAATTTCACCACAAGTTTGCTGTAAAGCTACGCGCCCTGTAACAGAACGGTCAACTTTGTTAGTTAACCAGTCCTTACAAGCAACTCCTTCCAGAGAAAGCACTGCTTCAATAGCATCTACAATAGCATCATTATCAACTGGAACCTGTACAGGAGCGTATTCTGTAACTACGCTTGTATCTTTCATAACTACCTTAGGAGGATTTCCAAAGATATCTTCCAATTGCATATCGATTGGTGTTTCACCGGTATTCTCGTCAGCAAAGACAAATTTCATATCACCAGTAATTGTCCCGATATTGTAACAAGGACAATTTTCGCGATCAGAAATAGTCTTTATCAGATCATACTCTTCTGCAGGAAGTACTAATCCCATTCGCTCCTGTGATTCGTTTCCAATAATTTCTTTAGCAGAAAGCGTTGGATCACCGATAGGTAAACGATTAAGATGAATTACTCCACCACAGCTATCCACCAATTCAGAAAGACAATTGAAATGTCCTCCTGCTCCATGATCATGGATCGAAAAGATAGGATTATGACTTGCTTCTACAAAGGCACGTACTACATTAAAAGCACGTTTTTGCATTTGCGGGTTGGCTCGCTGAACAGCATTAAGCTCGATACCATTACTATATTGTCCTGTGGATACAGAGCTTACAGCTCCTCCACCCATTCCAATACGGTAGTTATCACCTCCAAGAAGAACTGCTATACTACCAACTGGAGGAATATGTTTTTGGACATCGCGCTGTTTTGCTATCCCTATACCGCCTGCCATCATAATTACCTTATCATAGGCCTGAATTTTACCATTTTCTTGGTGTTCAAAGGTTAGTAAACCACCATTGATCAGTGGCTGACCAAATTTGTTTCCAAAGTCACTGGCACCATTTGAAGCCTTGATAAGAATATCCATAGGTGTTTGATACAACCATGGTCTCTCAGGAATATTTTGTTCCCAAGAATTTTCAGATGTTGTACGAGGATATGAAGTCATATAGACTGCACTTCCTGCAAAAGGAAGCGATCCTGTACCAGCCCCCATTCGGTCACGGATTTCTCCGCCCGATCCAGTCGCTGCACCATTGAAAGGTTCCACAGTCGTTGGAAAATTGTGTGTCTCAGCTTTCAAAGAAAATACTCCTTCAAAATCAACAATCTGGAAATTACTCGGTTTGTCTCCATGTTTTGGAGCAAATTGAGCCATTGTAGGACCTTGCATCAAAGCACAATTGTCTTTGTATGCAGAGACTACTCCATTAGGATTTTGCTTGGTTGTTTCCTTAATCAACTGAAACAAGGTAAACGGCATTTCTTCACCATCAATAACAAATTTACCGTTGAATACTTTGTGCCGGCAGTGGTCTGAATTTGCCTGAGAAAATCCGAAGATTTCGCTATCAGTCAAAGTTCTCCCGATTTTTTTTACTGTATTTTTTAGGTATTCCACCTCATCATCACTCAAGGCAAGTCCTTCGGATTTGTTGTAAGCAGCAATATCATCTATATGTAATATAGGATCTGGCTGCTTGTTTACATCAAACACATCTTGTCCAAGAGAGTTATATATAGCTTTGAGCATAGGATCTAATAATATTTTATCATCAGATACTGGCTCAAACTCCTCTATCCTTATAATACCATGGATATTGGCGTTTCGGGTAATATCTACAGCACTACTACTCCATGGAGTAACCAATCCTACACGAGGACCAATATATACTCCATTGCACGTAGATTCTTCATACAGTGAAGCATTTAATGCCCAAACCAGTTTACCTACATCTTCATCTGAAAGCATAGTAGTAGACTGGACAGCATATACTTTACTGTCTGTTTTGCTTTGAAAAAAAGAAACTTTTGTTTTCATACACGTTTAATTTTTGGTTTTACATTATGTTAATTATTTCATTAATTTCTGTTTTTGATAAACCCATTTTTTGAGATTATGTCTTTTTTTATATAAATAAGACATATTTAGTCAATACTAAAAAACACCATTTCCTTTATTTTACAATAGATGGTTAATAGAAAAGTACTTATATAAAATATGTGGTCTTATCGAGAATTCCAGTGAATTTTTTCTTCCTTAAAACGATTACCTGCTCTTCATTCTCCTGCTGGATATCCAAGGGGAATAAAAGCAAAAGGAACAATATGTTCTGGTAACTTAAAAAATGATGAAAATTTTTCTATAATATCTTTTTGTGGATAAATCCCTGTCCAAACAGTTCCTAATCATAGATTATGAGCAGTTAACAAAATATTTTGCGTTGCTGCTGCACAATCTTGGATCCAGAATCCACCAGCAACATCTTTATTGAGATCTCAACAAACTAAGATACCTACAGGAGCTTCTTTAGCCATAGTTATCCATTGATGAAATCAAGAGATCTTTTCTAAAATACTTGTATCATCTACAACAATAAATTGCCAAGGCTGCTCGTTGTGTGCAGATGGAGCATACATAGCAGATTCCAACAATAATAAAATCTGACTTTTTTCTATGTTTTGTTTTGTATAGGTACGAATACTTCTACGTGTCTTTATATTTTCTATAAGATCCATGAAATTTCTTTTTTATAAATAAATTTTGTTATTCATAGTTTTCTATGTTAAAAAATCAATTACAGAATTTTTCTCTTGCTTTCTTGGTATATAATTCTATCCTTCATGTGATTTATTTGTTTACTATACTAAGATTATTAGGGGTCGAGCGGCAGTATATTTGCCAACAACAGTAGGTATCATCATGTGGATTATCTCAACACTTGGAAATCCAAACAAAAAATAATTTCTTTACATAATTGTTTTCATTTTTATTATTTTCAATAACGAAATAGGTAGTACTTACCTATTTTTTTTGATTAAGGTTATCTTAAGATTCATGAGTATACTACACTCGCCCATCTAGAGGGATTTTATATTCTTAGTGTGTGCTAATGAAAAAAAGTGCTTTTATTTTAGCTGGTATCGTTGTGTTATCTGCTGCTGCAGTTACAGCAACTACATATGCTAACAATACTTCAACAGGAAGTGGAGAAAAAACAACATTCTCAAGAGGAATGGGACGCGGACCTAGATGAATGATGGGATCTGGATCTGATATAAGACCTCCTTTTGGAAGTGGATTTGAAATGGGATCAGGAGCTGACTTTGGACGTCATTTTGGAAGTTGATTCCAAATTGGATCTGGAGAGATGATGCATCCTGGAATGTGAGGACGTAAATGAGGANNCGATGCTCAAAAAGCCATCACAGCCAATGATTACACAGCTTTTGTAGCTGCAATCAAAGGAACTCCTATGGAAGGAAATATTACTCAAGAACAATTTAATCACATGGTATCTGCTCAAACAAGAAGAACAGCTATAGAAACCGCAATTGAAAACAATGATTATGCTGCATTTACAAAAGCAAATACTGTTAGCCAAACAGAGTTTGCAGAAATGGTAAAGATGCACAAAGAAAGACCAGCTCAACCAGAAGATGATAGTTCTAAGTAATTTTTGACTTCTTTATTTAAAGCCCCGAAAGGGGCTTTTACCTTCTTAATATAACAAAAATGAGCAATATCCAACTAATAAAAAAAATATATCCAGACATATGTAAAAATATATCAGACAAAGATATTCAGCATTTTATTGATTCTATTTTTAAAGAATCTGATAGTTTATTTTCTACTATTACCAGAGAATATCTTCAAAACAAACAATCTTCTTTTAATAAAAAACAAAATCAATATAGTACAACATAACTTTATGTATTGATTTTTACTAAACATGAATCTTACTACATCCAAAAATATCAGTTTAAAATTCACTTTATATACACTTGGAATAGTGTTTTTTTTCGGTCTTGGAGTAAATATTACCTTTTTTAGACAACGATATGGATCAGAAATGCGTGCTCTTCAAATAGCACCCAAAAACATTCCAAATATGCTTGGCAATAATAGTATGACTAATGAAAATACTACACAAACTCATTTTGGGAGAAGACAACAATTTCAAAAACCTATGATAGACGAAATCTCATATTCTCAAGAAGTATGGGATGAACTTCAAGATTCTACATCATTTTTAGTTTCAAATATTGCCTCTATTGAAGATCAAGATGTGCTTTTTGTAAGAGTAAATGATACCATAAGAATATCTAATATTACTCGTATGATTGATGCACAAAGAAGTATGATCATTACATTCTTTTTCTTATTATTGATCTTTGCTTTTCTTACGTATATTCTTTCTATTTTCTTTGTAAAAACCTCTCTTAGACATGTTCATCAACTTGTAGAATATGTAAAAAACTTAGATATCAATACACTTCATCAACCTGTACCTCTTTCATGACCAGAAAATGATGAAATCCATATTATAGGAGCTGCCTTACAAAAAACATTAACTACTATCAAGGAACAAACAGATAGTTTAAAAGACTTTGTTACTCATGCCTCTCATGAGCTCAAGACGCCTCTTATGTCGTTGAGTTCTGTGATAGATGTAGCAAATAAGACCAAAAATTATGAAAAATCATATCCATCTGCAAAAAAGATATTATCAGATATCAACAGACTTTTTGAAACACTCCTCTCTCTTACTAAATGGGAATATCACAAGATACAGAAAAAATCTCTCGATATTATCCCTTTGGTTACATCTATCTCTGAAGAAATACTTGAAAAATATAAAGATAAAAAAATCAGTTTTGTATCCAAGATACCATCAAGCTATACGTTAAAAACAAATCAAGACATCTTCCATATTATTTTATTTAATCTCGTAGAAAACGCTTTTAAATATACTACTGACAAAGGAAATGTATCAGTAACTATTACTGAACATACTATTTCAGTCAATAATTCGTGACCAGGTATTAGTCCTGAAGAAGGGAAAATGATCCGACAAAAGTTTTGGAAAAATCATTCTCATGGACAAAAAGAAGGATTTGGTCTTGGACTATATCTTGTAAAACTTCTTGTAGAAAAACATAATTGGTCTATAGATATGACGAGTGATGCTGATCACTGAACTACTTTTACTATATATCTTACTTAAAATGGATATTCTTATCGTAGAAGATACTCTCGATATAGGGCAATCTATCAAAGAATATTTGGAAGCTTGCGGATATCATACTGTCTGGGTACAAACGGTAGCAGATTGTTATAAACAAATCAGAACTCATCATTTTGATTGTGTAATCATGGACTGGATGCTACCTGATGGAAGCTGAGCTCAAGCTTGTCAGGAAATTAAATCATACAAAAATATTCCTGTGATTATGGAGACTGCCAAAGGTCAATTGGAAGATAAGATAGAAGGATTTACTTATGGGGCAGATGATTACCTCACTAAACCATTTGATTTACAAGAACTGGAATTACGTATCAAGGCTGTTACCAAAAGAAATACTCTTGGAGAAGTAAGGCATCGAAAAGACTTGGTTGTTGATCTCGAAAAACAAGAAATCTTCAAAAAAGGAAAACGCATTTCTGTTACTAATAAAGAATTTCTTATTATCCAGATGCTGATGGATCATTCAGGGACTGTCGTCTCTAGAACAGATCTTTTGGAAGAAGTTTGGGGAGAAGAATCCATATGGGAAGAAGATAATAAACTGGACGTATATATTTCAAATATCAGAAGAAAACTTGGAAAAACATTTATAGAGACGATCAAAGGGCACGGATATAAGATAAGTATGTAAACCTCTTCGGAGGTTTTTTCTTTTTACTGGAAATTATATTTCCAAATCCTATAGTGGAAAGGATAATTTTTACCATTACTTATTGTTTATGATTTTAACTGAAGAGCAAGTAAAAAAACTCCAATGACTTTCTAGTAAAGAAGTACACGAACATATCAAAAAACATGGATATAATGAACTACCAAGTGCAAAAGAAAAAACACTTTTTGATGTAATGATTGATGTAATCAAAGAGCCTATGATTATTTTGCTTATTGTCTGTGGTACCTTGTATCTTATCTTAGGAGATATTCAAGAATCTATAATACTCTTATCATCAATAGTTCTTATTATAACTATCTCTATTTATCAAGAAAACAAAACAGAAAGAGCTCTTCAAGCCCTCAAAGATCTTTCTAGTCCTAGAGCTTTAGTGATCAGAAATGGAGAACATATCAGAATACCAGGAAGAGACGTAGTTAAAGATGATATCGTAATACTTCAAGAAGGAGATAAAATACCTGCGGATTGTGAGCTTTTGTGGAGTAGAAATCTTAGCGTAGATGAATCATTACTTACCTGAGAATCTGTCCCTGTAAGAAAAAGTCCATCAGAAGATGTAGATTATACCAATTTTAGACCTGGAGGAAATGACATACCTTTCTTGTTTTCTGGTTCTTTGGTAGTACAATGACAATGTGTAGCTAAGGTACTTTCTATATGAATCACAACAGAAATGTGACGTATTGGTAAAGCTTTGGAATCTATTTCTGTGGAACAAACTCTTCTCCAAAAAGAAATCAAAAATATTGTAAAGTATGCCTTTATCATAGCTATTTGATTTTGTATTGCTGTATTCTTAGTTTATAGCTTAACTGTTTGAGATTGGGTAAAAGGATTTTTGTCTGGACTCACTTTAGCTATGGGAATCCTTCCTGAAGAATTTCCTGTAGTTTTGACCGTATTCTTAGCATTATGAGCATGGAGACTTTCCAAAAAAAATGTACTTACAAGAAATATGCATGCGGTAGAAACCTTATGAGCTTGTACAGTTCTTTGTAGTGATAAAACCGGAACTATCACAGAAAACAAAATGACCGTACAAAAACTCTGCTACCATGGAAATTTTTATGATATCCAAAAGGATAAAGAAATCCCTGAAGAGTTTCATGAATTGGTAGAATACGGTCTCTTAGCTAGTAAAAAAGATCCTTTTGATCCTATGGAAAAAGCTCTTGATGTCTTGGGACACAAAATAGATTCTGTACATATTCACAACTTTCCCCTTATAGAAGAATATCCCCTTACTAAAGATCTTCTTGCACTCTCTCATGTATGGAAAAAAAATACTACAGAAGAATTTATTGTAGCTAGTAAATGAGCTCCTGAGGCTATCATGGATCTTTGTCATCTTTCAGAAAAAGAAAAATCTATCATAGAAAAACAGATTCATGCTATGGCCAGTGAATGACTTAGAATATTATGAGTAGCTAAAGCTGATTTTGATTGAGATACACTTCCAAAGGATCAGCATGATTTTCACTTTTCTTTTGTAGGATTAATAGGATGGATTGATCCTGTAAGACCTAGTGTAGCTCAAGCTATTAAAGAATGTTATACTGCATGAATTCAAGTGATTATGATCACAGGAGACTACCCTGCCACAGCACAACATATAGGAAAAACAATCTGATTGAAAAATATTGATAATGTCCTTACCGGTGAAGAATTAAGAAAGCTTCCAGAAAAAGATCTTCTCAAACGTATTAGAACGACGAGTATTATTGCGAGAGTTATGCCGGAAGAAAAACTCATTATCATAGATCTTTTGAAAAAAAATGGAGAATTTGTAGCTATGACCTGAGATGGAGTAAATGATGCTCCTGCTCTAAAATCTGCTCATATCGGAGTTGCTATGGGAGCAAGAGGTACTGATGTAGCAAGAGAATCCTCTGCTATTGTATTATTGGATGATAATTTTTCTTCTATAGTTCACTGAGTGCGCATGGGAAGAAGAATATTTGATAATCTTAAGAAAGCACTAATCTATATTGTAAGTGTTCATATTCCTATAGCAGGATTGACGTTGATTTCCGTAATCATGTGACGACCTGCAGTATTCTATCCAGTACATATTGTATTTATGGAACTTCTTATTGATCCTGCTTGTTCTGTAATCTTTGAAGCTGAGGAAGAAGAAGCTAATATCATGGAGCGTAAACCTCGTAATTCCAAAGAACCACTCTTTGGCAAAAGAACACTAATAATCAGCGTACTTCAATGATTGTTTGCACTCTGATTAGTAACAGCTGTATTTAAGATATTATTATCATCTGGGGCTAGTGAAGCTACTGCGAGAACAGCTACCTTTATCACTCTTGTTATTTCAAATATCTCACTTATTTTAGTAAATCGCTCTTGGTCTAAAAATATAATTTCTATACTGAGAGTAAAAAATACAGCATTATTACCTGTGGTTGTATGAGCTCTTATCGTACTTCTTGCTGCTACCTACGTCCCAGCTGTTCAAAAATTATTTTATTTTGAAGCATTATCTTCAACATATTTATTTGGATCAATACTTATCGGATTATTAAGTGTTGCATGGTTTGAAGGAGTTAAACTTATTGCGAGAAAGAAGAATTGGAACCTCCTTAAAGATTAATTTATTTGTGCATATATGGAATGATTTATCAGCTTATTGTCCTTTGTGTCCTTATTTTTTTTGAAACAGTAATACCTCCTGCTATTACACCTTTTTCGTATTCTATGATTACGACCTTGCTTGTAGAGCACGTCAATACAATATTTCTCGCCTTACTCGTAATCTGAACAAGTGTATTTAGTAGTCTTTTAACTTGGTATTTTTTTGATTATCTTGTCGATCGTATCCGTAAATATCAAATCCGTCATCACTATCAAGACTGGATATCTGTTACACATCGCTGGGTTCTTCGCTTTATGAAAAAACATCGCTGATTTAATAGATTCAGCATAAAGCTTCAAAAATATATAGATACGACTGAAGGAGGAAAATTTACCTTATTTGTGTTTACGGTGATTACTCTTGCATCTGCTTTGCCTGATATTGTAACTATCAGAATAGTAAAAAAACACATGCATATCACTACGTTTTTAATTGCAGGTACTTTGGGTAAAGCTTTAGCTTATTTACCGGTGATTTTCTTAGGAAAAGAAATCTCTTTTTTGATCCTTCATATGTTTTGATAACTTAGTTGAGAAGATTTTCTATATAGTCCAAAATTTCATTTCTTCCTCTTCATTTGATACTTGAAGTCTGAATAATATTTGGTAGTCCTCCTAAGGTTTCTTCTATCTGTTCTTTGAGAGCAGTCAGATTTTTGTGAAGCTCTTTTTGATTACATTTATCTGTTTTGGTAATTATGATATCATAAGGAATCTTTTCTTGTGCAAAAATTGTAAGAAAATCCATATCTATCTTTTGAGGAGAAATCGATCCATCTATCAATACAAAAACTTTTCTTAAGGTATCTCTCTGACTCAAGTATTCTTGCATCGTATCCATCCATTGAATTCTTTGTTCCTTACTATATTTAGCATATCCATATCCTGGAAGATCTACAAGATACCAATTTTGATTAATCAAAAAGTAATTGAGGAGTTGAGTTTTCCCAGGAGTTACTGATGATTTTGCAAGTCATTTTCTCTGAGTAATCATATTTATCAGCGTTGATTTTCCTACATTTGATCTCCCAACCAGAGCAAATTCTTGAAAATCTGCTGGCGGACATTCCGCTAGTTTAGATGCTGACTTGATAAAATTTGCTGAAGATATATGCATGAAATACTATGGTTAAAAGTAGGTAAATATTGTTAAAGAGAATATCTATTTATCTAGCACATTACAAGTGATTATAAAAAAAACTGCCGGATATCGGCAGTAATTATACGTATAAGCTATTTTTGAACAACTAGTTTTCTTGTATATTCAAACGTAGCCTTTGTACCAGTTTTTTTCTCATCATCAATATAACCAATAATGGCTGATGAAAATTCAAATAAATTTCCTATATCAACTTTCTTGATAAATTTATTTCTGACAGCAAACGCAATTTTCTGACAATCAGGAAATTCATTTCGATCCTTTGCGTTGGTAGCGATTATGATAAAATTTCCTGTTTCTTTATCTTCGTCCCAAGAAACTTTCCATCCACCGCTGAGATTATACACATTTTTGTCCTTAGAAAATTTTTCCAAAAACGATAAAATAATCTTTTTCATATAACGTTTTTTTAGTTTTTATTTTCAAGCTTTCTTACTTTTATATATTTCATATACAAAGTCAACATCTATTCTCTTTCTATCAACTCAAATCGACGATATTCTTTAATCTCCAACTGCCTAATAACATCACCAAGTTCTGTAGAAAGTTTTTTGATGTCATCGAATGGGAGGTTTGTGTCATTAAACATCTGATTAATTTCTTCTTTTCTCTTTTCCAACTTTTCAATATCTTTTCCTAACTGTTCGAGTTCACGTTTCTCCATATAAGAAAGTTTTTTTGTAGCTGGCGGCGTGAGTTCTTGCTGGATCTTGGTTGATTTATTTTTTTCATCTCTTTCTTTTTGTATTCTCGCCTCCTCTGCTGATTTGTATTCGGTATAGGTTCACCAAAAATCTTTAACCACCCCATTTCCTTCAAAAACAAAAAGATGATCTACAATTCTATCCATAAAAAATCTATCATGAGATACAATAATTAGGCAGCCTTTGTACTCCAATAAAAACTCTTCTAATACTCATAAAGTAATCAGATCTAGGTCATTGGTTGGTTCGTCGAGAATGAGAAAATTTGGGTTCTTTTGCAAGATCGTGAGCAAGTAAAGTCTTCTTTTTTCTCCTCCGCTCAAGGTCTTAGCAAACTGATGCTGTTGACTAGGAGGAAAAAGAAATTGCTCGAGCAATTTGGGATCAGTCACAATATCACTCAGTCTTTTGTCGTCGGGGAAGGAGATATCTTTTTGATCGTAATACCCGAAAACTACGGATTCCCCGGCCTGGATCAATCCACTATCAACAGCCTCTTCACCGAGAATCATTTTGATAAACGTAGATTTTCCTACTCCGTTTTTCCCGATAATACCTATATGTTCGTTGTGTCTGCATTCATGAGAAAAATTCTGAAGAATACACTTATCTCCAAATGATTTTTTAAGGTTTTTGAGATTGAGAATTTTTCCTCCTAAGCGTCTTTCTTCGACCGCAAGCTCGAGTTTTTGAGATTCTTGGAGGCGAATTTCTTTGCGAGAATCATAGCGATCCTCGATATCATAAAATCTTTTTTCACGGAAATTTGCCTTAGTTTGTCTCCCTTGCGGAGCTTTACGAATCCAAGCAAGTTCTTTGCGAAGCAGCTGCTTGAGTTTATGCATTTCTATTTTTTCGTTTTCTTCACGCTGAGCTTTTTTTTCCAAAAAATACGAATAGTTACCAGAATATTGGTGAATCTTTCCTCTATCTAACTCATAGATATCTGTACATACTCTTTCCAAAAAATATCTATCATGAGTTACCATAAACAATGTTGTATGTTGTTTTTTGAGGTATCGTTCGAGCCATTCTATCATATCCAAATCCAAATGATTTGTCGGTTCATCTAGTACGAGCATTGGTGGATTTCCAGCCAAAACTTTAGCAAGCATTACACGTTTTGCCTCTCCTCCACTGAGGGTTTCTATTTGCTGCTGCAACAGTGGTTGCAACTTGAGTTTATCTATCATGATTTGCAGTTCTACTTCATGTTCCCATTCTTGTACAACATCAAAATCAAACAACACTTCTTGGACAGTTTTGTGTTGTTCAAACATACATTCTTGAGAAAGATATCAGATAGTTATATCTTGTCTTCGCTCTATATTTCCATCCGTAACATCTACTTCTCCCATGAGGAGCTTCAGCAAGGTCGACTTCCCTGCTCCATTTTTGGCTACGAGCGCTACTTTCTGATTTTTGGTAATCGTAAAATCTACGTGATCAACGAGAGGTTTGGACGTATATGATTTGGTAAGATTGGTGACTTGAAGATATTTCATAGAATACTACATAATTTAAATCTGATTATTTTTTTATGGTTTCGATTTGTTTTTACAAGCGACACATTTTTGTTTGTAAATAGCTTTTTAATAAGTAGACTGAGGAGCTAAATCATTTTATTTACTAGAGAAATACTTATTATGTTAGAAAACGTAGGATATAGAATCAAAGATTTTTTTGCCGAACATACAAACAATATCCAAATGTTTTGAATTATATGAACGATATTTGGAATCTGAATTCAATTATTTTTTCTTATTAGATTACATGCTATCCAATTTTTTAGTTGGAGCCAGACAATCAATGATTTTGTCATTATCTTCTGGTATTTTGTGGTAATGTTTGTTCTTTTTTATCTTATTCATAAGATTTTTAAGGGGAAATTTTTTTATAAATATATTATTCTGATTTTTATTATTATTCTTTTGGTATTGCATTTTTTTGGGAAAATCAATCACTATATAGATAGTTATTTTGTTATTTTCTTTTCTGTGCTAGCTTTTTTTCTCTTTTTTGGAGATATTATTTCGTTAGTACAAGATATTTTTCATACTATAAAAGAAAACACCTTTAAAAAAAGTACTTTTATTATCCAGATTATATCACTCTTATCGCTTATTGTACTCTATGGATATATTTATATTTTTTTCTTTAGAAACGTAGATAATACGTTTTTTGACATCTACAAAGTGGATTTTCAATACAAATGAGTAGCCTATAAATCTGTTTATTTTAACGATAAATATATCTTTGCGCCTGTTATGACGGGAACCAGTTGAACACCAAAAACTATGATATTTCCTGTGAGTATGGTAGATTTCTTCAGTAAATAAATACAAAAAAGACTTCCAGGTAATATCCTAGAAGTCTTTATTTTATTGTATTTCAAATAATAATTTATTATTTTCAAAGCTAATCTTTTTTATCTTCACATTTTGCGAAAGAGAGACTATCATTGCAATATTTGGTTCTAGTTCAAATTGTGTACTTGCTAGAGTTTTTCCCTCTCTGGAAATAACAAGAATAGCTTTTATTTTTTGCTTTTCAGCTATTTTTATTTGAAATACTAGAGGAAAACTCAATCGATCTTGTGGTGGTTGGTACCATGAAATATTTCCACTTATATTTATCTTTTTATCAGGGCTTAGCGCCTTTTTATGATCATTGATACTTACACCTAACGAAAATGGTCTTGTGAGTCTCAAGACATCATCGTTTTGGGCAAAAAGATGAAAAAAAACACCTAAAATCATTACAACCGCACTTATTCTTTTCATATCTATAAATTTTTGTTTCTTGATGTGTATATATATTTCCTTCTAAAAAGCAATATGAGGAGGTAAGGCTTTAAGATAATTTATTGTTCTTCCTCTTTGATGAAAAAGCGTTTCATAATGAGTTGTGATTCCATGATGATCATCCAACAATGGACTATTGTAGAGATCTGTAGTCTGTGCAACTATAGTTCGTCATTGTTCGTTCAACATCTGAACCGAATACTGAAACAAATCAGCATCATCAGTTTTGAGCCTGAGAAGTCCTCCTGGTTGGAGAATTTTCTGATACATGGTAAGAAAACGAGGATTTGTTAATCTTCTACGTTCATCTGCTCATTTTGGTCTAGGATCTGGATGAATAATCCATATTTCTTCCACACTTTTTTCAGCAAAAAATTGATCCAAGTGATGGATAATAGTACGAATAAATCAGATATTTTTGAGTCATTTTTCTTTAGCTTCTTGTGCTCCAAATCGGAGTCTATTCCCCTTGCGGTCAATCCCGATAAAATTTCTCTTAGAAAAAATCGGAGCAAGCCCTACCGTATATTCCCCTTTCCCGCAAGCTAGTTCTAAAGTGATAGGATTATCATTTCCAAAAAAAGCTGATCGATTGTTTTTATAGCTTTCAAATTCTAGTTTTCCTGGTTGGAGAATCAGTGAATCCTCTTGATTTTCTGAGTATCTGATGAGTTTTTTACGTGGCATAAAATCATATATTCAAATAAATTTTGTGTATTTGTATAGATGTCCTTTATTTTTTCAATTTTTTATTAGTATTTTATTATTATTCAAAAAATATCCAAGAATTTGCAAAATTTAAAATTCTGAATATACTATGTATAGTTTTATTATCTAAATAGCATACAAATGGGTAAAAACGGACCAGAACATTCTAAATCAGAAACTGTAGAAGAAGGGAAAGAAGGTTTAAAGAAAACTCCTGATACTACGAAAAAAATAGAAAGAAGTCTTGGTGACGATGAATCAAAAAAATATCTTAATGAGATTTCTCAAGTTTTTGAGAATGGATTTGATAATGGTATTGATGGACAAAAAATTACCGTAGACAATGCTAATGGTAAAATCCATTTTGGAGAATTTGAAGAAGGGAAAAGAGATACATATATTTACATAGATAAAACTAAGGTACCTGCAGACAGAGAATCTTCTTTTTATGATAGAATGAATATCAAAAATGTTAATGGGCAAAAAATTCTTTCTATTTATAATGATGCTGATAGAGTTAATTGAGTGATTCCAAAAAACAAAATAATCAAGATTGCACTTCCTTCAGAACAACAAATTTTAGCAAGAAAAGAAGAAAAAGATAGAGCTGAGTTTGATCCAGATACATTACTAGCTAGTTTATAAAAAAATAAATATATATTGCAAATAGCCCGTGAATCTATGTAATTTACGTGGCTATTTTTTTATTTTTGATTTAAATATTATTTATGCGTTTTCTCATTAGTTGTCCTTTTTGATTAGCGAGTATCCTCGGTAATGAACTCAAATATCTCAAACTTACTCCTCAACAAAGTTTTGCTACATGAGTATATGTAGAGTGAGATTATTCGGCAATGATGCAGATCAATCTCTGGAGCAGAATCGCTAACAAAGTTTATCTTCAAGTTGCATCATGAGCATGCAAAGATTTTGATACACTTTTTGCTCTCGTACAGACAGTTGATCGAAACAACTTTGTTGCTCCTGGGCAAAATATTGTCATCAACGTACATAGTAAATGATCTAAACTGGATAGCAGTAGAACTATCCAATCTATCACAAACAAGGCTATTTTTAAACAGATTTCACCTGATAACGATTGGAAAATTGATCGTAGCAAAGAAGAAGTAGAGATTTTTGTGATGCTAGAAAATGATATTGCCTTTGTATTTCTCAATAGTTCTGGAAAAGCTCTTTATCAGAGATGATATAGAACACAGACAGGAGAAGCTCCGCTCAAAGAAAATATTGCTGCAGCTCTCGTCCTTCTCAGCAACTGGAAATTTAATCGTCCACTCTGGGATCCCTGCTGCGGATCAGGAACATTGGGTATTGAAGCTGCAATGCTCGCAAGAAATATTGCACCAGGACTCCAGAGATCTTTTGCTTTTGAATGATGGAAAATATGTGATACACAAGTCTTTCTTGATCTAAAAACCCAAGCACAGAAGAAACAATTTAGCGACAAAACATATCAGATTTTGTGTAGTGATCTTGATGAAAAAATGATCAAAATAGCTCAGAAAAATGCTCAACAAGCTGGCGTTGCTGATACGATTAGTTTTGAAACACGCAATTTATTATCTCCCATATCTGATATCCAGAATACTACGCTTTTGTGCAATCCTCCTTATGGAAAAAGGTTACTATCAAACGATTTGGAAAAAATATACAAGCAGATTATCAATAGCATTCAGCATGCTAACTGAGGTGGATTTATCACTTCATGGAAGGATTGTGAAAAGTTTTTAGCTAAAGATTGGCGTCAGAAAAAACTCTTTAATTGAGCTGATGAATGTGTATTTTATTGTAAATAAATCATGAACTACGAACAATTCTCTCATACTATAGATGGGAAAGAAAAGAATATTTTCCTGGTTAATATGACTCAAGAAGTTGAGCATTTTTTCTCGACTTTGGCGCAGAGAGGGATAGGTAAATATCTTAGACAAGGAAAAAGAATAGGAATTATCGTAAATAANNATTATCTGTCATGACTGCGGATATGTGCCCCAGTGCAAAAAATGCTCAGTGAGTATCCATTATCATAAGTTGCCGAGTGGAGATCAGGTAGGACTCTGTCATATCTGTAAGACACAATATAGTTTTCCTAATACATGCGATCAATGTTGATCTAAAAATATCAAACCATTTGGAATGGGAACCCAAAAAGTAGCTGAATATCTCAAAGAAGAATTTGGTACTGAGTCGATCATCATAGAATCTGAAACTGCCAACTCGACAAGTAAGATCAAAAGAATTAGAGAGACTCTTGTTACCCCTCAACAACATCCAATATTGATTGGGACATCACTTCTCACTACTCCTATCCCAGAGTATCCCCTAGATCTCGTCATTTTCTTGAATGCGGATATGGGACTCAATATTCCTGATTATAACACTGCAGAAAAAAATTTTAATCTCTTGTATGAAACCTTTACCAAACATCAGCAAGCACAGTTTATAGTCCAAACATTCAATCCCGAACAATACAGTATCCGTTGTGCATGCAAGCTTAGTAAATCAGATTTTTATACTGCTGATAATGAATTTAGACAAGCATATAACTATCCTCCGTTTGCAGATTTGTGTGTGATTTTGTACAAAAATGAAATAGAAGAAAAAGTTTTTTCCCAAGTAGATAAACTCCACAAAGAACTCCTCTATCTCAAAGAAAAATATGGGCTTACGGATTTGGAAATTTATTCAACTCCTCCATTGATTTATAAGATTTTTGGAAAATACAGGTATAATATTATTCTCAAAGGCAAGGATTTAAAAAATTTTATGGATATTGTCTTTACAAAGTTAAATCTTGTAGGAAGAAATTTTAAGGTAGATTGGAAGGCAGATTCGATTGTATAAAACTTATTTTAGACGTTGTACCCACCAACAGTTCCAGGGACCCTATGGCTAATTTCATAGATTTCCATCTTTGGTTTTGTTTGAAAAACTCGTGTACTATCCGACGAATGTCAGTACTTTTGGTATTATATTCCACTACTATCCTATCCAAACAATATTCAAAACTTTTGTCAACCTCAAATGAAAGAATCTAATCGGACTATTTGATTAGGTTTTTTTTTAGAATATAATTGAGTATAGAGACGGTTATCTCTCAAAAACAAAACATTTACTCATATTCTATCCCTATGGATCAATTTCAAAATGTAATATTTGATACCAACTATGCTCCTTATCTGCCTAATGGTGGATATCCAAACTATACGATAATCCCTGAAAAGCCTAAACAAAATGGTGGTATTGGAAAGATTTTTGACGATCTTTTTGCCACACTTTTTCCTAGTGCTAAACCAAAAACTGCTGGTGAAACTCCAACAGCAAATGGTGCTAAACCAGTACCTCAAGAAAACAAGCTTATTCAAAGCAAAGATCTTAAAGAACAAGTAAAATATATCTTGGAACTCCCTGATGAAGAATACAATGACAATAAGCTTACTAGCAAGCTTAGACAATATATCGTAGAAGTAGAAAAACAATATATTTCTGTAGTTAGTGATTACAAAACTCACATAGCTCCTTCTTTTTGGGAACATAAGCCAACACAATACAATGTTTCTGGAATCTTTGGAAAAACCTATTATGCTCAGAGTTATCCATCATACATTGATGCTCTTTGGACAAGAGATATTCTTAGTTTTCATGCTAAATGGGATATGAGCTGGTTTATTTATCCAGAAGATGATAGTGCTATTCAATCTATGCTTAAAACTAGAGCTACTCAGCTTAAAGCAGAAATCAAAGATGCTATGCAAAAAGGAGTTACTCTTGATACAGAAGTAGAACAACAATACAAAGATGTAGAAATGATTAGAGAAAAGCTTACTACACGTGAAGAAAGATATTTTGAAACTGGATATTATGTAAATCTCTATGAAGAAAGTGAAGATAAACTCAAAGAAGAAGGGAAGAAACTTGAACAAAAAATCTCAGGATATGGAATCAGAATGAAAAATGCCATTCAAAGAATGGACGAAGGATTTACTACTGGATTACCGCTTTGTATCGATGAACTTGGTATTGCTAGAAGTAGTGTAACTTCGTCATTAGCGGGAAGTTTTCCTTTTATTTCCAACGATATGATCAGTGATAGCGGAATCCTTTATGGAATCAATGAACATACGGGAGGTTTGGTAATTTTTGATAGATTCAAATCAAAACTTCCAAACATGAATAGTTGTATTCTTGCGACATCTGGAGCCGGTAAATCGTTTACCGTAAAACTTGAAATCTTGAGATATCTTCTCAATGGAATCGATATCATCGTTATTGATCCTGAAAACGAATATAAAACTCTTGCTGAAAAAGTAGGAGGAACCTATGTAAATATTGCTACAAGTTCTCAACAATTTATCAATCCATTTGATATTCCACCAAGAATTGAAGATGTAGAATATGGTAAAGGAGATCTTTTGAGAAGTCAGATTATGACTTTGATTGGACTTATCAAATTATTGATTGGAGACCTTAGCACAGAAGATGAAGCCTTACTCGATAAAGCTATCCAAAGTACATATAGTCTGAAAGGATTTTCTATGAATGCAGATAGCTATGAAGGAAAACAACCTCCTATCATGGAAGACCTTATGAATGTCTTAGATGGTATGGATGGTGGAGAAAAAATTGCTCTTAAACTTAGTAAATACGTAACTGGAACCTTTGGAAAACTCTTCAATAATTATACCAACGTAGATATCAACAATGCAATGACCGTGTTTAGTATCAGAGACTTGGAAGAAGTGCTTAAGACACCTGCCATGTTCAACGTATTGAGTTATATCTGGACCAAGGTAAGATCACACAAAAAGAAAAGATTATTGATTTGTGATGAAGCCTGGATTATGCTTCAACATGAAACATCTGCCGAATTCTTATTTGGACTTATCAAGAGAGCCAGAAAATATGGACTTGGAATCACTACTATTTCACAGGATATCGAAGACTTTGTAAGAAGTAAATATGGAAAACCTATTCTTTCCAACTCTTCTCTTCAAGTACTTCTCAAACAATCTACTACTTCTATCAAAGCTTTGAATGATCTTTTGGGACTTTCCGAAGCAGAACAAAGAAGATTGGTATCTTGTGGAGTCGGAGAAGGATTGATCTTTGCAGGACCACAACATATCGGAGTGAAAGTATTAGCATCTCCTCAAGAAAAAGACTTTATTACAACTGACGTTGTTTAAGACAACCTAACAACACTTTATACCTATGTATTCTATGGACAAAGAAATAACATCTCAAAATAATCAATCATTAAAAATTCAATTAAGTCTTGCTTCATTGATGTTTTTTTCTCCGCTTGTTCAGCTTATGCTCAAGAAATCTACTTTTGAAATTAGTCAATCTGATGTTAATTTCGTAGGATGATATATGAAGCTCGGATGGATTTGTATTCTACTTTTGGCTTTGAGTTTAGGGTTTACTGGGTTGGATTATTTTTATTCGGTTTCTCTTTTGGAGACTGGATATACTATCAGTATGATTTTACTTATTGTAGTCCTTGTACTAGGATGTATTGGAATCTTTACGGATAGTTCTCTTATCAAAGATTCTTCAAAATCTACCTGATTTACACTACAAACTATAGAAGGAGATAAAAAAGATATGCTTCTTCATTATCTTCCTCTCTACAACATCTACTATCGATATTTTATTCATAGTTTTGATAAACCAAACCTCATTTTAAAAGAATCGTTTTTGATTCGATGACTCTTTGCTTTAGCTTGTTTGTTTGGAAACATCCTAGTNNCGTACTTATTATTATCAGGATTGTTACCTTGATGAGCAATATCAATATTATTCCAGAAAAAATTACCGATACTATCCATACTCTTTATTATAAAAACCCAGAAGAACTATGGGGATATGTAGCATGATCGATATATTACCTTGTATGTTCAATAACAAACAAACCAATATCGTTATCAGAATCTATTAGTACTTATAAAAGACCATATACCTACCTCTATGATATAAGAAAATTTGGAAACATTCAGACACAATATATCTTAAGCTTAGTGATTCTTATTCTTGCTCACATACAACGAAATATTTTACCATCTACATCTTTAGGATATATAGCTTGGTGACTGTTATTATCAAGATATATATTGATGGTAGTAGTATGGAAACACGTCCCTTCATTACCTGGAATAAGAGAACTCGTTAGTATATTCTCTCCACTCAAAGAAAAAACTAATAAATAAATCATTTTACCTATCTTTATTACCATGATCAAATCAANNGGTTTGTTAAGTTCATCTCTAATATTATGAGGTTTTTTTCTTACAAGTACAACGTTTGCACAACAGTCTTGTCAGCTTTTACCTAGTTTTGGTAGTGCTATTTTGAATGACGGTGATGCTGTTACTGGGTATAGATTAGCTGAGGCAACCTATACTGAATCCTGTGATCAACTAAAAGGAACCCTTTACTGCATCAATGGATCTTTGGGTAATGCTGGTAATACATATAAATATCCTACTTGTATTCCTCATACTTGGAAAAACTGTACTGGACCTACAGGAGCAAATCATTTGGAATGGAAATATCTTTACAAAGCAGATACTGCAAGCTATACTGAAGATTGTAGAACTTTGAGCAAACAATTTCAATGTATAGATGGATCTTTTACTGGATCAAATGTTGATAAATATACTGAAGATTCTTGTGAAGATCAAGAATGGGTTGATTGTATTGATATCTGGACAAATAGTTACAATCATCATTTGGATGTGATTTATGGATATACTTCAAGTAGTTCTAATACTACGCAATCATGTCAAGATCTTAAAGTTCCTCTAACTTGTTATAATGGAACATGGTCTGGTGGAGACCAAAAACAACTTTCTAAAGATTGTAAGGATCTTAAAATCCGTTCTTGTACAGGAGTAAATCTTCTAGATGGACAAAGTAAATATTTATATGCTTATGAAGTAACCCACTATCTACAAACTTGTAACCAATTTTCTTGAAATGTAAGCTGTGAAGATGGTACTTTAAGCTATAATTATTCTACTTACAAATATAATTCTTGTTCTAATGGTAGTTCGTGAGATTGTTCTTTTTCTACAACAGATGCTGGAATTATTTACATTCCAAACAACTCTTCAAAATCATTTTATTCAAGTTCATTTGAGATTTCTTGTGATAATGTAAAAGCAAATGTATCATGTAAAGACTGATCTTTAAGTGAAAACGCTTCTACTTATAAGTATAAATCTTGTACCGAATGAACTCCTAAAGACTGTGAACCTTTTGCTACTTGAAATGGAAAAAAAGTTTCTATCTGACATGGATGATCTAGTGGTTTTACTTCTTCACTTATATCTCCATGGCCAAAAACCTGTAAGGATATTAGTATTGATGTTGGATGTCAAAATGGAGCATATTTAGGATATTATAATACATATAGATATCCATTAGAAGACTGTACTGACGGACTTCCTCAACCATGCTTACTTCCTTGGTGAACATACTTAGGGCATAATTTAACTATTTGATGATATTCAAAATCATCTGCTATTTATCCAGATACCTGTGAAAATAATGCTATAACTTTTCAATGTAACAATGGTAATCTTATAGGTAATTCTAGTGCTTTTAAATATTCTCAATGTACAAACAAAAATGTACCTGTGGATGGGATTGATCTTGTTTTATCAGCTAATTTTAATTGAACAACATCTGGTAATATTTCTCAAGTAGCTCAATATTCTACTCCAGCACTTAATATCACTATCAAAAATAACGGTAGAGCAACTGTTTCTTGAAAAAATGTAAAAAAAGGATTTTTGAGTTGTGCTTGGATAATGAACAATAACCAACAAATTATCGTTTATGAATCAAATACTCTTGCAAGCTTTGTACTTAGTGCTGGTACATCAATGAAAAAGGCTATTTCACTTAAAGATCTTTTCACTCAAAGTATATGACAAAAACAACTTGTATGTGCAGTCAGACAATGGGAAGATGGAAAAAATGATGAAACTATTATCGTAAATAATGTTTGGTCTGGTGTTATAAATATTGTTCAATCAGAAAGATTTGATATTGCTATGGATAGATCTATTGATTCTATCAAAAACAACCTTGATGCCCCAGAAATCAAAACAGGTGCTGAAGGAGTAAATAACTTTTTGATGAACAAGGTGATGAATGTTTTGGTTCCTTTGATTATTGTGCTTGGTATTTTGATCTCTATTTTAGGATTCTACAAACTCTTGTTTTCTAGTGATGACAAAGCTATAGGAGATGGTATCAAATATATTACTTTCTGAGTACTTGGTATAATCTTTATCATGAGTGCTAAATATATTTCTACAACACTCTATGAAACAATATTCCAAGAATGAGATCTCAGATATGGTGCTGTACAATGATATGAAATTGCTCAAAAAATATATGAAAATATAGCATTTCCATTTATTAAGTTAGCTATCTATCTTTCACTTGGAGCTTTATTTGTTATGCTTGCGTCTCGTGCAATAGGATTTATCTTTGGTTCTGATGAAGATACAAGAAAAAAATCTGGTACCATTATTGCTCGAAATGCTATAGGTATGCTTGTCATTATCTGAACAAAACAAGTAGTAGAATTTATCTATGGAAAACAAGCAGATGTCGTAAAAGCAGTTAATAATCTATGAGAAATTGGATCTGGAATTCTCGCTGATAAAAATCTACCTATATTCTATCAAATCATCAACTGGGCAATGTGATTAGCATCTTTGGTAATATTGGTTATGGTGCTTGTTCAAGCATTCCAATTGCTTATGAAACCAGATAGTCCTGATGCTATGAAGAAGATTAAAAATAGTTTAATATATATATTTGTTTGAGTTCTTATTATTGGAACAGGATATATTATTACAAACTTCTTGATCGTAAACTAGGTTTGCTTGACTTGATTTTACTAAGAAAATCCGTACTGTCAAAGGACGGATTTTTTTATATTTTGTTTATATTGTGAATATGCACACATTATTGGTTATTCTTATGATTCTTTCAGGGATTATCTTCATTTGATCTGTTTTATTAATGTCTCCTAAAGGTGGTATTGGATTAGGTATCTGAGGATTTTGAGGAGGAAATGAATATGGTAGCAAAAAATCTTTGGAAGGAAAGATTAAGAAAGTAGCTATGATTTCTGCTATTGTTTTTGTAATTATATCTCTTATTTTACCTTACAGTAAATAAATATATTATGTTTGAATTATTGGAAACTCTTAATATAACAAAACACCAAATAAAAAGATGATTAAGATATACTTTCTTTGTATCTCTTATCTTGTGGATTGTCGTAAGTATATTTATTATTTATTCTTATGTTTGGAATACTTCAAACAAAATCTCATCTAAATGAGGTACTTTTGTAGAAGGAATCTTTGATAGTACATCTTATCTTCCTTATTTACGTAACGACCAACAAAGTAATTTTTATCAAGGACTTCTTTTCAATAGTTGTCTAAAATATACGGTCTCTCCAGAAGATTCTAGTTTTGTTGAAGATCTTTGTTCTGTTAGCACAGCAGACAATAAAACATATACGGTAACATTTACTAATGCGAGAGTTTGGTCTGATTGAACTCCCCTTTCTTTGGATGATATCCTCTTTACCTATGAAGATATTATTTTCAAAAACAAATGGAGTATCAAATGGTTGAATGCTTACAAAGATATAAAAATCTCTAGAGAATCAGGAAATCAAATTAAAATTACTTTTCCTTCTGCTTCTGTAGACAACAGACATTTTTTCACAAACTACATACTTCCTAAACATATTCTTACTGATTTTGATTTTCAAAGTTATAGAGAAATATTTTCTATCCAACCTACGTATACAAATTGTGCAAATATAGTTTCTCAAACTAGCGATCAATATAGCCTGATTTTTAATGCTGTAAACTGTAAAGATACTCATCTTAATTTTTATCAGATTAAGAATCTTATTTCTTTTGATTCATTCAAACAAAGTGTAGAATCAAAAGCTGACTCTATTGTAGATGTGTATATCTGAGATGAAACACTTCCTTGATATACTCAGCAAAAACTTCTTACAAACAAGATTATTACTGTTTTTATGAATACAAATTCAGATAAACTTCGTGTAAGAACAAGAAGAGCTTTATGAGGACTTATCAAACGTAATTTTTATACTACATGATATGATCAATACGTTATCAAAAACACTGATGGACTTTTTGATGTATTTATGTCAACAGGTACTAACATAAAGGAATTTTTGAGCACAAATTATCAAGAGGATACTGTTATGAAAAAGGATCTTACAGATAGCTGAATCAAGCAACTTAGTAACGATATCACTATCAAATGAGATAATCAAAAATTTGTATTTTATGTAGAAACAGCATCTATCAATCAATGACTTACTGTCTATGTAGATCAAACTTATGATAAGATTACTATGGAATACAATACTAAAAGTTATGTAGATAAATCTTATAATTCAAAAGATAAAAAAGCAACTTTCTGGTTATGATGAAAATCTGCTAATTTTGGTTCATGACTCAATAAATATGCTATTCGATGATGGAATAAATGAGAAAAAAAGAAACTTGCTACTATAGATCTTTACAATCTTTCAGATACACAATCTACAGGAAATATTGAACAAATAAGTATCTTATACTATGATATCCCTCTTTATCAAAAAATAGTCAGCAACATAAAATCTATCTTCAAGCAAGCTGATGTTTCTCATTATTTTTCTTTTGAGGCAATAGCTACTCCTGAAGAATTAGAAGGTAGACTTCTTTTAGGTGATTATGATATGGTAATCAATACTATAGATATGTGAGTTAAAAAGGATATTACAAAACTTTTTGCTACAGAAAGCTCAAAAAACAATCCATCTCAATATCAAAACACAAGACTTATAAGTCTTCTTCAACAATATACTAGCAACTCTAGCAAAAAAGTACTTAATGAGATCAATGATATTTATTCCAAAGATATGCCATTTGTTATTCTATGAAAGGCCTTTGTTAGTATGAATATCAAACCAAATATAGCAGGAAAAATTTGAAGCTGAACATTAAACAAGCTCTATGATTATAATCGAAGAGATACTCTTTATCATGATATAAAACTTGTAAACAACATTCATATTGATGGTAAAAAGGTATTTAATTATAATAACTTCTCTACTTTTATAACTAATGTTTTGGGAACACAAAAACAAGAAATGGAACAAAGTGCTGAAACATTATTATTAAATTATGAAAATACAGAATTATCAGAAGATAATGAATCTGTAGAATAATTCTATCTTATAGCATATATATTGATGATAAATATTGTAGAAATACTCCAACTTGCTATTATCTTAGCGATCTCTATAGGACTGCATGAATATGCTCATGCATATGTTTCGTATAGACTTGGAGATCCTACCCCAAAGCTTCAATGAAGACTTTCTCCTAATCCTCTAAAACACATAGATCCTATAGGATTTTTGATGATATTTTTGATTCACTTTGGATGGTGAAAACCAGTACAAGTTAATCCCATGTATTACAAAAATCCTCGTAAAGGAGAACTTATGGTAGCCCTAGCGTGACCTGCCACTAATCTTGTATTAGCTGTTTCTTGAATATTGATTTTATTGATTAGTTCAAAGATTAGTGGGGCCTGATTACAGGCAATTCTTTGAGTTAACGACATATTCTTTTCTTTTTGGTTAACCTTCTCGTTTATAAATATCTCTTTGGCTATATTTAACCTTCTCCCTATTCCCCCATTAGACTGATTTAGACTTATCAAAATGTTTTGGTGGAAGGCATGAGAGTTTATAGAAAAATATACTATGTATATCTCATTATTTTTTCTTGTTCTTATATTAGGTCCAGGAAGCAGTATTATTGGTCATTTTCTTTC
Organism: Patescibacteria group bacterium UBA5124; assembly: GCA_002414185.1. Taxonomy (GTDB): domain Bacteria; phylum Patescibacteriota; class Gracilibacteria; order Absconditabacterales; family Absconditicoccaceae; genus UBA5124. The sequence continues at coordinate 7,123 of DHYS01000009.1, read as the reverse complement.
TACAGTAAGCACTTGGCTTTTTAATGTATTATTTATGATTTTTGGGCAAGTATTTTATTAACTTCGGTGTGTCATTCCGGCCTTATAAAATTGCCGGATCTATTCTAAGACTTTAATTAGATTCCGGCTCCAACAGGCAATGCCGGAATGACATTCTATTACTATTTAATTATTAATTTTTCCCATGTTAGATAAATTACAAACCATAGAAAAAAGATATACCCAGCTTCAAGAACAATCTATCGACCCTGCAACTATGGCAGATATGACCAAATACATAGCTATCAATAAAGAACTTTCTGGACTCAAAGAAGTCTATGATTTGGCTGTTGCTTACAGAAAATGTAGAGGACAAATCGATGAAGCAAAAGAAATAATCAATAATGAATCAGACAAAGATATGGTAGAAATGGCAGAAGAAGAACTTAGTACAGCAGAAGAAGAACTTCCAGATCTTGAACAAAAAATCAAGATTGCTCTTCTTCCAAAGGATCCTAACGATGACAAAGATATTTATCTTGAAATCAGACCTGCAGCAGGTGGAGACGAAGCATGACTCTTTGCTGCAGAATTACTCAAAATGTACCTAGGATATGCTGTTAGAAAATGATGGAAAACAGAAATAGTAGATGAACAACTCTCTGATATCTGAGGGATAAAAGACATCACTGTTAAGATTTCTGGAGATCGTGTATATTCACTTATGAAGTTTGAAAGCTGAGTACATAGAGTACAAAGAATCCCTGCCACAGAATCTCAAGGAAGAGTACATACATCTACAGTAACTGTTGCTATCATGCCAGAAGCTGAAGATGTAAATATTGTTATCGAAGATAAAGATATCGAAATGGATACCTATGCTGCATCCTCTGCCGGTGGACAAAATGCTAATAAAAACCAGACTGGAGTAAGAATTCACCATAAACCAACCGGACTTATCGTAAATATTGGAGATAGCAAATCTCAGATGCAAAATAAAGAAAAGGCTTTTTCTGTCCTCAAAGCGAGACTCTATCAAATAGAAATGGATAAAAAAATAGAAAAAGAAAAAAACATAAGATGAAGTCAGATTGGAACTGGAGACAGATCAGAAAAAATTAGAACATATAATTTTCCTCAAGATAGAATCACCGATCATCGTATTCATGAATCTTGGTCAAATATTCCTAATGTGTTAACCTGAGATCTCGATGATATTATGGAAAAGATGGTTCTTGAACAACAAACTAGACAACTTTCAGAAGCAATGGAAACTGGAGAATAATATACTTTTGAGACTAAAGAATAACCCGCATAAATGCGGGTTATTTTTTTTATAAAAAAATCTGACCACCGTGATGATGATCAGATTTCTTTTATTATTATATATAATTCTAGTCTTCGTCCATTCCTTTAACTTTTCCAGATCTTTCTTCAATGATTTTTTTAGCAACAACTTCAGGTACCTTTTCGTAACTAGCGAAGTGCATTGAATATTGAGCTCTACCTTGAGTATTAGATCTAAGATCTGTAGCATATCCGAACATTTCTGACAATGGAACTCTAGCTCTAACTACTGCTCCATTTCCTCTCTTATCTTGTCCTTGGATCATACCTCTTCTAGATGAAAGATCACCCATTACAGTACCTACATAATCTTCTGGAGTAACAACTTCTACATCCATTACTGGTTCAAGGATAACTGGTCCAGCTTTCATAAAGGCATCTTTCATAGCTTTGTATGTAGCTACCTTAAAGGCAACTTCTGATGAATCCACATCATGGTAAGATCCATCATAAGGACAAACCTTAACATTAATGATTGGGAATCCAGCCAAGATACCTTGAGCAACTGTTTCCTTAGCTCCTTTATCAATAGCAGGAATAAATTCTTTAGGAATTTTACCTCCAGATATTTCATCTTGGAATTCGTAATCTTTTTCTTGATTAATTTCAAGTCTAAGAAGTACATGTCCAAATTGTCCTCTACCTCCAGATTGCTTCTTGAATACTCCTTCTCCTTCTGCAGTCTTAGTAATAGCTTCTCTATATGCTACTTGTGGTTTACCTGTATTTACTTCTACTTTATGTTCTCTCTTAAGTCTATCTACGATAATTTCCAAGTGAAGTTCTCCCATTCCAGCAATAATAGTTTGATTACTTTCTTGGTCAGTATAATATTTGAATGAAGGATCTTCATATGCAAGTTTTGAAAGAGCAAGTCCCATCTTTTCTTGGTCAGCTTTTGATTTTGGTTCAATAGCAATATCAATAACTGGAGCTGGGAATGTCATCTTTTCAAGAATGATTGGATGATCTTGATCACAAAGTGTGTTTCCTGTTCTTGTATCTTTAAGTCCAAGGAAGGCACAGATATGTCCTGCATGAATTTCACTAATTTCTTCTCTCTTATTTGCGTGCATAAGCAAAAGTCTTCCTACTCTTTCCTTTTGTCCTGTGATAGGATTAAGCAAAGAATCTCCTGAATGAATTACTCCAGAATATACTCTTACATACGTCAATGTACCTACAAATGGATCTGTAAGGATCTTGAACGCAATAGCTGAAACTGGTTCTTTGTCATCAGATTTTCTTTCCAATACTTTAGATTCATCATCTACATCTACTCCCTTCATTGTTCCTCTATCAAGTGGAGATGGAAGGTAATCAACTACAGCATCAAGCATAAGTTGAGCTCCCTTATTTCCAAGAGATGATCCACAAAGAATTGGGTATAATTCATTAGAAATAACTCCTTTTCTGATAGCCTTCTTGATAAGATCAATAGAAATTTCTTCTCCTCCAAGGAATTTTTCAGCTAATTCATCATCAAACATAGATACCTTATCAATCATAGCTTCTCTGTATTCTTCACATTTAGCTACCATATCAGCAGGGATTTCATGTTCATGAACATCAATACCCATATTTCCTTCAAATGTATACATTTTCATTTTCAACAAATCGATAACAGCCTTGAATTCATCAGCCATTCCTACTGGAAGTTGAACAACTACTCCTTTGTCAGAAATTCTGTCTTTGATAGAATCTACAGACATATAGAAGTCAGCTCCAAGTTTATCCATTTTGTTAACATAAATAATTCTAGGAACATTATATTTATCAGCTTGTCTCCAAACTGTTTCTGTTTGTGGTTCTACTCCTTGAGATCCATCAAGCAAAGCAACTGCTCCATCAAGAACTCTCAAAGATCTTTCTACTTCAACAGTAAAGTCTACGTGTCCTGGAGTATCGATAATATTGATATGGTGATTATTCCAAAAACATGCTGTAGTTGCAGAAGTAATAGTAATACCTCTTTCTTTTTCTTGTTCCATCCAGTCCATTTCAGCAGCACCTTCATGAACTTCTCCAATCTTGTGTTTTCTACCTGTATAAAACAAAACTCTTTCTGTTGTGGTAGTCTTTCCCGCATCAATGTGGGCCATGATACCAATGTTTCTCACCATGTTTAGTGATTTTACCTCAGCCATAATAATATTTAATAAGTTAAAATAGGATACTAATTTTTTGTATAACAAAAAAATCTGAATCGGATGTATTAATAGGGATTAGTTTATTTTTTTCAAGATATTTTTGATTGTTTATCTACTATATTTTACAAATATAGACCTCTATACTCTATTTATAAATAATTGACTTCATTGACCAAATATATATTTTATTATTGCAAACAAAAATTAAAAAAAATTATGAAAACAAAAAAAGCATATTTAATTTCCACAGGTCTCCATGATGAGTCAACTTCCACATACATCGACAATATAAAGCTAGTTTTAGCAGCTTTGGGCTATGAAGTATTCAATACATCTGAATATCTTTATAGCAAACTCTATTTGGACAAAAATGAGACTTCTACAGAACGAATTCTTATTGATGAAAAAATTAAAGAATCAGATCTTATTGTCGAGTTTGCACGTGGTAGTGATGCATACAACAAAAGACTCAAAGAACCTCGTACTGAATATGAATTAAGCATTAGTAAACAGCAAAAAAAACCGATTATTATCTTATTTCCCTACTTTAGGGCTAATAAAGTTGAATTTGATAATTTATCGGAAGAAAAGAAAAAAGCTTTACTTGATGGCATTCCTACTAACAATGGGAAAAATATTCTTATAAAAAGTATTCAACAATTATACGAGGCCGTTAATGCAATTGAAAATTATTTAAACAAAAAATAATAGGGCTTATGAGTATTGCCTATGAAATACTCTACAAAAAAAATATATAAAATGAAAAAAAAAATAGTATATCTTTACAATGAACTGGAATTTTCAACTCTTGGGAAAGAAGTTATTTCAGAGAAAGTCATTCCATTTCTTACGGAAGATCTTTCTATAGAAGTTTTTACAAACTTTAACCTATTCCCTGAAAAGACTATAGAACAAGGGTTAAATATTTCTAACCCTGTAGAAAAAGATCAACATTTTATTGAAATAGGTAAGACTATTCTCCAAAGTGAGAAAGAAACTATCTTGGGAGCTGCTGCTGTTATTATTATCTTAGATAGCATCAGTAACATAGAAGGAATTACAGACAAAATCAAACTCGCCGTAAATAATTCCATTCCTATTTTGATACTTTGTTGCGACGAAAGATATATCAAAAAAAATCAATATCCTTATCTTAAGCATATCTTAAACAATTCTCTGGCGACGATTTCTATTGACGTTATCGAACATTATGAAAGCGATAAAAAGAAGGATTATTGCAAAATTTGCGCTTCTTTGGAAGAGATTAAAAATATTTTAAAAGGATATCTTTTTAAAAAACAATCCCACGCTGTTTAGCGTGGGATTTTTTTATTTTATAAAATTATTTTTTTCTCATAACTATTTTATTATCTTCACTACTAACCAATACGCTATCTCCATCAACAATTTTTCCTTCAATAATTTCCATAGCTAATTCATCTAGGAGAAAACGCTGAATTGCACGTTTGAGGGGACGAGCTCCGAATAATGGATCCCAACCTTTGGTAGCAAGCAAATCTTTAGCTTCATCAGTCAGATTGATTGTTATGTTTTTTTCCTGTTTGATAATTTCCATAAATTTTTTAATCTGAATATCAACAATAGATCTCAACATTACTGACGAGATAGGATTGAAAATAATAATATCATCCAATCTATTTAAAAATTCTGGACGGAAAAATCTTTGCAAAAGCGGCATGAGTTCACTTTCTAATGAAATATTAAGTTCGTCAACATCCTTAGATTGAGGAATATTTGATTCTTCTTTTTTACTCTTTCTTTTGCTTGTTTTTTTGAGTTCTTCTATGATTTTATTTTTTTCTTCTTGTTCATCGGATGCATACTGAGATTCTTGCATCTTTTGCATAATAACTTCTGAACCTATATTGGATGTCATAATAATCACTGTATTTTTGAAATCCACTACACGTCCTTTGGAATCTGTCAATCTTCCATCATCTAACATTTGAAGAAGAATATTAAATACTTCAGGATGAGCTTTTTCTACCTCATCAAAGAGAATCACCGAATATGGTCTTCTTCTCACCGCCTCAGTCAATTGCCCTCCTTCATCATGTCCAATGTATCCCGGAGGCGAACCGATAAGTCTAGAAACCGCATGTTTTTCCATATATTCGGACATATCTATTCTGATCATTGCCTTTTCATCGTTAAAGAGAAAAGTAGCAAGCGTCTTTGCGAGTTCGGTTTTACCGACTCCTGTTGGACCGAGGAACAAGAAAGATCCAATAGGTCTTGTCGGATCCTTGAGTCCAGCTCTAGCACGCCTGATTGCATTGGATACTGCAGACACGGCTCTCTTTTGCCCCACAACTTTTGCAGAAAGATAGTTTTCTAATTCAGCTAATTTAGTTGCCTCACTTTGGATAAGTTTAGAGACTGGAATTCATGTTCGCTTGGCAATAATTACAGCAATATCTTCTGGCTGAACGATATCATTAATTCAGGATTTTCCTTGTTTTTTTACAGCTTCTAGCTTACCTTCTATATCAGTCAATCTCTTTTGTAGAGTTGGAATTTTACCGTATTTGATCTCAGCAACTTTGTTGTAGTCGGTTTGTTTCTCAGCGATCACTGCTTCATGTTCTAGTCTTTGTATTTGTTCTTTGATATCTTTGGTTTCATTCAAAAGTTTTCTATCTTCTTCCCAAGAAGTTTTTTCAGTTCTCTGTTTTTCATTAAGATCAGCAAGCTGTTTTTCGATCACTGATAATCTTTCAGAAATACGGTTCAAAATTCAATCGCTAGATTCTTTTTGTTCGAGTAAAAGTGCTTGTTTTTCGATTTCAAGCTGACCAATTTTTCTTTCAAGTTTGAGGAGATCATCAGGTAATGAGGTCATTCCCATTTTGACGCTTGCAGCAGCCTCATCAAGGAGATCAATAGCTTTATCTGGCAATCTACGATCTGCGATATATCTCATACTAAGATCCACTGCTGCAATCACTGATGCATCAGATATTTTGACTCCATGATGCGTCTCATAATTTGCTTTGATTCCTCTAAGAATCGCTATAGCATCTTCCTTTTCTGGTTCATTAACCATCACCGGTTGAAATCTTCTTTCCAGTGCAGGATCTTTTTCAATATATTTGCGATATTCATTGATGGTTGTTGCTCAGATTACTCTGATCTGACCTCTGGCAAGGGCTGGTTTTAGCATATTTCCCATATCCATCGATCATTCTGTCTTGCCAGCGCCGACTACATTATGCAACTCGTCGATAAAGAGAATTATCTGACCGTCTGATTTTTCTACTTCTTTGATAATTGCTTTGAGGCGTTCTTCGAAGTCTCCTCTGTATTTGCTCCCTGCCATGAGAAATCCCATATCAAGCTCGATAATGCGTTTGTTTCTAAGAACATCTGGAACATCGCCTTTGATAATTTTTTGAGCTAAAAGCTCTGCAATGGCAGTTTTACCGACTCCTGGATCACCAATGAGTACGGGATTATTTTTAGTTCTTCTGGAAAGTATTTGGATAGCACGTTTAGATTCTTCATCTCTTCCAATAACCGGATCTAGTTTTCCCTCCTCTGCAAGCTTAGTAATATCTTTCCCATATTTTCCAAGAGCATCTAGAGAGACTTCTGGATCTTGAGATTGGACTGTTTCTCCTTTTCTC
>DHYS01000010.1 GCA_002414185.1 Patescibacteria group bacterium UBA5124 | reverse complement strand
ACATTGTTTGCTAGTCGTCATTCTGTTTCTAATAAAGGAAAAAAATCTTGTTCAGTATATATTTTAACTGGTAGTCCTATAGATTCTCCGTATTTTTGCTTGTGGCGAACATAGGTAGCAGAAGAGTAATTATTTCAAAAAAAGAGGATTGCCATAAAGGATCCTGGGGTAAGACTTTTAGTCTTTTGTTTGAGATTGTTTTGGATATCTAGGGAAAGTTCTTTTCATCGAAGGATCATAGAAAAAATAGGGAAAATAGGTAAATAATTTGCTAGCAGCGATAGTAGTGAATTGTGGTAAAACTGCAATAGTTTTCTCTTTACTTGTCTTATTTATAATAGATTTTTTTAAGATTGACTTTTTATTTTAAATTACTATTGTTTTGAATAGAGTTTCTTATTTGATGTTGAATTCTATAAAATTTTATTCTATGAAAAAAACTGCATTCTTCTTTATTTTTATTGTGACTATCCTTTGGGTGTGTTATGTTTTTTATTCTGGTGAAAGTCTTGCTTTTGGAATCGATGTCTCTCATAATAGTGGAGATATTGAATGGCAAAAGGTAAAAAACCAAAAGCAATATGCTCCAATTCAATTTGTTGTGATTCGTGCAACAATGGGAAAGGATAGAAAGGATAAATTATTCTCTGAAAATTTCAATGAAGCTAAAAGTAATGGTCTTATTGTTGGTGCTTATCACTATTATGATCCTGAAGAAAATTCCATTGTTCAAGCTGAAAATTATTTATCTACTATTTCTTTGAAACGAGGGGATATACGTCCTGTTCTTGATATAGAAGATACTGGTAATTTACAAACTGTTGAACGTTTGAGAGAAGAATTGAAAAAATGGTTGAATATTGTAGAGCGTGAATATAGGGTTAAACCTATTATTTATACTAGTTATAATTTTTATACACAGTATTTGAAGGATTATGAATTTGATCAATATCCTTTGTGGATAGCTAGTTATTCATTAATAAGGCGTAATGATCCTATTGTTCTTGAATCAGATATTCTTCAGTTTTCTGATGAGGTTCGTGTGGATGGTATTCCTGAGTTTGTTGATGGTAATGATGCTAAAAATCTTGAAAAGATAAGACTTTGATAGATGTTAAGAATCTTGAGAAGATAAAACTTTGCTAATTATAAAAACCCGTTGTTTTTCAGCGGGTTTTTGTAATATACTTTTTGTTGATTTCGTAGTTTAAAAGAGTATATTTTGACGCAATATTTTACTTTCTATCTTTTTTTGATGTCAGAAAAATATGTGAGACCGACCTGGGATGAATATTTTATGGAAGTAGCAAGAACTATTGCAAAAAGAGCAACATGTGATAGATGAAGAAGTGGTTGTGTAATTGCTAAAAACAATCGTTTATTAGTGACGTGATATGTTTGATCGCCTCCATGATTACCTCATTGTGATGAAGTTGGACATCAATTTAAGCAAGTAACTCATGAAGATGGAACAGTAACTAATCACTGTATGAGAACCGTGCATGCAGAGCAAAATGCTTTTGCACAAGCTGCAAGATTTGGTATTGCTTTGGATGGAGCTACTTTGTACTGTAAAATGACTCCTTGTAGAACATGTGCGATGCTGGTTATCAGTGCGGGAATTACAAGAATTGTTTGTGAGAAAAAATATCATGCTGGTGCAGAATCTGAAGAAATGTTTAAGCAGGTTGGTATTCAGTTGGATTATTTCGATGATACTGTGGAAGAATATATAAAGCAGTAATTTTATTTTTTGTTTTTAATTATGGGAAGATGGCATAGTATTGCAGCAAGAAAAGCTGCTGGAGATATAGGTAAATGAAAGACATATAGTATGATGTCTAAGTTGATTCAATTGGCTGCTAAAAAATGAGCAGATCCAAAAATGAATCCATCTTTGGAACTTGTTTTACAAAAAGCTAGATATCATAGTGTCCCTAGAGATATTGTAGAAAGAGCTATCCTTAAGTGATCTGGACAATTGGAAGGAGAACAACTCGAAGAAGTATTTTATGAAGGATATGGTCCGTCAGGAAGTGCATTAGTAATCAAAACTTTGACGTCTAATACTAATAGAACCGCAACCAATGTAAAAACTTTTCTTAATAAATTTGGATGATCTCTAGGACAAGTAGGATCTGTTGCTTGGCAGTTTGATGAAAAAGGAGTAATCGTAACTGATGGTAAAGTAAAAAAAGAATTTGTAAAAGGAAAAGATGTAGAAACTATTCTTCCTCTTAATCAAGATGAATTGGAAATGGAGGTCTTAGAACTTCCTGTAGATGATATTTCTGTGGAAGATGGTACTGCAGTAATCTTTACTAAAAAAGTAGATTTTGCTGAAGTATTGAAAGGAGTAGAAAATTTTTCTTATCATATTGTAGAAGCTGATCTTCAGTTTATACCTCAAAATGAAGTTTCTTTGGGAGCTGAAGATGCTGATCAATTAGCTCGTTTGGTTGATGCTTTAGAAAATGATGAAGATATAGATAAAGTTTGGACTAATGTAAATTAATTGATCCTAAATAGTTTATAAAAAAACGAGATGGAAATGATCCTGTCTCGTTTTTTTTATTGTCGTATTCTGGTTTCAAAATTTTAGGTCGGAATGATAATGTATTATATAGTTTTACATAATCAGCTTTCATTGAGCATTCTATAGATTTCAAAAAGTCTGATTGTTTTTTTGTAATTATCTAATGTTTCGTATTCTGTTTGGATTCCTTCTATAATGTTTTTGATATCTCGGATAGATCCTAAGCTTGATTCGTTGTTATCCAAAAGTGCTCATTTTTTGCTGATGATATCGTCGATTGTTTTGTTTGCTTCTTCGATAGTAAGAGCTTTATTACTATCTCAGAGACATTTTTTACCTAATTTTAGACTGATTTCTTGCATGTCTTCGTCTGAGATGCTTTGTCCATATATTTCTAAATCTATAGATCCTTGGTATTTTGTGTTTTGTTGGATAAGAGATTTTGTCTGGATCTTATTGTAGGTAAATTTTTTGATAGCTATCAATGGCGATAATTCTTGAAGCGCTTCTTTTAATTTTTGGGTTTTATTAGTTGTGTTTTGTGTTCCTATAGTGTATGCTAAACTTCCTATATTTCTATATTTATCTCTAAATCTGTAGTAACATTGTGCTTCTTCATCTGGTTTACATTCCATCATAGTTTTGATGGTTTGATTAATAATAGTATCGTCGATGAGTGATTTTTCTTTGTTTTTAAATACTCGATTGTAGATATTAAATCAGATTATTTTGTCTGTATTATTGTCTCAAGTGAATTCATATTCTTTTTGTAAAGATTGGATATCATTTACTTTTTCTTTTTTGATTTCTTGTCGTAAATAATAGAAGAATTCTCCGAAGAGGCTGATATTTTCTTTATCGGAAGTAGTTGTTATTTTGTCTGTGAGAAGGAGGAGCGCTTGTTTTGAAGGAGATATGAAAGAAAAACTCATTTTGATAGAAAATAATCCACTTCCAATATCTGTAACATTACCTATGCTTAAATCTTTGATTTCATTGATTTGATTTTTGTTGGTAGAACTAAAGAAATCAGTCCATTTTTGGAGGAGATTTATGTCATTGTATGGATTTTTTTCGAGATAATTTTTTCCTAATAGATCAATATTTAAGGTGTCTGTATATGCTTCTTTCCAGATATTTAGTTTCGGAAGAAGAAGATATTGTAAGAAATATGTATATGGTAATTGAAGATTTTCTTCATATTTTTTGTATCTTTGAATTTCTGCTTTGAGATCTTCTTTGGAGTCTAATAGTTCTGGTAGTGTAGAGATAGATCAAACGATGTTTTTTGTACTAGGATTTGCTTTTAATGTTTGAATATTGTATCTATTGAGCTCATAGAGATTGCTTGATTGTTGGTTTAATGATTGAACTTGTCCATAAAGAGAAATAACTTTGTATATAGTGAAAACTATTACTGCAAGTGCTATTCAAGCAACTAATTTACTGTCGCTTTGTTTTTTTTGCAGAACTTCTTTTATTTTTTTTCGATACACCATACTTTGTTCTTGCAATTTTTTGATCTGATCATTACTTGCAAGATTTTTTAGTGTATCGTTTGTTTGATTGTTTTGTAGTTCCATTGATTAATTTTGATTAGTAAAGAAGTCACTAATTTCTCTTTGATTTTGTTTTTGAATAGGAAGGGTAAAGTTTAATACAGAATTGTTTACTGTAAATATTGTAGTTCATACTCTGATATTTTTTGGAGCAATTCTGATCTGATCAGCTTTGATTCCTTCTCCTATAACTAATAAACTTTGTTTAAGTAAATTTATAAGATTAGTTACTATGTAGAGATGTGGATTGAGTATTCCTTGTTTGCTTAATGCTAGTTCGTCTTGAGCATTTGTATTAAGATCTATAGAAAATTTAATAGTATCTTGTTTAGGATTAAAATTGTCAAAGTTTATAGAGAATGTAGGAATATCTGTTTGTTGAAGTTTCATATCTACATATGATGCTAATTGTTTGAGAAATTTTGTATCAGTTTTGTTGGTCGTATCTATAAGTTTATAATAATTGTCAAAATCATTTGTTGTACTACAATCATAGTCGATTTCATATGGATTGAAATAACAGTTGTTTGTATAAATTATTATATTTTTTTCTACATCATCATTGATTTCCTCCATTTTTTGTTCTATTTCTAATGGATCTTTGTGAAGATTGTTTCCTAAACTTTGGAGAAAACTTTCCATATATGAAAATACTTTGAATGCTGTAATGAATTTTACATTTTCTACTAATACCATAGCTTTTTTGATTCATCCAATTCCTTGTTGAGATTGGATTGTTTCATAAATTTCTTTTGGAATAAATCCATATTTACTTACGTCTTTCTTTTGATTGCTTAAATTGTTTGCATTGCTCATAATATCATTTACTGTGATATTAAGGTTTTTTTGAATAATATCTTTTTTTTGAATATAGTTGAGTGATGTATTGTTTATAATCATGTCTAGGTTGTTTTTAGCATTACTTGTGCTGAGTAATGTACTATCTGAGACGAAAGAATAATAATCGTTTATATGGGTGTATTCACTTATTGTTTCAGAGATACTTTTGTATTTTTCGCTATTTGCATCATCATTTCCTGTACTTGCCAAAGAAAAATATTTACCATACATATTTACTAGTACTAGTCCTACAAGTCCTAATAAAAGCACTATATAAGAAATCATTAATAATTGTATTTCTTTGAGTTTGTTTGTTTTTTCTTTTTTTTCTCCGACACCACTTGTTCCTAAATTAACTTTTTCTACTTCTTTTTGTTCAGAAGACTTGATACTTAGTTGTTCTATTTGAACATCTTCTTTTTTTTCTTCTTCTTTGAATTGATTAAATTGAGCTATTACGCTTGGAGTATCTGTCGTGTTTTGAGTTTGTTGAGTATTTTCTAGTGGATTAGTTGTAGGTTCTTCTGGGTTTGTAGGTGCTTCTAGTGGATTTGTTACGGTTTCTTCTGAATTTGCAGGTGCTTCTAATGGATTTGTTACGGTTTCTGGTTTTTCTGTTTGCGAAGAAAATGAAAATTTACTAAAATCTATTGTAGATTCAGTACTTTCTGTATTTGGTGTGTTGTTTGTGGTTTCTGTAGATTCTGTAGATTCCGTATTTTCTACCTTTGGTATTTGATTTTCATCCATTAGTTGTTCCATAAGCTCATAAAGAATTGTGGATATATGTATTATATCTAGAAAAATAAAAAAAGCAAAAAATCCTGCTTTTTGCAGGATTCGAATTTGACAAAGTTGTAAAATTATATTTTATTTTAGATATCCGTTTTTGAAAGAATCTCGATCCATAGATTTTTTTCCTTCTGGTTTGATGAGAATGGTTTTAACACATTTGTTGAGTAGTAGGTTTTCTTTGCTTAATAGCGGCTTATTTTGGTTTTCAGTATAGAGATTTTCATCGAGATCTAATTGTTCGACAACTATTCTTTTTCCTTCGTGAAAAAAGTAGATTTTTGGTCGAAGATAGAATGCACGGTATTTGCGATAAATGCTTTCTAAAGTATCTGTATACGGGTTGATTTCTCCATCTTCTTTCTCAATTTTGGCGCAAAGAGTAGCTTTATTATGATCTTGAGGAGTTCTTCCTAGATATCATTTCCCAGTTTTTCGTAAGGTTTCACAGAGGAAATGTGGTCATTGCTGCTGAAATGCTTCTATGATATTTTTGGTAGTTCGTGAAAATGGTATTTTGATGGGCAAGGTGTCGATAATATCTCCGGTATCCATACCTGCATCCATATACATAATCGTGACTGCTGTTTCTGTGTCTCCATTGAGAAATGATGACTGAATAGGAGATGCTCCACGATAATTGGGAAGCTTAGATCAGTGTACATTGATAGGACCGATATGAGGAATATCAAGGATAGCTTGAGGAAGAATCTTCCCATAAGCGATGACTACCAAAAAATCGGCATGTTGATCTTTTAATCGATCTGCGAACTCTTTTCCTTCTTCTGATTTTTCAGGATTTAGTTTGTTTGGTGTCTGAATATTTTTTATTCCTAATTTTTTAGCTTCAGTTTTAATGATATTTTCGTGCATTTCCATACCACGTCCTGATGGTTTATCTGGTTGAGTAACGACTCCGATTACTTCAAATCTTTTATCTTTGGTTAAATCGTTCAAAAACGGTACTCCGATAGGAGCTGAAGAACAAAATATTGTGCGATAATGTGCAGGATCGTGTTTGATTGTCATGCTAGGTGTACAATGTAAAACTCTGTCGAAAGCATACCAAATTCCTGGTCGAAATCCATATCTTTTGAGGACTTGAATGCTATATTTGCTGCAATGTGGATGATGTGCACAGACGCGTCCTCTGAGAAAAAGAAAAAATATACTTTCATCTGGAGAAAGTGTAAGTTGATAGAGACGGATAAGTCGAATAATTGGTTGTGCAAGAATATGATTGAGTGTTTTGATATGTTTCATGAATTACATCTGAATAATAAATTGTAGTTAGCATAGTATTTTTTTGTGTATTTGCAAATAGAATCAGAATCTATTTTTTTTATATGTATTTATGTTTGATTTGTGTTAGGATAGAGTGTGAAAATTTTTTATTGACTTTTTTGGTTAAAAATTTATATATCGAATCGGTGTGTTCATTAGTATATTGAAAATATTAACTTAAATTGGTTGTTTTATGCGTAATTTACTACATTTACTGCTTTTGTTGATACTAAACTCTTCATGTGCAGTATCTTCTGTTTGGTATGATCCTGTGATTGATGCAGATGTTAATTTCTTTGGAGATTCTCATGTTTCTCGAAAGTGTACGTATACATATTCGAAAGATACAATATTGTTTATGCAGGGATTTATTGAACCAAGGTATTTTATGGTGTTGAAAAATCCTACTGTGCAGTTTTCTGTTAAAGGAGGAACTGATAATCTATCTCAGATATTTTCTATGATATATCTTCAAATAGGTGATTCTATGTTTTTGTATGATCCTAAATCAGGAGACACTCAAGCATTGTTTTTGGGCGGAGTTCATTTAAAAACAAGAACATCCGTTAAAATGTTTGCAAAAGTTAGGCAAGATGTTTGTTTGGATGATGATGTGGAAGTACGATTTGCAAGATTAGATTTATATGATTTCTCTCTTTATGAATATGAATGTAATCAAGAACAAGTAAAATCAAGTTTAGGTGCTATTTCAGGGAGAAGTGTTAAATTGAACATGTTTCGATAAAAAATTTTCAGCTGCAATATGAGAAGTTTTCTTCTTTGTTATTGTGGCTTTTTTTGTTATTTTATTTCTATTGACATTTTATTGTAGATATTTATAAGTTTAGTGATGATTTTTCGTCTTTAAAATAAAAAAAATATGGGAGATAATACCGAAAATTCTTTAAAGAGTAGGTAAAAAATTAAAAAAACTATTATGAAAACAGGTTGGATTATTATTATTGTTGTTGTTTTAGCATTTATGGGAGGTTGTTCTTCGTACAATGGATTGGTAAATAAAGAAGAAACCGTTAATGCTGCTTGGGCTCAGGTACAAAATGTGTATCAGCGGAGAGCTGACCTTATTCCAAATTTGGTAAGTACTGTACAAGGATATGCTGATTTTGAAAAGGGTACGTTAACTGCCGTTATTGATGCTCGTGCAAAAGCAACTTCAGTAAATATTGATATGTCTAAAGCAACTCCCGAACAGTTCCAAGAATTTGAATCGGCTCAAGATGGGCTTAAGTCTTCATTGGCTCGTTTGATGGTTGTTGTAGAACAATATCCTGATTTAAAAGCAAATCAAAACTTTCTGGAACTTCAGGCTCAGCTTGAAGGTACGGAAAATCGTATTACTGTTGAACGAATGAAGTTTAACGAAGTAACAAAAGCTTATAATAAAAGTCTTCGTTCTTTTCCGACGGTTATGTTTGCAAAAATGTTTGGTTTTGAAAAGAGACCATATTTTGAGGCAACTGAAGGTGCACAAAAAGCTCCTGAAGTAAAATTCTAAAAAAGATAATGTATGAAAAGAATTCTTTGTTTATTTTTGATATTTCTCTCCTGTTTATCTATGTTTGCAGGAAATGAAATCCCTTCTCGTCCTAATCCAGCTCGTTTAGTAAATGATTTAACTACTGATCATGATTTCTTGTCTTCTGATGAGATTTCTTCTTTGGAAACAAAGTTGAGAACTTTGAATGATTCAACATCTGTTCAGGCAGTGATCGTCATTGTTGATGATTTGGCAGGGTATGAACCTAGTCAATTTGCTCAACAGGTTGGTGAAACTTGGGGTGTTGGTCAGAAAAAATTGAACAATGGCCTTGTTATCCTTATTAAACCAAAAACTCTTTCTTCAAAAGGTGAAGCTTTTATAGCAACAGGATATGGTATGGAAGGTATTATGCCTGATGCTGTTTGTAAGCGTATTGTAGAGGATGAAATGATTCCTAACTTTAAAGAGAAACAATATTATGAAGCTTTGGATGATGCTACAGATGTAATTGTTAAATTGGCAAAAAAAGAATATTCTGCATCAGAGTATATACATAACTCTGATAATTCGAATCTTGTAATATTTGCTATAATTATTGGCTTTTTTGTTTGTGGTATTTTAGGATTTCTCCATTGGTTTTTTGCTGGAGCATCTGGTTCAGTTATAGCTGCTATTGCTTGGTTTTCAAACAATCCCTTTACTCTTTCAGCTTTACTAATTTGTCTTATTATTGGTTTTGTTGGGGGTCTTCTTGCTCATGGAATTATGTTAGCAAAGGTAGATGGTGGAGGTGGAGGTTTTTCATCTGGTGGAAGTGGTGGAGGTAGTTCATTTTCCTTTGGCGGAGGTAGCTTCGGCGGTGGAGGTGGAGGAGGCTCCTGGTAAATTGTAATATTCATTTAAAACAAAAATTATATGTCGAAAAAACATAGATTTCTTGAGGGATTTCTCTCTCAGGATGATTTGGAAACTATAAATTCTGCTGTTTCTGAAGCAGAAAAAACAACGGCTGGAGAAATTGTGGTTGCTATTAAACCACATTCCAGATGGTATTGTCTTAAAAAAAATCCTATTTATGCTCATGCTGTTCATTTGTTTCAAGTATATGGTTTAAAGAAAACTAGAGATAAAACGGGTATTCTTATCTTTTTATCTATGGCTGAGCAAGAATTACAGATTTTAGCTGATACTGGTATAAATGCAAAAGTAGATCCAGGTCTGTGGCAGGAGTATTCTGATGATTTGATTGTAGCTATACAGGCAGGATCTCCATGCGAAGGAATTTGTCAGCTTGTGAAAAAAATTGGTGAAGTGTTGACTCAATATTTTCCAATAAATCCGGATGATATTAATGAACTTTCAAACGAAGTTCGCGTGTGAAAATTAACTTATTAAAATAAAAACTCCTTGGTTTTTTGCCAGGGAGTTTTTTTGTTTCTTTAAAAATCTCGATTTCATTTCATACTACTGGATTGGGTATAATTAGTTACGGTTGATTCAAAGAAGTTGGATTTTTCAGAGTTATTGTCTTGGAGACGGTCGAGGTGTTTGTATGGATTTTCGGTGATATCGGGGAATAAAGGGGCGAGACCGATGAGAGATAAACGGTTGTTGGCGAGCCATTTGGTGTAAGTTTCTGTAGTTTTTTCGTTGATTCCAATGATTTGGCTACCGAGGATAAACTGAGACCATTTGATTTCTTGCTCGACAGCATTGGCAAACATTTCGTAGATTACTTTGTCATTTCGAATAGTTGGAAATTCTTTTTGTATTTCTTTGAGAATGTTGGTAAACATGGTTACGTGAGTAAGTTCATCTCTACGAATATAGTTGATCATTCTGTCTGTTGCTTTCATTTTTTGTTGATCAGCAAGCGTATCGAAGAATGCAAATCCATTGTAGAAATATAATCCTTCCAATAAAAAGTTTCAGATTAAACCTTTGAAAAAATTTGCATCATTAGGATTATCTATAAAATCTTGATAAATTTGTCCGATATATTGATTTCTTTCAAGAAGAATTGGATTATCTCTTCGAAAATAATAAATCTGATCTCTTTTGGATCAATCGACTACTCCTTCTAGGATAGTTGCATAACTTTGGGAATGAATGGCTTCCTGATATGTTTGAATAGCTAGAAGCAGACTGACTTCTGGGGCAGTAATATAGTCAGAAAAGTTTGGCAAATTCACGGTTTGAATACTGTCAAGAAATATGAGAAATGAAAGTATTCCATCGTATGCTCTACGTTCGTAGTCGGTGAGTTCCGATTTGTATTGGATACTATCCTCATTGAGGCCAGAGACTTTTTCTGGTACTCGAAAGTTTCCGATCATGATGGTATAAAGAGATTTTGCTCGTGAGTATTTGGTATTATTGAGATTGAAAAGTCCAGTAGTGTTTCCTTTGATGATGGTTCTGTGTTGTGCATCATCGTTTCCATTTGGATTGAAGAGGAGATTTGGGTTCATAATATTCTTTTTTATAAAAGAAGTAAAATCTTTTTATTGTGCTATTTTTAAATTCATTTGATACTTTTTGACACTGCGTGTCGGCTAATGTTACTTTTTGCTTCCAGGTCAAAAAGTAACCAAAAACCCCCTCGTCACCAGCAAATCTCGCTCTTCGCTCGGTCAAGGTGCTGGTGACCTAGCTGTCATAGTAAAACAAGTTTGAGTAATTTATATCATTGAATATTATTCTAATTCTTCTCCTACATGTCCTGCTATATTGAGGGATGGTTTGAGTGTTTTGAGTCCGATGTTTCGGCTCGCTGGGCAGGCGTGACCTGGGTTGCTGCGAACGAATTCTAGAGCTTGTACTTTTCTAAGGAGTTCGTGAGCACTTCTTCCTATAGGTTCTGTCACTATTTCGATAGATTTGAGAACTCCGTCTGGAGAGATGATAAAGGTTCCTCTTTCCGCATTACCTGATTTTTCATTGAAGATAGAGAAATATTTAGAAAGTTCTGTAGTTCTATCACTTACCATAGGAATTTCAAATTCTTTTAATAGCATTTCTGTTTCTATTCGTCTTTTGTGTGAAAACACCGTATCCGTACTTACTACAAGTACTTCAGCGTTTTGGTCTTTGAATTCTTTATAGCTTTTTCCCAAGTCTTTGAGTTCTGTAGGGCAGACAAACGTAAAATCTGCTGGATAGAATAATAAAACTAATCGTTTTCCTTCATACTCATTTGTGAGCTTTGTGATAATTTCATCTTTTTTTGGATCGTAGATATTTAATGCGAGATTTTCGATCTTAGTTTCTAGTTGTATCATGGGAGATTTGGTTATGTGTAAAAGGGTTATTGTATTTTTAATTCTTTCATGATTTTTTCGACGTGTCAGTTTGCTTTGACATTGCGTCGTTCTTTGAGAATATTACCTGATTTATCGAGGAGAAAAGTAGACCTGATTACTCCTTGAATGATTTTTCCGTAGTTATTTTTTTCTCACCAGGTTCAGAACTGTTTGTGAAGGGTAAGATCACTATCTGTAATTAATGGGATGGTTAGACCGTGCTTTTCGATAAATTTACAATGAGATTCATAGGAGTCTCTACTAATTCCTACAACTCCTATGTCGTGTTTGAGAAACTTATCATAGTATGTAGAAAAATCTTTGGCTTCTATTGTGCATCCTGGAGTATTATCCTTGGGATAGAAGTAGACGATAGTTTGTTTGTTTTGTTTGAGATGGTCGGTGAGGTTCATTTTCTATTAGGTTAGAAAATAAAATGTACTATTCTCCAATATATTCAAATCTAGGGATTTGTTTTCCTTCTAGTTCTATTGTTTCTAAGAACATAGATTTTGGTCTAACTCGAAGAGCATCTTTTCCGAAATCAGGAGAGTCATAAAGTGCTTGATAAACAACAAGTTCTTCTAATGTTTCGCTATGTTTTGCTATACCAATAACACGATACATATTGCTTTTGTAATGTTTATAGAGTCAAAGTTTCATACGTAATATTTTATCATATAAAAAGATTATCCGCTACAGCTGCTACATTCTTTGACTTCGAGACTCATGCTTCTCACATAATATACTGTTTTGATTCCTTGTTGCCATGCTTTGAGATAATATGCGTAGAGATCAGAAGGAGTAACAATAGCAGGATTTATCATCCATTCAAAGGAAATAGCTTGATCGATTCGTTTTTGAACAACAGCAATCATATCGATAACATCTGACATATTCATATTTACGTATTCTTTGTAGAATCGCATATTTTCTTGGTTAAGTTTTGGAGCAACATTAACGGAAGGTGCAATGCTATTGGTTTCTACAAAGTATTTTTTGTAGATAGGAAGAAGTCCGGCAGTAGTTCCAACAACAAGTGAGGTTGATGTATTTGGAGCAGGAGAGAGGTGATATGAGAATCTGACTCCATGTGTTTTAATATTGTTGATGAGTGTAGACCATTGTGTTTGGAGGTGAGTATGTTTGAGAAATCGAGATTCATCTTTTCCAAAGAGTATTCATTGAGACCAGTCACTACCTGGAAAGAGCTCGTAATGTCCTCTTTCTTGAGCAAGGTCACAAGATGCTTGGAGAGTTGTAAATGCGTATTGTTCAAAGAGTTTGTCTACGTGATCTCTAGCAAATACTGAATCATACATCATTTTGTTAGTAGCCAGATATTCTGCTAATCCTAAGAATCCTAGTCCAACACTTCTATATTTGAGTGCTGTGATTTCTGCCTCTTTCATCGGGAAGAAATTGAGAGTGATGACATTATCGAGGATGTGCATAGCAATAGGGATCACGGCATTGATATCTTCTATAGTATATACTTTTGCTATGTTAATGGAAGCGAGATTACATACTACGCTATCTCCTGGTTTGTATTTGATATTGATAAGTCAGTTTTCGTCTGTTTCTTCTACGAATGTAGAAGGAGATGTGTTTTGAGCAATTTCTGTACAAAGTTGTGTAGAATAAATATTTCCTGCATGACGATTTGGATTTATACGGTTTACGGTATCACGGAAGAATATATATGGCATCCCTGTTTCTACTACAGTTTTGAGGAGTCTTTTAAACAATTCTTTGGCAGAAATTGTTTGTTTAAGAATTATTTTTGGATTTTGTTCTAATTCTTGGTAAAATGCTGTGAATTCATCTTGGAAGAGATCTTGAAGTTTTTTACCTGTAATATCATGGATTTCTTTAGGATCAAAGAGTGTTCGATTTTCGTTGTTTATTACTCTTTGCATAAAAATATCAGGAATAGTTACTGAAGGAAAGATATCGAATGATTTACGTCTGATGTCACCTGTTTCTGTCTGAAGATCTAAGAAATCTAAAATATCTTTGTGTCGGCTATCCAGAGTAACTGAGATAGCTCCNNAATGTTTCCGAGATATGTTCCTATTCCTCCTCCGAATTTTGAGATTTGAGCCATGTTTTCGATGTTGTGATAGATTGATCTTAGATCGTCATCAAGATTGAGTTTGAAACAACTAGAGAGTTGTTGGAAATTGGTTCTAGCGTTCATCAATGTTGGTGTTGGTAGAGATATTTTTTGGGTAGAACAATATTCATATATTTTTAGCGCTATTTCTAATCTCTTTTCTTGTGGCTCAGGAATTGCTAGAAATAATCCTATAGTCATGTACATTTCTTGAGGAAGTTCGTGAATTATTTTGTTTGGATTGAGAAGATAACGTTTTTTGAGCATAAGCGTGGTTGTATAATTGTATTCCATGTCTGTAGTTTTACTCAGATGTTGTCCAGCTTTTTTGATGTCTTCTTCAGTATAATAGGTGAAAAAATCTTTATAATAGATTCATTTTTGTAGATAATTTGTGATGTGTTGAAGATATGTTTCTGGAGTATAGATCTGATCTATAGAAATGTTTCTATTTCTACAAGCTTGTTTGTACATATCTATCATGGCAAATCTTCATGCAATGTATTGTCGATTGGTGTTTTGAAGTGATATAAGGTTGATAGCTGCTTTGATGATAAGGTTGGTGATGTCAGTGGTTTTGATATTATCAATAAGATATTTTTTGAGTTCTTCTTGGAGCTCAGAAAAAGGACAAACTTCAGCAAATTCTTTTGCTATTTGTTTGTATGTTGTATGAATTTTATCTCGAGAGAATTCTTCTTTGTTTCCATTGTTTTTGGTAACGTGAAGCTGATGTGTTTCTAATTTTTTGAGTTCTTCTTCATGTGCTTCTTGTCTGATATCATCATGTTTTTTACGATAAAGAATATATTCTTTGGCTACATTGTATTTTCCAGCTTGCATTAAGTTTTTTTCTACAATGTCTTGGATGTGATCTACATGAAGTAAATCAGATTCTGCTAATGTTTTTTCGTGTTCTTCAAGGTGAAGATAAATAGCATCTACGATAGCTGGAATATCTGATACATCAGAAATACCTGTGGCTTCATATGCTTTTGTGATAGCAATTTTAATACGATTGAGATCAAAATCAACCATATCACCTTCTCTGTCTCTAATAAATTGAATTGTCATTAAAAAAATATCTTTATGAAATAAATACAATATATAGTGTTTTGTTGTAGTATTTTATCCTATATCTTGTGTTGTAAAGAAAATAAGATGTGTCTGTATAGGAAAATGGAGCTGTACTTCAAGGGAAAAATCAGAAAAATTTTTTGATAAGAAAAAAGCTACCTATAAACTGGTAGCTTTAATGTTTTTTTATAAATTTTAAGCGGCTGATGTGTTCATGCATTCGTAAAAATGATCATAATTAGCTTCTCCTAAAGGCACATTGAGAATAAATCGTAAAGAATCATTTCTGTTTTTGATAGAAATGAATTCAGGACCAAAGAAAGTGCAAATATCAGCAATATATGTTTTGCCGTTTTCAATAACCTTGTTTGTTATAAATGCAATTTTGGTGCATTTTGGACATTCTTTGGCTATTTTTCTCATAATTTTTTGAGAAACTTTTACGGATACTGTTGCAGTGGAACCATCATTTCCAACAAGCAAAAAATCTAAATTTTTTTTCATACATTTGTTTTATTAATTTTTGTTAGTCCAAAAACTATACCCATTTTAAAAATAGTATCAATAGTTTATTTATTTTCTATAACTTTTTTGATATCTCCTAATTTATAACCCTTTCTCATAAGTTTTTGGATGATATCGAATCCTTCTTCTCCTCTTTTTTTGTATGTCACTATTTCTTTTTTGATCTTTTCTTGGATTCATTCATAGATATCTTCTTCTGATTCTTTGATAACATCGTGAATAATATGTTTATCAACGCCTTTTTCTTGAAGTTTTGCTATGATACGAATTAATGGTTTTCCTTTGTTAGTACATTCACTTCTGAAATAACTTTCTGCAAATTTTCTATCATCTATAAATCATTTTGTTTTGAGAAATTCCATAGCATTTTCTACGTCGGCAGAAAGATATCCTTTTTGAAGGAGTTGGATTTTGAGTTCTCTTTCTGTTTTTGGAAAACGAGAAATATAGTGAAGAGCATAATCTAAACAAAGTGGTGTAGCCATAGTGTATTGTTAGAAGTGAAAATTATCTTTTGAGAGCAAAAAGAATCATTTGTTCGTCAGAAGTGAATTCTGCTAAAATATCTCCAGAAGGAGTTCTCGTATTATGAGATATTTCTTTGATAAGAGCTTCGTCTTCAAAAAATGATCAAAACTCTGTCATTATTTCTATAAGGTAGGTACTTTCTGTTTGATATGCTAAGTGTACTTTGTCATCTACATTGTATTTAGCATCTTTTCTCATTTGATTGAGAAATCTAGAAATTTCACGAGCTACTCATTCTTTGATGAGTTCTGGAGTCATAGTAAGATCTAGTTTTGCAATAATTTCATTGTCGATAGCAATATTATCTCCTTCTAATCCTTCATATGCAATTTCATACTCTCAAGCGTCTAGAGATCGTTCATTTCATTGGTCATCGAAAACTATAACCTGATTGTTTTCTCCTTGTTTGATGTTTCCTTGTTTACCAAATTGGATTACTTTTCCTGTATCTTTACCAAATTTACTAGAAAGTTTAGATCCAATAGGTTTAAAAACTTTATTTACTTTGATACTGCTATCTAAATTGTCTATTTCTTTGATATTGATTTCTTCTTGGATAATGGTGTCGTATTTTTGGAGAAGTGCTTCGAGTTTCATTGGTATATTAGAGATAAATAATAAATATATCTTTGGTTAATGTCATTTCGGCCTCATGTTTTGGAGCCGAAATCTAGTTAAATTAA
Organism: Patescibacteria group bacterium UBA5124; assembly: GCA_002414185.1. Taxonomy (GTDB): domain Bacteria; phylum Patescibacteriota; class Gracilibacteria; order Absconditabacterales; family Absconditicoccaceae; genus UBA5124. The sequence goes on along the minus strand of DHYS01000010.1, from coordinate 2,935 downwards.
ATAGATTCCGGCCCCAGCTGACAAAGCCGGAATGACATAGTATTTTTTTGTTTTAAGAATCCTTTATTAAGATTCAAGGAGATCGTGGACTTGTCTGAGGTGTTTGTCATCAATATGCGTATAGATCTGTGTTGTGGTAATAGAAGCATGTCAGAGGAGTGTTTGTACCGCTCTAATATCTGCTCATTTTTTGATGAGAGAAGTAGCAAAGCTATGTCTAAGAGTGTGCGGAGTAACTTTTTTGTTGATTCAAGCTAGTTTTGCGTATGTTCTTACCACTTCTTCTATACTGTTTCTACTGAGATGATCTCCAATACCGTTTACTGAAAGATTTACAAAGATGTATGGAGAATTGTCTGTTCTCATATTGAGGTAGTGTTCGAGTTTTTCTCTTGCTTGTTTGGTAGTAAATACCGCTCTCATTTTGGATCATTTTCCAATAACAGTAAATTGGTTTGATTCTATTTTGATGTCTGTAATTTTTAGACTTATAAGTTCGGATACTCTTAGTCCTGTTCCATAGAGCATATTTAGAATTGCTTCGTCTCTTGCTTGTTTAAGAGGATTGTTTGCTGGATATGTTATTGGGGCTTGAAGTATTTTTTCAACTTCTTCTTCTCAGAGATAATTTACTTCTCTAGGTGGTACTTTAGCTAGTTCTAATTTGTCTGGACTAAGACAGTCTATATCGTTTTTTAGTAAAAATTTGAGAAATGCACGAATAGCAACTATATGATAGTTGATTGTTTTGATATGTAATCCTTGTTGATGCAGAGCCATTCTAAAATTTAATACTTGCATGCGATTGAGATCTGAAATATCTATATCTCCTAAAAAATCTATCAATCTGTTTAGCCAGAGTGTATATCATTCTATAGTTTTTGGACTTACGTTTTTTTCGTATTTGAGATAGAAAATATATTTGTCTAAGAGATTAGTTAAATTGTTCTGGTTGTTCTGCAAAAGCTGATTCTTGTTCTCATGAGATTGTTTCTGTAGTGATATCTTGCGGTTTTTGTTGATCTGTGGTTTCTGTTCAATTTGTTCAGAAAAATTCTTCTGGTGTTGGTGTAGGTTCTGGTTTTGTTTCTGGAACTGGAGTTTCTTCATTGCTTGTTAGTTTGTTTAAATATTCTGAAAATTGAGCCATCTGTTGATTGATATCATCAGTATTGATTTCTGTTCCATTTTCAATCTCATCGAGCAATGTTGTTGCTTTTTTCCATAAAAATAAACTATATTTTTTACTCTCTGTATCATTAGATTTTTGGGCTATTACTCGAAGTTTTTTTCCTTGAGAAATATATTCTTGAAGTTTTGTTTTTGTTGCTTCTTCGTCGAAACCAGTATCTATTACTTCATTGAGATCTTCAAACGCATTGAAATCAGTTGTTTCTTCAAGGGCAGATCCATGTGTTTGATCTGTGGAAGCATTTGCAAATAATCCATCATTTGTAGTATCTGTTTGTATTGTATCTCCACTTTCAGAGGTGTCAGATGTTTCTGTGTCTGTTGGAGGAGTATTTGTATCTGTGATGATAGGTGTTGTAGATTTTCCTATAAGTTGTTGGTATTGAATAGGGTACATTGTTTTGAATATAAATCCAAATATTACAAAAGCTCCTATTCCTATAGCTAAATTGATAAAAAGTTTTTTGTTTTTAGCTGGATTTGCTATTGGTTGTTGAGTTTGTTGTATGTTTGCAGTAGGTAGTGTTGTATAGTTATTTGCTTGTGTGAAAGCAGGAAGAATTGTTTGTGGAGGTAATGGTTGGTTGGTAATAGGATTTGTTTGGAGTGTTGGAGTGACTTCTGGTGCAGAAGTTTGTGCAACTGGAGCAGGTCATCCTAAAATATCGTCTAGGTTTATTCCTGATGCTTGTGGTTGAGTAGTTTCTTGTGTGGCTTGAGAAGTGGTTCCTGATTGTGCAATAGATTGAATCTGAGAAATGATTTGTTGATCTTTTTGTAAATTTGAAGTATCTTGTGTTGTTGTAGATTCTTCTTGTGGTTGTGTATTTTCTTCAACAGTTGGTGTTTCATTAGTTTGTTGAATCTCTTCAGTTTGTGTATCTTCGATTTGTGGAGTTGTAGTTTCTTCAGAAATAGAAGTATCTTCAGTAACTGGAGAAGTTTCTGTAGTTTCAGGAGTTGGAGTTTCTTCAGATGAAACAAATAAATCTACTATATTTGCTTGTGGTTGTTCTTCAGTAATTGGAGTATTTTCTGTAGTTTCTTGGCTAGATTGAAGGTTTTCTTCAACTAATTTATCTTCTTGATCTAATCGATTGTCTGAATTTTGCGTTTGTGTTTCTGTAGTTGTAGTTTCTTCAGCAACTGGAGTATTTTCTGTAGTATTTGTATCTGTGCTTTCTTCAGGAGTTGATGAGATATCTAGAGAAATCTCAGGAATACTTTCTGTAGATTCAGGAACTGGTGTTTCTTCAACAGTTGGTGTATCAAAAGAGATTTCAGGAGTTGTAGTTTCTTCAGCAACTGGAGTAGTTTCTGTAGTGTTTGTATCTATGCTTTCTTCAGGAGTTGATGAGATATCTAGAGAAATCTCAGGAATGTTTTCTGTAGATTCAGGAACTGGTGTTTCTTCAGGAGTTGATGAGATATCTAGAGAAATCTCAGGAATACTTTCTGTAGATTCAGGAGTTGTAATTTCTTCAGCAACTGGAGTATTTTCTGTTTCTGTAGGGGTACTAGAAAAATCTAGAGATATTTCTGGTATATCTTGAGTAGGTGTTTCATTTTTTTCTAAGTCTAGATTTATTATTACATCATCTGTGTTTGTAGTTGATGTAGTACTTTGTGTTACTGGATCTGTCATGAGAATATAATTAAGAATTAATACATTCTAAGTATATTGCTAAAAGAAATATAATCCTAATAATTAACCTTTTTTTGTTATTTGATTCTTGACTTTTTT
>DHYS01000021.1 GCA_002414185.1 Patescibacteria group bacterium UBA5124 | reverse complement strand
TCAAGAGCATATTCTCATGCGAATTACATGCTCCGAAATTGGCTATCCTTCTATAACTTTTCTAGGAGACATCTAGGGTTTGGGATGAAAAAATTGAGTCCGCGAGCAAAATACCTAGAAACTATATTAAAAATGGGAACGTAACTCTGCAACAGCACACACAATGTAATAAAACCTAAAAATAATAAAAGTATGCTAGTAGAAGTTAAAAAGGAGTACAATCCTTTGGAAGATTTGAGAAATAATCATTGGGAAGAAAAGGAAATCAGTACTATACTAAGAATAATTTCAGATGGAAGATTGGATGAACTCCCTCCTACGCCTAAAAAATTTGCCCAAGGATCTATTGGTCCTGAATGTAAAGCTGCAATCGAAGCTATGAATCGATTAAAAGAATTTTACCAAGGGAGTAGAAAAAAAGTAAAAACTAATTAAAAATTGTGTAAAAAGGTGCGTATATTACGCATCTTTATTTATTATCAAAAATATGTTGATGAGATAAAGTCAAATATATAATCATACTTGAAATAAAAGTAAAGATATGTAAAAGTAAAAAACAAAATAAAAACAAATAAAAGATTATGGAAAAGAAATTGCCTTTTGATTTAATGGAGATGTTTTTTGCTTTATATAAGCATAAAATAGACTTCTCTTATGTGGAGAATTTTGTTCGTAAAAATTGGATTGAGGAATGTGCTGTGGTCACTATCAATGAAAAAAGAAAAATTATACAAGAAATTGAATTTATAGGAGTATATACTGATGAACACAAGCAAATAGTAGTAGATATAAGATACTGGTTACTTGCACTTCCTATTCAAACACTTCGAAGAAGACCTTTAAAACGAATTATCTTAAAGCCAACTCAATGGTTTAAGAAAGGCGTAACTGAAGAAAACTTATACACGTACGAAGGTGAAGTATGTACAGAAGATAGGAGAGAGGCTATCTCTTTGCTAGCATTACCTTGTGGATATGCTACGTCTTATGATCAAAATCCTTATGATTACAGCATAGAATTGTATGATTTTCCATGGAAAGAAGTAAAAAAAACATATTCCGAGGAAATTATAAAAATGTTGGAATCTGTATGGCCAGTATATGTGCTTTATGCTTTCTTTCATGAAGTTGGGCATGTCTATCAAAATAGTGCCTACTACTGGAAGGGATACTGTGAATATTTTCGGAAAGAAAATCCTGTATTACCTAGAGGATATCAATTACAGCTTCCATTACAGGGAGTGTCTATAGATGCGAAAGAGTATCTAGATAAATTCTCTATGTGGATAGAAAAATATCCTAAATCCTTTGGAAGTTATTCAGCGAGTCTTAATAATGTAAATAAAAATATCTGGTATCATGAAAATTGGGCAGATTTGACTGCCGCATTCTTTATGGGGATAGTTATGGATCCTGATAAATTTACACAGGATCAGCAGTCATATTTACCAGAAGATTTGAAATTATATTTGACTGAGTTTTGGTACGCAAATGCTAAAATCAGAAAATAGCAGCAATAAACAGTAAAAACGTGAGATTATTTCGTCTCACGTTTTTTTTGTAGTAAAAAAAGATTGAAAGAGAGAAGCTCGAACAAAATTTTCAGGCTGCCAGTTGAATTAAAAATTTAGAGAGCTTCTCTCTGAAATTGTACTCAAAGAAAGTTACACTATTTCCATTCCCTCAAAATATCGTCCTCCATTAAAGGTATCTTTTTTTACTTTTCCAACTAGGTTGATAGTAGATCAGCTAGCGAGACCTCTAGAATTCATTTCTTCTCCTTTTCCTCGAAATAAACTAGTCATTTTTTTGTTTCCATGTTTTCCATAGATTTTCAAATGGGTCTTAGTTTTGGATCAGACTGTTTCTATTTTTTCTATATGGAGATCTTCAATAAGAAAGATTGGTTCTTCATTACCTTCTCCAAATGGTGCAAACTGATTTATCTTGGATAATAAGTCATCATCTCGTTCATGATCATAGAGTTTGGTATCGATAGAGACTGATTTTTGGAGGTCTTCATCGCGGATACATTTTTCACAGTATTCGGTAAAATGTGCCACCAAAGCATCCAAATTGTCCAGACTTACAGACAATCCACCCGCACCTCTATGTCCTCCAAATCTCATCAACAAATGTTCTGCTGTCTTGATCATACCTATGACATCAAAGTATTCTGGTCATCTCAAACTCGCCGTTGCCATATTTCTTTCTGCATCTACTTTCATCACCATAGAGGGTTTATTGTATTTTTCTGTGAGTTTTCCCGAAACAATACCGACAATCCCTTCATGAAACTCTTCACTATAAGAGATAAGGATTTTTTTATCCAATTCGATACTGTTTTCTGCAAACTTAAATAAGCGGTCTTGAAGGGCTTTTCTTTCGGTATTGATAGCTTCCATATTTTCTAAGTAAGGAAGTTGTTTGTCTCCAGAGTAGAGGAGTGAATAGAGACTATCATAAGGAGATTTCATTCTTCCTCCGGCATTGATTCTTGGTCCGATAACAAATCCAATATGGAAAGTTTCGATCTTTTGCTGGATATTGAGATAGTCCAGAAGCCCTCTCAGCGAAGAAGGAATCTTGTCACGAGAATGATTGATCATCTCGAGTCCTTTCTTGACGATGATTCTATTTTCATAAATCAAAGGCACAACATCGGCAACTGTTCCTATAGCTACAATAGGGAGAAAATAATTAAAAATCTGATTTTTTTTACTTTGTTCAAACTTGGATTTGGCGAGAAGTGCACAGATCACCTTAAAGGCTACTCCGACACCAGCCAATCATTTAAAAGAATATTCTGGAGATATTTGTGGATTAACTACAGCAAATCCTTCTGGAATACGTTCCAGTGCAGCATGATGATCCGTGATGATAAGATCTAAACCTAGTTCTTTTGCATAAAGAGCTTCATCTATTGAAGTGATACCATTATCTACCGTGATGATAAGATCTACTCACTTTGATTTGATATCATCAAGGTGATGTTTTTTTAGTCAGTACCCATCTTTGATTCTATCTGGATACTGAATACTTATATTTTTGTGTCCCAAATATTTAGTGATAAATTTGTACAAAATATAGCTGGAAGTTACGCCATCTACATCATAGTCTCCAAAAATCATAATCTTTTCCTGGTTTTTGATAGCCAAGACAATTCTTTCTACGGTCTTCTCCATATCATGTAGGAGATATGGATCTAGCCAATAATTTTGTAATTTTGGATCAAGAAAATTATCATTATCTCCATCGATATTTCTGATTTTCAAGAGTCTGGTTATTATATCTTCATTTGGATTTTCATAAAGTATTTTATAGTTCATAATTTTTACCTACACAAAATAGAAACACTTCTTAATTATTTTGATGACATATTCACGATAATTTAACGTCCTACCACTCTAATGTTATTTATTCAAAATACAAACAAAAAATATTGATATTTTGTGGTATTTTCTTAAAAGAGTAAAGCAAAAAAAATAAAAATTAATAAAATGAAAAAGAAGTTGAAAATGATTTTGAAGTATGTTGGTGTCGGAGTAGTGATGGTAATCCTTCTATTCTTTATATTTACTAGATACAATCCTCCAATACCTATCTTTTTGATAGCATCTATAATGACGTTTGTATCTCTAGTTATAGTAGGAAGAATTATCTATATTGTGTATCATAAGAAATCTCTTAAAAAAAGATTTTTTACACTTACAAGGATTATTATAGCTTCAGTAATGGCGTTGTTATTTTTGGTTCCATATCTGGTGTCCAACTTTATCCGCATTCCATATGAGTATTTTGTGGAATTTACAGTTGTAATACTGATTGTATTCTGTGGAGCGCTAGCCTTATCTATGATAAAAAGGCCTGCTATAATCTCTAAGATTGATTATCGTTATGGATATTACACTATAACAAAAAATGAATATTATATTTCAGTGTTTGTGATAGTATACTTTGTATCGACAATAGGGCTATCTATTTATTGGATGGTCTTCCAAAGTGTATTCTTAGCTATAGTTACTTCACTCTTTTTTATTCTCTCCTGGTTTCTAATAAATATAGGACTCAAGAAAGAATATTTGCTTTTCAGAAGTTTATAAAAATTATTCCCGCATATTGTGCGGGATTTTTTTAAATTTGTCAATCAAACAAACAAAAGGAAATCTGATTTTTTTGTTTTCAAATCTAGTAATCTATATACTTATACTGTATATGGTTTTAATTTTAGAAAGACGTTTGCTATGCATTATCTTACGCTAGATCACTTAGATACACTTACTTCCAAAAAAAGACAAAAGAATAAAATATTTTCATATATTAGAGAACTTGTAATTATCTGATTAATTTTTGGTATTGCAACGACAGTAGTTACCGTATTTACTAATGCAACCTTGTTTGCCTCTAGTCTCAAAGAAACACTAAACTTAAATTCGTCAGAAAATATAGAAGATGTAAAAGAGAGTATGTATCAAAACAGTTCTATTTCTTCAATCATAGATAAACAACAAGCAAGGGAACAAGAAATATCTTCAATGATAGAAGAATATATGGCATCATGAAGTCTTTCAGAACCTATTGCCAAAGATACAGAAAGTTTATTAGCAGAATGATTGAAATGATATGATTTTAATTTTAATACCTTACCGCCTACAAATAGACTTATTGTGCCAAGATTTGGTGTAGATGATCCTATTGTAATCAGTGCATACACAAATATGGAGGAGTTTATTTACAAAAACTACAATGAAGAGCTCAAAAGAGGAGTAGTAAAATATCCTACCACACCAAATCCATGAGAATCAGGAAATGCCTTAATTTTTGGACATACTAGTCAAGAATGGTGGAAATACAATAAATATGGTATGGCGTTTGCTCACATCTCACAGATACAAATAGGAGATGTTGTGCAAGTAGTTTGGGATGGTCATTTGTATGAATATAAGGTTGTAGATATTCAAGTAAAATATCCTCAACACGTAAATGAAACCTACCAGCAATATGCTAAACTTTCTCAAAATAATGGAAAAAATTATGTAACATTAATGGGATGTTATCCGATAGGTACTGCAAAACAAAGAATGTTGGTTATAGCAGAACAGGTACAAACCGATAGCACCAAGTAACAAATCTCTTGAAATATTTTTATAAAAGGATAAAAAAACAATGGTACATTACCACTTTTATCCTTTTTTTATTACAATGGATTTACCACTTACAGGACAAGAATTAGCTTCTTTATCTCAACTTGATGCGATGAATATGGTAGCAGCATCTGGAGCTATTGGAGTTGTAGGAACTATCGTTATTGTTGCCCTTATTGTATTTTATTGTATTGTATTCTGGAGATTATTCAAAAAAGCTGGATACGAAGGATATGAATCTTTGATCAAAGGACACAATGGATATCTTATGATCTTAATGTCTGGTAAACCAGGATGGTGGTATTTCTTATTTATGATACCTGTAGTATTGTTTGTATTATCAGGAGCAATATCTGAAACAAATGCATGACTTTGATGAGCAGGTGTGGTAATAGCAGCACTTGTATTCTTATTTTTGTATGTTGTTATCTCAAACGGTATTGCTAAAAAATTTGGAAAGAGAGTAGGATTTGCACTAGGACTTATCGTACTTCCATTCATTTTCTACCCAATCCTAGCATTCGGTAAAGCTAAATTCAAAAAATAAATTCTGATTATATGCAAAGAAAGCCACTCATCAATGGGTGGTTTTTTTATATAAATTGTTTTTCTTAAATTCTATTTGATACTTTTTCCCATTACCGAAAAAAGTATCCAAAAAGGTCTAGGCCTCACAAATCCGCCACGTTTGTTCGGCCGGTGGTTTATTAGTCAACGTTAGGCTTTCCAGCTATATCGACACGGGAAAATTGTAAAAATTATATTTTCAAAAAAAGTAGGTCACTTCAACATGTCTGAACAATTACTGTAACAGCTACCGTCGCCATCACCTTGACCGAGCGAAGAGCGAGATTTGATGGCGACTTGATTTTTTTCCGACCTTTTTGTATCAAGACAAAAAGGTCAAATAAAAGAGTTTTGAGACTTCTCTCAATAAATAAAATTAGATTTCCGCCCCAGCTGATAAAGCGGAAATGACAACAAAAAAGCAAGAAGTATTAAATAGAATTTAAGAAAAAACTAGATTCCTGCTCCATCTGACAAAGCCGGAATGACACAAAGAGAAAAAAAATTAAATAAAAAGGATATATTTATCTCAACTTTCCACCAACTTTTTCTGCAGCCTTGATTGCTTTATCCATGATTGCATTGATAGCTTCAGTAGTAAGGTTTCCATCACCAACAATCTTGATCTTGATAGAGACAGATTTTTTACCTTCTCCTAAATTTGCTCCTTCATATACATCAAATACTTCCAAGTCTTTAATATCTTTGATCTCTTTTACAGAGTTAAGTACTGCATCAAAAGTCTGATTGTTATCGATTACAAAACAAAGATCTCTCCAAACAATTTGATCTTGAAGTGTTTCATAGTGATGTTTGACATCAGTTTGTTGTGCTAAAAGACTGAGGATTGCATTAAAAGAAAGTGATATATAAACAGCACCAGCTGTCTCAGGGATTTTGTGTTCTTTGAGAATCATTGGATGAAGTGATCCAACAAAACCAAAATCATTTCCATTAATAGAGATTGTTGCTTGTTTCTTTGGATGAATACTAGGATTTTGAGTGGGGATATAATTGATTGTAGTTTGTACTTCTAGTTTGTTAAATATAGTTTTAATAATATTTTTAGCCTCCAAAATTGGATCTTGTTCCCAAGTAGAGATATCTTTTTGGTAAACAAAAATACCAAGCATCATTTGTTCGTTGATAAATTGAGATGCATATGTTCCAGTAGGATTGGCTGTGTTAGATTTTTCCCAAACCTTTCCTATATCAAATATTCTAAAACTATCAAAAAATTTACTATTTTTGGCAACATATCCAAGAAGATTATAAACTAAGCTATCTCTAAGATACGGTGTTTCTGGGTTTACAGGATTGATAAGTGAATACATATTTTCTGTGTTTTTCCCAAATTGGTTGAGGAGTTTTTCACTTACTCGAGGATATGTTTCTGTCTGATCTGCATGTAATGTTTCGATCAATATCTCTTCTAATTTTCTTTGGAGAGCTATCTCTGGACTATATGGTATATGGTTAGTATCACTAAGAAGAGGAGTATTTGTTACATTTTCATATCCATAGATTCTTACGATTTCTTCTGTGATGTCTTCCATGATATTGAGATCATCAGGAGATCTCCATATAGGACAAACAACGCTATCGTTGTTTACACCAAATCCTAATCCTGCTAGGATTTCTCTGGCAGTATTTTGAAATCCATTTTGTTGTTTTCCAAAGATAGATTTTTCTATACGATCAAGATCTATAGATACAGTCTTATATCTTGAATCTGTAATAGCTGGATTGATATAATGAGCAATACCACCAAGTTCATAATTTCCTAGATCTTTACCATAATATTTGAGTTCATCCAAAAACAAAATCAAACAATAAAGAGACCACCATGGATTAATATTTTTTTCATATCTAAGCTCTGCATCAGTTCTGAGAGATAATCTTGTACCAGTTTTTCTTACTTTTACTGGATCAAAATTTGCGATTTCTACAAGGATGTTTTTGGTAGTATCAGAAACTCCACTATTGAGACCTCCTACTACTCCTGCTAAAGCAAGAATCTTAGTTTTGTCTGCGATCACGATATCTGTAGATTTGAGGGTATGATTTGTTTCAAAAAGATCGATAAATTCTTCTCCATCAGTAGCGTTTCTGATGATAATATCTCCATCTACCTTGTCTGCGTCAAAGAAGTGAATAGGTTGTCCTGTCAAAAGCATAAAGAGATTAGAAAAATCTACCCAGTTACTTTTAGGGTTTGCTCCCATATCTATCATTTGGAGTCTTGTGAAAAATGATGTTTGCTTGATATCTACATTATTGATCTCCAAGAGGGTATATGAGTTTAATCCGTCAGCTTGTCCTACTACGTTTCTCTTGGCTGGAGTAGCTTGCTGAAGTGTTTCTACAATATTTGTATGGTCAAATTGTTTGATAAGATCACTAACCTTATTGTAGCTAATAGCAGAACCTCATCTAAATATAGCATTGAGTTCTACAGCTGCACCAAAATGTCCAGTAAGATCTGGTCTATTTGTGAGTCCTTTATTATCTACATCAAAGACATAACTATTGAGTCGTGAAAATTTTTGAGCTAATGGAGTCCCTAAATCAGCTTCACTAATATCTTCCAAATCCAATTGTAAATCCCAGATTCCATGGCTATCCATATCTTCCATGATATCTATTTCTTCTTTAGCACAGATCATTCCATTGGATTCGATTCCTCTCATCTTTCTTGCTTCGATAGTGATTCCAGCTTTTTCAAATCTAGTTCCAGGTAATGCTACAGGTACAAAAAGTCCTGCTTTCACATTGAGCCCACCACAAATGATCTGATAACTACCTTTGTCTCCACAGTTTACTTGGCAAACATTGAGTCTGTCAGCATCAGGATGTTTTTCGCAAGATGTAACATATCATATAACAATAGAGTCTGATATTTTTCTTTCGATAATTTCTTCTATCTCGCACGTTTTAACAATGAGATTTTTGGCTATATTTTCTGGAGTTTCATTGACTGAAATAAATTTTTTGAGTAACGATGAATGATATTTCATAGAGTATATTAAAAAGGTAAATCTCTAAATGTCATGCCGTCCTAAAGAATTTGGAGTCGGCATCTACTGGATTATTTAAATCTGTTTTATTAATTAACGAGCGACAGTATAGAGATATAGAGATAAAAAAAAAGAGAAAATAAAAAAAAGAGCGATAATTATCGCTCTCTTAGATAGATCATAATCCCTGGTAACATAATTTCGCTTCTATACAGCAATAATAATGATTTCTTGAATAAATAATTTGCAAATCGATTTTTTGCATTAATTATCCGATCTGGAGTATTGTTTTGAAGCCAAACAATATTGTTTATGTGTTTGGGTAAACAATAAAATCGTTCAAAAAAATCATCCAAAGAATATTCTATAATACCATCTTTACAGTCGTATAGATATGTATATTCGTATTCAGGAGTAGCGATTTGGACTACTTTATCTGAAATTTTGCTTATGCAAGCATAGTGTAAAAAGGAAGATCGTTCAGAAAAGTAATGTTGACCAAAGTCATTGATAAATAATACAATAGCCGTTTGATCTCTTTGAAGAATCTCTGAAATATCTTTATAAGAAGACAGGTGTTGTACATCTGCTTCGTATTTGTCACTATAGCAGGCATGTTTTAAAATTTTGTTGATAGTTTTTTTTATTTTCTAAGGAGTTGTCCCTGAACTGGTGAATCCTGATGAAAAATATGAATGAATAGCTTCACTATCCACATCAATATTAAATGATCGAAAGAGCATCTCTACGGATGAAGGACCACAACTAAATTCATGTTTTTGTTTTACAGGGACAACAAGTGTCGCTGTAGTATCTACGTTATATCTCCCCTTAAAAAAAGATGTATAGGTCTCTTTCCAAGGATTTTTAGAGTAGATAAATACTATAATACCAATTAGAGTAACTCCAATGGCAATAGATAAAAATGTAATCATATGTTTCCTAATTTAATTTTTATTTTTGTAAAATGAAATTAGGATTTATATCTGCAATTCTTCAGAAAAAGACCCCTTGGATAGGTAAAATTCTTAAAGAACCACAAGAAGATATATTATATATAGAACCATGGGAAAAAAAGCTGGATGCTATTGTCGATCATACTATCAATAAAGATATTACTTTCATCAACGGTCAGCCTTGATGGTTGCTCAATCTCTTATATAAAGTATTAGAAAAAACAGGAAAGAAAAATATATTGGAAGTTTGGCCAAATATGCAATTGTTTTTCCGATGAGGATTGCCAATTACGCTCTACAAATCTCAATTTGAATCTATGATGCCAAATCCAAAAATGAAATATTATCAGATTTATAATGCTTCTGAATGATTTTTTGGAATCCAATGAGAAAATGATGTCGATGATATGATGCTTTTGATCAATCATGGAACATTTTATGAATTTATTCCTTTGGATGAATATGGAAAGCAAAATCCCAAAGTACTTAC
>DHYS01000031.1 GCA_002414185.1 Patescibacteria group bacterium UBA5124 | reverse complement strand
ATCTGGTCCGCAAGGTCATACAGGACCTGGGCTTCGTCGATTGTGTTTAGCAGGCAGGTAAGAAATTTTATCTTCTGACACTCCTGCATTCTTTCGATATCCTGCTGTTTCTTCATCACGAGGAGCATTTTCATCACCTTGAAAAACAGTTACAGCAAGCTTCTTTGGATCGATAGCAAGATATTCAGCACTTGTAAGAAATTCCCAGCTTCGTTCTACGGCTTCTTTTTTGAAATAATCTCCAAGCGACCAGTTTCCCATCATATCAAAATACGTAAGATGACTAGCATCCCCTACTTCATCGATATCGACTGTTCTGATACATCTTTGAATATTAAAAACTCTTCTTCCGAGTTCATGTGGCTTACCCATAAGATATGGAATAAGCTGTTGCATTCCTGCTACGTTGAACATCGCCGTACTTTCTTTGTCGGCAACAAGAGAAACTTCTGGTAAGTATTTATGTTGTTTGGATTCTCGGAATGTATTTCGGAGATTTCTTAGTTCTGAAGAGGAACATGCTTTCATCGCAATGGTGATTGAAAAAATTAAAAATAAATCTGATTATTTCTAGCAATTTGCCTCGAATTTACAAGAAAAACTATAAGTAAGATTTCTGAGAAAAGTCTGATTTAAAATTTTCAATTCAACTGGCAACCTGAAAATTTTACACAGACTTTTCTCTTTCAATCCCTTATTCTAGATTATTTTATAGTTTTTTACTTATTTCAATTTCACGGTTTTTTCTATACTATCTTTGATTGCGACACAGGTTACAGATTTTCACATTCCTGAACCGCATCTGCGGATAAGAAGAATATTGTTAGCATTGGTTTGTTTTACATAATAACCAGCCGCTCCATCTTGAGAGAGTCATTTACTTACATCTCCGTTTACTCCAAGTTTATTTGGTAAAACCACAACGGTTGTACCTGCTGTTATCGTAAAGGTAGGATTGTATCCTATTGTTGTATCTTCAAACAATACAAATGATGGAATAGTTTTGGGAATAATCGTATATACTGTTGCTTCTACCATTTGAAATTTTTCTATTTTTTTACAATCAGGATAATTTTTATCTTTGTATGCTTTTATATTACGAAAATTACATAACCAATCTCCTACTGGAGAAATATTGATAAATAATTTCTTTTCTTTTTTGTATACATAATTTTGCATATTTGCAAAAGTGAATTCTTTGGGATACTCAGGAGTAATTTTCTTAGTGGTAGCATCATAAAGTTTTCCATTGATTATCTTCTTGGTCAACGCATAAGTCGTAGATCCTTTGGCATCAATCATCTCTACATTAAAACTATATATATTAGTTGATGTTTTTTTGATATTATAGAGATACACTTTAGTTAGTGTTGTATAGTTTTTTTTGAATGTTTCAAAATTGTACGCAGTCCCTCTCAAAGCAAAGGCTTCAGCAAACTTATGCTGTCAAATCAAATAATAATAATTAGATAGTACTTTAATATTTTCATCTCTTTTGGTAGCTATGATTTTGTGAGGATTTCGATAAAGATAATACAGATAACTCTTATCCCAACATACTCCATACATCGTATCACACGTAGATGAAGCAATATCTATTTCATGTTTTTTTCCATCAGAAAAACTTACATTACTGCTTTTAAAAGTAATCTGGGCAGCGTTTACAAACGAAAAAACTACCGCAGAATATAATATTCATATCAGTAGTTTTTTCATATTACTCTATTTTATTGTATAAATTAGTTAACTTGTTTAAGCACATTATTTTGCTTGATACTATTTACAAATTCGTAGAGATTTACTTTATTTACTCCATTATTGGTTAAGATATACATTTCTGTCTATCTCCTGTAGCATCAGGCACCGCTATATCTACAACTTTATTAACACCTAGATCAAATGAAAATCTGAAGAGATAATAAAGATTATAATTGGTAGCATAGAGATCATTAGTTTTGAGTGGACGAGATTCATATACTGTAAATGTTTGATTATCTTTATCTCGTAAGTATACGTATCTAGAGTTTGCTGGCGTAATAATTCTTACATTATTTCCATATTTAGATGTCATCTTATCTCCTCCAAGCAATTTAATTTCACGATAAGTAAGGGTAAGTGATGTCGCTGGATTTCTTCGGAATTGATAGAGTTTTCCTTCTGATCGAGCTAGGAAGTTTACATCAATAGCAAAGTTTGTAAATCCAGATCCAAAGTTTAATCCTGTAGCTAATCCTGGATTAACCATATATTTTTGTCCTTGTTGATAGATTGATTGAGAACCTAATGTATTACGATATCTCGTTACAAATGTAGAATTAGATAAGTCTGTAATGTTTTGTGCAAAGACATACATATTAGCTTTTCCATATGTTCCTACACCTCATATATTTGTAGGAAAACCATCTGGATCTCCTGTAGTAACAGCCTCTACTCACGCTTTACTCATAAGATATATTTTACCGTTGCTTGTATAACAATAGAATCCATTTTTTAACAAGCTCAATGAACATCCTTTGATAGCATCATCTATACCATATTCTATCAACGCTCCTCTACTTGTTTCACTTGTTGTTCATAGCAATGCTGCACTTGATCAAGCAATCATAATATCCTTTTGATAGTCTATCGTAGATAGTGTTCAGAGTTTATCTTTTTCTGCTTGATTAAATGTAAATACAGTTGTCTTTTTACCAGCAACAGCATCATCAAATTGACTCAAGCTATTCATAGTAATAATATTAAACCCTTTGTAATAATCTGCCTTAAGAATATTTTTTAGTTGAGCAATATCTTCTACCCATCTTCATTTTGTTTCCAAGACATTAAGTTTGTTTAGTATTTCTTGATATTTCATTCCTTTTTCATCTCCTGCAGAATCCATAGATTTGAAGAGAACTATATCTTTTTTGATATCTTCAATAGTAAGATCAACTGTTACTCCTTGTGAATTTACATATACTTCTTTATTCTCTGCCTTAAACAATTGTGAAAGCAAACTCCACAACATAAATGCGATAAACAAACTAAGAATAGCAACAGTTGTTTGATATTTATTTTTGAGAAATTTACCTTTCCATTCTTGAATAAATCATAACTTAGTAGTAAGTTTTCCTAGATTTATTTTTTCTGCAATTTTATTTTGCTTAAGAGATCCTCTGATTATATAATTCATCAAAAATCCTATAGCAGATTTTTCTATTCTCGAAGAAAGTACTTCATCTATAAAATCCATAACTGTAGATTCTTCTGTTTGAAGAATATGTTCCATTTCTTTAAGATCATAGGTATCTAACACATCAGATACTTTTGTTCCTACGTAAATTATTTCATCTCCACTTTCAAGATCACCTTCTATAAATTCTGAAAACAACGCTATCTTACCTCTAATTTTTGATCAATTATTGAGAGAATAGTACATTCTACGATCTCTGAAAATCATAATATCTACATTTCCTATCATTGAAGAAACCAAAAGATTTCCTATGATGATTTGTACATATCATTTGATTTCAAAATAATCTACATCACGTACTTTATCTGCAAATGCTTTCAATCTTGTATTCAAATCTTGAAGAGACAATTCACATTGAGATTTTACTTGATCAATATCAAAATCACTATTTTGGATAGTATCTACAAAATTTGCAGCAAATTCTTGGATAAGATCTTTTTGGTAGTCAGCAAATTTTTCAGTAGGAAATTCTACGAACAATTTGAAGTGAATACCATCTTGCAAAGTCTGATGTATATCTATACATTTCTCAGCTTCTGCATATATCTTTTTCTCTTCCTTAATTTGCATATGTGAGGTGAAATTATCTATTTAAAAATAGCAAAAAATTTTGGAGCATGCTCCCATCTAAGTTGTTGTATCAAAAACTATTATTTTTTCAATAGTAAATACGAAAAAACATACTTAATTATCTTAAGTGAATCTAGTACTTTTTTTCGGTTTCTTTTAGGATGAGTAATCAATCTTCGCAATCGTTCTATTTTTCGAGTTCTTCGCAGTTTTGGAGCTCTTTTTTGGATACCTGCCCAAAAATCAAATGTCCCTGCTTGCGTAAACACAAGAAGATTATTTTTTCTTATTTTTTCTTGATTACTCCATGCCCATAATTCCTGGATAGGATACTCAGGAGTAGATCTAGCAACAATCAAAACTGGATATTTTTTATTTTTTTCTTGAATAGTTTGTTCTACTTGTTCCCAATCAAAATTAGTATATCCATCCTGAATATAGGATACATCATATCATTTATTTAACAAAAATGTTTTAGTTTTTTCGAGTATTCATGGATAGGTACCATAAAGTATTATGTGAATATTTTCTGATCCCTTATCTTCCTGTAACCAATCTAAAAATCATAAACAAAAATCTGTACCATTAAGATTTTCCAATCGTGGTCTTGGTGTTTTGATTTTTTTCAATTTGTATGCTATCCAATAGAAAAGCTGTAAAGCAATTCCATCAGTAAAAAGAAAATCAGATTCTAATAACGCCTGCTTATAAGACGCTGAAATAGTTGCTTTCGATAATATTTTATAATCATCCAAAAGAGCTTCTTTATATTCTTCCTTGTTTATATCAACCTTATGATTTTCAAAAACTCCTTTGGCAGGTATATTTGCAAAATAGAGATAATTTATAACAGCATGTTTTTTACGATGATAGGTTCTTAGAATATCTTCATAAGCTTCAATTTTTGATCACGTAAACAATTTTGAAAGTACGGATTGCATTTTGGTATATCAAAATAAATGTTGCGTGTTTATAATGATTTTCCGTATGTTTGCAAGACTACAAATTTATCACTTCTATACCTGGATAATAGTACTGTAAAATTTGTTTATACGTCCATCATTGTTTAGCTAAATATTGAGCTCATTTACCACTAAGTCCCACTCCATGTCCATTGAAATCTGAACATTTTTCAAAATCTATTCTTCCTTGAAGATAAGGTGTATCCGTCCATCATCGTTTTTGTTGAGCAGACCAAGTAAATCCAGCTGAACAACTAAAATATGGAAGTATTGGTATATATCCACTATATATAGCTATTTGGTTTTCCATATTTTGTACAAGAAGAGGTACTTTTTTTAATGTTTTTTCTAATCATGCACCTACATATTTTTGAAACATATCTGGACTATCGATAGCTTGATACGTACTTCCTTCTGGTATGGATGGATGGCGATTTTTTTCAGAAAGATAAAACAATGCATAGGTTTTTGAGATAATATTCATTACTTTTATTTTTTCTGCATGTTCTGTATCATTAGTTTCTACAATTCCCTTAAGATAACTCTTAAATGGTAAGGTATTAACAACAACATATGCATCTTCAAACTTACTTGTTGTAAGATTTTTTAATGTGTCTTTTGTAAATAATAGCTGTCCATAAAATGAATTTCGAGCTATCTTTGCTAATGATGTTCTTTTATAATTTGTAATAGTAACTACGTTATTAATCTTTGATGTTACTTTTAGTGATGATACGAGTTGTTTATGAGATGGTAAAGTAAGCAATAATCATCATTCAACTATCTCTATATTTCAGGTTACTGCTGTATATATTTTTCCATCAGCATCAAAAATACACTTACCAGCACATGAAACATTCCACTTGGTAAATTTAGTTGAAAGCTCATATAACAATACTGAAATATTTTTTTCTAGCATATTTTTAGCTTCTTGAGGAGTTATTTTTTCTTGAATTTTTTGAGAAGAAACCGTTGCTAATGAAATATTTTTGTGAGAAGAAAGATACGTATTTCTAAGACTTTCTACTACTTTATCAAACTCTGGTTGCCAGTTTTTTATCATATCTAATCATTTTGACAATCATTCTCATGACTGTATTTGTTTGATCGTAGGAAGAGAATTTAATGTACTTGTATAACTTACTAAAACTCATTTAGCTAAATTTGATATTACTGTTTTTCTAATTTCAGGTAATAATTTATACACATTTACTCCAGGGCATGAGGTTACTCAAGCATCTCTATGACCAGCAAAACTATAATTTTCTACTGATTTCATATATGGAGCTTCTGTTGTAGCTTTGAAATAATCTGTTCTTACATTAGGATCTATATTATATTTTTTTGCAAGCGCTGTGAGGAGAGAAATTAGCGCTTTGTATTGTTCTTTTGAAAGTTCTTGTTTATCAAAATTCCCCATCAATGAAATTCATAAAGCCGATGAATTATTTCGGCTTGTATGTGCAGCTATAACTCACTCTCATCCTGCTCTACCTTCATAAATATTACCATAAGGATCTATCAAAAAATGATATCAGATATCCCCCCATCATTTGGTAATAGTATGATATTTATAGATATCCTGCAAATATGTTATTACACTTTCTTTTCCTGTAAATGCTGATGTATCTCCTGCAGTATGATGAACAATTACTTTAGTCTTGTTGTAATGATAACTTTGAGGCCATCTAAGAAAATTATTATTATATGTAAAGACTTGATTATCTACTGTTTGTTCACTTGGATAATTAGAGACTAGATAATCATTTCTCATTTCTGTGATATATTCTTGCTTTTGTTTATCCAAAAAGGCATCTATATCTGTCTCTTCTAGACGCTTCATATCCTCTTCTGATTTAGAGTTAATCCAAGCTTTACGTTCGGCATATGATAATTTAGAAAATCTTATAGTTTCATCAACTCATCGTTCTTTACGAGATATAATAGAGATTCATGGAAGATTCCAATCTCATGCAAAAGTTAGGCTTATAAAGCTTGAAAAAACAATAATTCAAAATAATATTTTTTTCATTAATCTAGTAGTCCATATAAAATAATATTTTCAACTTGTACGTTTGTCTGAAGCATTTTCTTGATGTTAAGTCGTTTCTGTGATTGTTCAATCAGATTATGATTTGTTGTATAAGCAATCCACCCATCCAAAAACTGTTCAATAATTCCTTTTTCTACAAACTTCATAAGTAATTGCTGTTTTTTTAAGATGTTTCATGGATTTAATAATATAGACGACAATTGGTGCATATTATTTTTGAGATCATCATCTTCAGTTAAGATTTTATTGAAAGAAAACATTGCTCATGGTCTCCCCATTGCCATGGTAATAATCAATTCTTGAACTACTGGATCATCAGAAAAAAGCATATGTTCATTTGCTATAGATGTCATATCTTGCTGCGTAAGTTCCGAAAAAGGAACCAAAATAGCTCTCGATAAAATAGTATCTATTACCTTTGATTTATTTCCTGTGGTAGCAATAATTATTCTATTTGCTAGTGGTTCTTCACAAGTTTTTAGGAATGCATTTGCTGCTGCTATAGTCATTCTCTCTATATTTTCTATCAAGATTACTTTGATAGCTCAAAATCATGACTGCTGCATCCAAACATTGATCTCTCTTACACCAATATCTTTGTATTTAAAATCACTCAATAAACCTTTATATTCTTCGGTTCCATCCTTTTCTTCTACCTTGATTGCATGGAGTTTACCTAATTCTTCCGAATAATCTTTGATATGTAAAAGATTACTTTGAACATAAGGACCAAGAAGTAATGATATCATTTCTCATGCAATACTTGATTTTCCAATATTTTTTGGTCAAGACAACAAAATAAATCAGGCTCTTTTTTGTGAAGAATCTGTGTATTGTTGGATATAATTCTGTAATAAAGTTTTGGCTTCTTGATTTCCGTATAGCATCTCTACAAAAAAAATAAATAGTTTGTTTGAACTATACAAATTTAATAATAATAATCAACCTGATACAAAATAAAAAATCCGACTGGAGAGTCAGATTTCTATTTTATTATTCAGTTGGAGTCATAATTTTATGCATAATTCCATTGAGTAGCTTTGGAGCTCATTCATCAGAATATCTTTTTGCTAATTCTATAAGTTCATTGATAACTACTTCCTTTGGCGTTCATAATGTTTTCCATTCGGCATACCCAAGAAGAAATAATGATTGATCTATCGTATCCATATCATCATATTTGAAACTTTGTGTATAAGAATTTACCTGTTCTTTTAATTCTGATTCTAGTTTTTCCACTTGAGGAACAACCTTCACAAGATAATCAAAATCTATATCCTCTTTTTGCCATTCATCAAAAAATTCATCTACAAATGGTTCTACATTATCAACAAAACTTTCATCAACATATGATTTGATTTTTTTCATAAACATTTCTTTTCCTGCTTCAAATTTTTCAGATTGAGACTGGAAAATATTGTCGATAAACAAAGCCTCGACAATAGCAGATTTTTGAGTTAAGAGATGATGAAAAAAGCAGTGCTGATATATGTATGACAGCGCTACTTTTCTTGCATTAATTCTAGTTTTTATATTCATATCGATTCTATGAAAACAGGGTAAAATGACTACGCGTCAATTACTTTTTCGTTTCCTTTAGACTTGATAGTGATTACTTGTTTTCCTTTGTAGTATCCACAAACAGGACAAACTTTGTAAGCTAATTTCTTAGCTCCACAATTTTTACATGTAGAAACCTTATATGTATTAGAGATTTTTTTAAGATTTATAGTTTCCCATGTTGAGTGTCTTGTACGACTTTGGGTTTTGGATACCTTTTTCTTTGGACCGATAGTCATCTTTTTCTAATTGAATAATTAAAATTACTGTGACGAGAATATATAATATGCCTCGTTACTTCAAACTTTTAGTCTACATTAACAACTGTTTTGAGGTATTTTCTACCATCAAAATTAGCAAATTTCTTTGTAGAGAAAGAAACTGTTCCATCCACAGATGCATGAATAGAAAAATCTTTACCAAGATAGGTATTTTTTCCACATTCATATTTAGATCCTTTTTGTCTAACAATGATATTTCCTGCTACTGCAGATTGTCCTCCGAAAACTTTGACTCCTCTATATTTTGGATTTGAGTCTCTTAGGTTCTTTGCCGATCCACCGGCCTTTTTGTGTGCCATAATTCCAACTAAATGAATAAAACGTTGACAATGAGAGAAGATATGAATCTTCTCTCAAATTTCAAGTATTTTTTTACTCTAGTCACTGTGATTTTCTGTAAATTTCTCCAACAGGCAATAATCTACCAATAATAACGTTTGCTTTAAGGTCTGAAAGCGTATCAATAGCTCCTCTTAATGATGCACCAACCATTACTCTAATTGTTTCTTGGAATGATGCAGAAGATAACCATGAATCAGAATCTTTAGCTATGTTTGTTAATCCGAGAGCAAGTCTCTTACCTTTGGCTGGAGTTTTTCCTTGATCTTCAAGGTCTTTATTAATCTTTGTAAACTCTTCGTATTTCACATGAGTTCCAGGTATGAAACTACTATCTCCAGAATCTTCAATAAATACTTTAGAGAATAATTGTTTAACAATTACTTCAATATGCTTATCATTAAGATCTTGTCCTTGAGAAGCATATACTTTCTTAGTTTCTCTAATGATGTATTTTTGAGCTGGAAGATCTCCTACGATATCTTTGTATTCTTTGATATCTAGAGTTCCAAGAGTAAGAACATCTCCTTTGTATACAGCATCATTTTCTTTTACCTTTGGAGATAATCCAAGTAATGCTTTTGAATATGTTTCTTGTACTCCTAATACTATGTAGTCTGATTTGATTTCTAATACTTTTCCTTCTTCTTGAACCTTAAGTTTACTCTTTCACTTAGTAGCATATACAGTTCATTTTGTAATTACTGCTCCTTTCTTCACATCAACACTATATCCATCTTTGATGATATATGTTTTCTTTTGATAATCAGAAAGAACTCTAACATATCTTTGTTTGTTGTGTTCATAGAAAGAAACTGTTCCATCAAATGGAGCAACAACAGCTGGTAAACTTGGAGATCTTACTTCAAACAATTGCTTAATTCTATCCACACCTTGTGTCATATCTCCAGATCCTGATGCAACTCATCCTGTATGGAAGGTATCCATCGTCAACTGAGTAGTTGGTTCTCCAATAGATTGAGCAGCTATGATTCCTACAGGAACTCATATATCCACAATCTTTCTTGTAGAAAGATCCATTCCATAACATTTTTGACAGATTCCACTTACAGTAGAACATACTAATGGAGTTCTAATCTTAATTTCTCCAATATTTAATGTTTCTATTAAGTTTACACTTTCTTTAACCAATAATTCTCCTTCATTAAAGATAATATTTCCTTTAGCATCAGTTACATCTTGAGCAACTACTCTACCATATAATGCACGATAGAAATCTTCTCCTATTGCATCATATTCTGCCTTAGAGAAAATAATATATTTATCCGTACCACAATCATTTTGTCTGATAATTACTTCTTGAGCTGAATCACAAAGTTTTCTTGTTAAGTATCCAGAATCAGCAGTTCTCAACGCAGTATCAGCCTTTCCTTTTCTACCTGCATGGGCAGAAATAAAGTATTCTATAGGTCTCAATCCTTCTACGTATGAATTTTTAATTGGAAGTTCAATAATTTCTCCTTGAGGATTAACTACGAGTCCCTTCATACCTGAAATCTGAGTCATGTGAGTTTGAGATCATCTCGCTCCAGAATCGATCATTGTATAGAGATCTTGTCCAGGACCAGTAATATCTTTCAAACTCTTTTCTACTGATTGTTTTACTTCAGTTCGGATTTTAACAATATTTCTGTGTTTTTCTTCATCTGAGAAGAATCCTTTGTAATAATATTTGTAGACTTCATTTGATCTATCATCACCATTTCTAAGTTCATCTTCTTTTCCATTAGGAACTCTCATATCAAGTACATTGATAGAAGTAGCTGCAATAGTAGAATATTTGAATCCTAGATCTTTGATATTATCGGCAACATCTACTGTTGTTTGCATATCATATTCATCGAATATTTTACTTAGAATCTTTTTAAGATCTTTAGATTTTTGCTTACTATTGATAAATTTAATTCTTTCAGGAAGGATATTGTTGAATATTACTCTTCCTACAGTTGTAACGATTGGTTCGTTTTTGTATGTCAGAATTACTTTATCTTTTACTGTAATATTTCCATTGTTGTACATATCCAAGACATCTTCAATACTTGAGAACATTCCTTTTACAGGATTGTTTTTCAACCATTCTTCTTCTGTTGAATTTTCTGGATATCTTGTATCATAGAAATCTGTTAGATAATAGATACCAAGTACCATATCTTGAGAATGAGTAATTGTAGGATCTCCAGAACCAGGTTTCAAAATATTTTTATCTGCAGCAATCAATTCTCTAGCTTCTCTTTGAGCTTCATCAGAGATTGGTAAATGCACCGCCATTTGATCTCCATCGAAATCGGCATTAAAGGCAGGACAAACAAGTGGATGAATTCTTATTGTTTTACCAGGCATCAACTTAATTCTGAAGGCTTCCATAGAAAGTCTGTGAAGTGTTGGCGCACGGTTAAGCAATACGTATTTATCTTTGATTACTTCTTCTAAAAATTTCAAAGCAACAGAAGATTCTTCTTTGATCATCTTTTCTGCTTGCTTTGGTGTATATGCGATTTTCTTTTCGATAAGTTTACCAATAATGAATGGTGTAAACATCTTAACTGCGATGTAGATTGGTAATCCACATTCATTCAATTTCAATGTAGGACCAACAGTAATGATAGATCTTCCTGAATAATCAACTCTCTTTCCAAGTAGATTTTTTCTGAAGATACCTTCTTTACCAGAAAGCATATCTGAAAGTGATTTGAATACTTTGATTCCAGCACCAGCACCAGCAGCACCAGCTTTTTCTCCAACAAGAAGATTATTTACAGATTCTTGCAAAAGTCTGATTTCATTCTTTTTAACTACATCAGGCATTCCTACTTGAATCATCTTCTTAAGTCTGATATTTCTCATCAGTACACGTCTATAGAAAAGGTTTACATCTGATGATGCAAATTTACCTCCTTCAAGTTGTACTACAGGTCTCAAATCAGGTGGAATAACTGGCAATTTTCTAAGCACCATATTTTCTGGTTTTACTCCAGAAATATGTAAGTTGATAAGCAACTTAATCAATGCTATAGTTTTTTTTCTTTGATCTTCAGATTTAAGTTCTTTATAAATCTTAACCTTAGCTTTAATTTCTTTTTCTACATCAATAGATTGAAGCATCTTAAGAATAGCTTCTGGTCCAGATTGGAAATTAATCAAATCTGTCATATAAGAAAATACTGATCTATAATCATTTTCCATGATTGTAGAACCAAAGCTTAGATCTGCTATAATAGATTTGATTCTATTATATTCTTTTTCTAAAGAATCTTTATTTTCTTGATATAATTTATCTAATTCCTTAATCTTCTTTTTATCTGTGTTTTTTTCTAATTCTTCTTTGTATAATTCATCTAATTCATTTAATTTAGCTTCTATATCTTTTTTAACTTTGTCTTTGAGAGCTGTTTTAGCTTCAGATGTAATATCTTTAACTAAAACATATTTTACAAAGCTCAAGATTTTATCAATTTCATTTGCAGAAAGATTGAGTAATTGATTGATACCTCCTAATGGGCTAGCTTTATACCATACATGGATTACTGGCACAGCCAATTCAACATGTCCCATTCTAGATCTTCTTACTCTAGAAGTAGTTACTTCTACTCCACATCTTTCACAAACAATCCCCTTATATCTTACACCTTTATATTTTCCACAACTACATTCGTAGTTTTTTACTGGTCCAAAAATTGACTCACAGAAAAGTCCACTTTGTTTAGGTTTACCTGTTCTATAGTTTACTGTATCAGGATTATCTACTACTCCATGAGACCACTTCTCAATATCTTCCATTGAGGCAAGTTTTACAATCAACCCATCAAATTTATTTTGGTTCATGCGTTTGTTTAAAATGGTAAAGAAAAATATGTGTTATGTAGTGTAATAGGTCATAGTTTTCAGAGAAAATAATTGTTTCTATGACCTATTGTTTATCACTATTCCAAGTCTCCAAAGTCTTCCATTTCTTGAATAACATTATCTATGATTTCTTCTTTTTCTTGAGAAGAATTTTCATCATATCCTGTTTGTCCAACTACTAATGAACTATCCATCAATCCAGACAATCCTAAATCTACAATTTTCTTTATTCTATCTTGTTGAATTATTTCTAATTCTTCAGCGCTTAATGGTTCTACGTTTTGTCCTAATCACTTAAATAAGTATGTAACAAAGTTAAATGATTCTGGCAATCCTCCAATCTTAGGTTTTTGTCCTTTGATAATAGATTCATACAATTTATTTCTTCCAAGTACATCATCAGATTTCACTGTTAACATTTCTTGGAGTGTATATACTGCTGAATATGCTTCTAGAGACCACACTTCCATTTCTCCAAATCTTTGACCTCCTTGTCTTGATTTACCTCCCAATGGTTGTTGAGTAATCAACGAGTAAGGACCAACAGATCTAGCATGAATTTTATCTTCTACCATATGAACAAGTTTGAGAATATGCATATATCCAACGGTTACTTTTTCAGCATATGGTTCTCCATTTTCTCCGTTGTACACAGTCATCTTCAGATTATCAAATCCACATGCATTTGCTAATTTTCTCATATCATCTGCACCAAATTTTGAGAATGTAGGTACAGCAAATTTTACACCAAGATATTTAGCCAAGAATCCTAATTGAGATTCATAAAGCTGTCCGATATTCATACGAGAAATTACTCAAAGAGAATTGAGTACTACATCAACTGGTTGACCGTCTTCTGTATATGGCATATCTTCTTCTGGAACAACAATAGCAATAATACCCTTGTTTCCATGCTTTCCTGCCAATTTATCTCAGACTTCAATCTTTCTTGTTGTAGCTACATATACTTTGATCTTCTTTCTTACTCCTGCCATCAAATTATCTCCTTTCTTCGCATCAAGAATAACAACATCAATCACTTTACCTTCACTTCCTGATGGCATATAAAGAGATGTATCTTTTACATTTTTTGATTTATCTCAGAAAATAGCTTGAATAAGTTTTTCTTCTGGAGTAAGTTCTCCTTCAGATTTTGGTGTAATCTTTCCAATAAGGATATCTCCACCTTTTACTCTAGATCCGATTCTGATGATACCATCTTCATCAAGATTCTTAAGTTTTGACATAGATACTCCAGGAATATCGTTTGTTGTTTGCTCAGGTCCAAGTTTTGTATCAGCTACTTCGATTTCATGTTCTTCTATATGTATTGATGTAAGTTCATCATCTTTTACAAGTCTTTGAGAAATTACAATCGCATCTTCATAGTTATATCCTTTCCATGGCATGAAGGCAACTCTAAGACTCTTTCCAAGCGCCATTTCTCATTGTACAGAACAAGGCCCTTCTGCAAGAAGATCTCCTATTTGTACTTTTTGTCCTGGTTCTACTCTTGGCATTTGATTGATACAAGTCTTTTGACTTGGTCTTACAAATACTTGAAGATTCTATTCTTTGA